>JBDGSL010000002.1:0-143342 GCA_042217555.1 Candidatus Nanohalobium sp. | reverse complement strand
CGACGTTGTCGGCAGAGTCTCCTGTGATGCTTGAGACGGAAGCCGCCGCCATGCCTGTTGCCAGGAGGAAAACTGATAAGAGGGTTGCATATTTGGCCGTAGAAGTTGTGTTGTGTGTTGTCATGTTGTTTGGTTTATCACCTGTAATGTTGGGGGAATGATTGTAGTTGTTTTTGAATAGATATATTATGGTTAACTTGGAGGACTCTTTAAAAGGTTTCCCTGTTGTAACCGGGTTTTTACTGGTTGAGGACGACTATATCTGGTTTTTCTAGTTGATGGCTCTGTTTTCTGGCTGGTGTCGGCTGGTTTTTTGGGGTTTCAAAGGTTTTCAGCCGTGTTTTTCCTGATATCAGTGGTTTTGGAGGGGTTTTTCTGTGTTTTTTGTGTTGTCAGGTTTTGGCTGCCGGCTATTTTTTTCTGATTTGTTTTTCTGGTTGGAAGTATGTTGCTGGAATATGATGAGGAAGGGGAGAAGGTTTGTTGGATCTGTGTGTGGGTCGGGAAGATATTTTTGATCGCTGAGTGTAGTTCCGGACGATGTGGTGTATGTGTCGACTAACTTGTATTGAAGAGTTCAGAAGGAAAGGTTTTGGGTACAGGTGTTTTTGGACTGTTTGCTGTAGATAAGGAAGAGATGTTCGGAGTGAAAGCGATGGAGAAGGAAACTGTTAAGATAGGAATGGGGGGAATTACTGTTCTTTCAGGTCTTCCCAGTTGTTCCATTCGTCGGATTTCTTGGCTTCTCTGATGTTTTGAACTACTTCATCTGATAGTTTCTTGTTGTTGATCTTGCCTTTTTCCTCTAGGAGCCTTCTGATTGCATCTCTGATAAGCTCGCTTTTGTTCTTGTAAATCTTTTCTTCCCCAACTTCCTCGTCTATCGCTCTTTCAAGCCCCGCAGGTATATCAACCGAAGCCATGATGCAACATTAAAGTGCTACTCTTATAGCACTAAAATGCTAAAAGGCATGCATGGGTTTTGAAGTAAAACTTTCAGACAAGGCCTAGATACAAAGAGAGGTATATGAGTTAACCGGCTAGATGCTGACTCCTTCATCTACAGCAGTACGGACGATATGAGGTTTTTCCTCTTTTTTATCTTCAAATTCTTGGGGAGTTAAGCATATGAACTCCGGCTCCGGGAGCCTGTCATAATCCCAGTTGAGGTAGAAATGTCTCGGTCTTTTGTTCCAGTTCACTCCCTCAAAGTCCTTGGAAACGATTAGTAAGTCGATATCGCTATCTTCTCTGTAGTCATCGCTTGCGCGAGAACCGAAAACTAAAACTTTATCCAGCTGCAGGTCTTTGTCTTCAGCAGTTTTCTCCAGTTTCTGTTTCACTTTTTCAACCGTTTCCTTATCCATGAAAGCACCTCCTCAAAAGCCTCACGATGACGAGACATACAACCGGTTTAGAACTCCAAGACTTAAACAGTTTCACATAGGAAATTTCTCATGTCTTCCTCAGAAACCGGCTCCAAGTTCTCCATAATACTGTCAGCAAGCTCTGAAGGCTCAGGAAAGCCGTTTATCTTTACAACACCGGGCATCTCGATCTCCTGAGGAGAAAGACCTCTTACCTCGTAAAAACCAACTACATCAACAACTCTCACCCTCGTACCTCTAACCCTGGGCTGACCATCCATCACATCCTCATCAACCACAACCTTCTCCATAACCAAGACATAGAACTCAAAACTTAAACCGGTTTAGCTGAAGAACTTTTCATCTACTTCAGTTAGAAACTCTTCCAGGCCTACTTGGCGTCTTCAATCACTTTTCGACGAGAAACCAGTCTCTCTATCCTGTCCTTCAGATTCCTCCATTCAATAACCGCCTCCCAGGCAGGATGCTCCTCAACACCGCCTGACTCAACTTCATTCTCAAGCTCTTCAAGAGACCCAACACCGTACTCACGTTCCAACTCCTTAACCCTGGCCCGACACTGACGTAGCTCAGACTCAACATAAGACTCCAAACCACGCCGAACAACCTCTTCCTCGGACTCACCAGTAATACGAGCCACCGACTCAACATCAACCTCAGACATACAACCGGTTTACAACTCAAAACTTAAACCGGTTACCACATGGAATGATAGAAAGAAATAGCTCCGTAGACATCAGACAGCTCCAACCGTTCAAAACTTCCAGTTAATTCCTCAGGAGAATCACCGGAACGATACTTCAAAAACAGTGTTTTGAAAGTCTTCAGAGCTAAAGTGTTCGGATAACTGGTTTACAAACAACGAGAGATTATATCTCTCTAGTCCTATACCTGCCGCTTTCTAAAACAGTTATAGAGCTCTTCAGGTCTTCAAATCCTATCTCCTCAATGGCATCTACAGTTTTACTCACAAGTTTTTCCGCCTTCAGGGAAACACCCAATCTAACAATCAGTAACCCTTCATACTTCCCTGTATCATAGTGTTCAGGACTTCCAAACTCTAAATCCCTTGTAATTAGAACGGCATCATTTTCTAAGGCAACGTTGAAAACTTCAGAATCCGGATCTCCTTTCCTATCAAGCTCCCTGATATTTTCTGCTTCAAAACCATGGTCTCTAAGTTCTTCGGAAAGACTATTCGGCAAGTTTTCATCAATTAAGAAATCCATAAAGCATCAAGCCAGTGAACCGGTCTTCTCCCCCTTCATAAACGAAGAAGCATATCTTACAGCAGCCTGAACACCTTCCCTCTCCACACCGTACTCACTTTCAATATCATCAAAATCCATACCTGCCTCAAGCATACCTAAAACCTCCTCCACCGTCACACGAGTACCTTCAATAACGGGCTTACCATGCCGAACATCATCATCAACAACAACATCAACCATACCAAACAAATAGGCTTCAAGACTTAAACCAGTTTACCTCCTCTAAAAGCCTCCTGCATTGAGGAAACTCTCCTACCCATAACACATGAATTCAAGGATAAGATGTCGGACCACCAAGAGATCAACTGGAGCCAGGTCGCACGCGATGCATTTGAACAGAAGATAGTAGATCTGGAAGCGATTGAAAAATTGAAGGATTTCGAGGTAATGGATGAAATCGCCGAAAGCAGTGAATTAACAGAAGAAGAGGTAGAAGAAATTGCCGACAAGATCAACAAAGACATGGCTGACGACTTCCTCAGTGAAGACTAAAAGTGAAACTTGTAGCCGACTCCAACCACAAGAGTTGTCTATTAAGCTTTTATCGGTGAGAATCCAGGTTTAGTCTGTCAATTTCCTGTTTAGAAAACCTGTAGTTATCTTCTTCCCTCAGTTGATTCGCCAAATCGGATGTAACTTCTTCTCCTCTCTCCCTCTTCACTACTTCAAGGAATCCAGGGATAGTCACTATTCTCAGCCCTTCCTTAGACGCCCTCTCAGTCGCTTTCCTATCATTCATCAAAAGCAAGTCTTCCTCATCAGCCACTGCTATGGCAGCTCTCTCACCTCTACCAAGACAGGAATCAGTTACGGGATCAGCTTCAACCACTCTAATTTTTTCACCTAACTCTTCTTCAAGCTCTTGAACAAGCTCTTCTCTAACCTGAACAGGAATAACAACTTCACTCTCTTCAAAAAACTTCAAGAACCAAGTCCAATTCCTCAATCTTCAGGAAAGCACTTAGGAAATCAGTATCAGCAACAATCATTTTTGACCCACGTAATCATCAAAACTTTCAACAGAACCATCTACAGAACCGCTTTTTCTCACAACCCCTCTTTCAGACAACTCCTCTTAAACTCGGTTCTCCCGACGCCAGAAACCTCAACAGCCCTACTCAAAGACACCTCACCTTCCCTGTAAAGACTTACAGCCAAGTCAAGCCTCAAATCAGGGCGAGAAGCCAAAAACGTCTCCAAGGCCGTATCAATCAACTCATCAGAATCCTCAAAACCCAGGCTCTCCGCCCGCTTCAAAACCATGTCAGAAACAGAATCAACCTCAGACATACAACCAAGTTAGAACTCAAAACTTAAACCGGTTACCAAACCACAAAACCAGAAAACATCCAAATCGTGAACCTATCCAAAAGCCGGACTGAAGCATTTTGGGGAAATTTCACCAGGTGATCATAGGTCTGGGCTTGGAAGGAATTTCCAGGCCGGCACCAGTTCGATTTGGGTTTCCTCTTCTTCAATAGTTCTCTCTGTATCCCAGGTCACTATTCTAAGTTTTTCAGGTTCTAACTGTTTCGAAGCCTTTAGAAGTGCTGAAATTTCCCTTTCCCTTGTTTCAGAGCCGTCTATACTGTGGCTGACCTGTATCAATGCCTTGGTCTCTTGCTTCTCCTTCAGCATGAAATCAACTTCCTCCTGATTCTCATTCTGCCAGTAGTACAGTTCTTCTTGCGGATGCTGGTTCTGTCTTCTCTTAAGATGCAGGAAAACAATGTTTTCAAGTAATTGGCCTTTCTTATCTGAAAAAGTTGTGTAAAGGTTTCCGAACCCGGTGTCAGGCAGATAGGCTTTCTTCTTACTCAAGTTTCTCTTTTTAGAAGATGGACTCCATTTCTCCAGCATGAAAACTCCAAGCGCCTCTTCCAAGTACTCAGTGTAGTTGTAAACGGTTTTTTTGCTTACTTTGATTCCCTGTGACTTAAGCGTGTTGTAAAGATTATGCGGGCTGAAAGGAGCTGCGAATGATGAGTAAAGATGTTCAATCAAGGTTTTGATGACAACCGGGTTTTGAATACTGTGTCTTTCGATTACATCCTTGTAAACAACCATTTCACGGTACTCCTGAAGAATCTGGGTTTTAACCATTTCGTTTTCCTCTTCAACTACTTCAGGGAACCCTCCCCACTCCACATAGTTTTCAAAATGACTCTTTATCTCGGCTTCATTTTCTGAGCTAAGATCAGGTATATTCTGTACAGGGAAATCTTTGAACTCCAAGTATTCTCTAAAGGATAAAGGCAGCATCATGTAAGAAAGAGTCCTACCTCTCAGCTGCGTGGCTATTTCTTTGCTTAGAAGAGTAGCAGACGAACCCGTAATGAAAATATTGTCATATCCCCGACTATAAAGAGTTCTGACAGCCTTCTCCCAGTCCTCAATAACCTGAACCTCATCAAGAAAAATGTAAAGCTCTTTATCACTGCTCTCAGGATTCAACTCCCAGTGAAGCTTCAAAATATCCTCAAAATCCTTGTAACCAACACCGGAAAGCCTTGTATCCTCAAAATCCAGGTAAAGAACTTGATCCTTGTCTACCCCTGAATCAAGCAGATTAACTATTTTCTGATACATGTAAAAAGTCTTACCACTTCTCCGAGGACCGTAAACCGACACAATTTTATCAGTCTCAGGAGTTTGAAGATCTCTCTCAACAAGCCCCGGCAAATCCCTTTCCTGAAAATCCCTCAAATACTGCTTAACCCTTTCAGAATCCATAGTTATGGACGGGGAAATAAATCTTAAATATTTACCCATCGACGAAACGGATTCTCTGGGAACCGGTTATCATACAAATCTGGAAAGCTTAATGAATTGGAAAGCTTAATGAATTGGAATTAAAGAAGAAAGGAAAAGATAAGCGGGAAGTGTAGTCAGCCTTTAATTGACTACACTACCGGTGGAAGTCGAAATTGTGACTTTCTCCTTACCTTCCAGTGCATCCTGATTGTTCCTGTAGTTAGCCAGGAACTCTGCAGCAGCTCTCGTGTCCTTACCGCTGTAACCGGCAACTACAAGAGCCTGGTGGCCTTCACTGAAGCCATCAACCAACTGGATCATACCTTGTCCCTGTGTGTACTCGGATGCTGGCATGGTCTGGTTGTCAGCAACAAGCTCCTGTGTAAGGCTGTTAGCTGCTGGGCCTCCTACCAGGATAACGTTCTCGTTCTGCTTGACCTGACCGACGTTACCGTCGTCAGCAAGAACTCCGTCAGCACGCTGCCACGTAGGCATCTGGGTCTGAACTGAACCAGATCCGCCGCCTTCACTTGAAAGACTTCCAGCCTGCGTGGTGAAAGCAGCTCCAACGGTCGACTGTCCTGCTGGGATGTTCAGTGTGAAGCTCTTCTGCTCGTCACTGTCAAACTCGGAGTAAGCTCCGTAGTAGTCAACGTACGCAGTTACATCGTTGTTGCTCTCAAGTGTGGATGACTGTCTGTTGTTCATCGCACCTGAGTAATCTGCGTTGTTGACTGTGATCTGATCGTCCTGTCCATCGTAACCTGCGCCAACGAAGTAAGATTCTTCGTTGTCGTTGTCGTCCTCAGGAAGGACTGTCAGAACTCCAGCGTTGGCTGGGTCGTAATTTGTATCTGTACTCTGATCTGGATCTACAGATACCTTTACGCCTCCAGCGCCTGCAGTGTTCTCTGCCTGGTAGAGTGTCTGTCCAACTGTAAACTCGTTGACTTTACCATCGGCAAGTGAGACGTTGTGTGTTTTGGCGTCTGTAGATTCTGTTGAAGGAAGCTCGACTACAGTGTTGTTTGACAGACCTGTGATCTCTTCTGTCAGTGCGATTGCTGAGCCAGATGCTGTGTCTACAGGAGCGTAAAGTGATGTTGCATCTCCTGTGTCCAGTGTGTCTGGACCATCGTTGACTACTGTTGCGCTTGCTCCACCGTAAGCCATTCGGACACCGTAACCTTCGCGTCCATTGGTGCTTGCGTCATCTGCGGTTCCGTCAACTGTGATGTGGTAGGTCTGTCCGTCGATGACTTCTGTACCGGTGTAGTCTTCATCAGCGTTAGCTGCGTTAGCTGTTGGGTTAGCTGCGTCAACGTCAACTTCAACTGTGTCTCCTGTTACTGCGTCCTGAAGTGTGACTACTGCTTCGTCGCCTGCACTTAGGTTTGTGCCTGCTGTGTCTCTGTCGATGTTGGTGACTTCCCAGATGTGTGCGAAGTCTCCTGCGTCAGCTGCGACGTATTCGTCTTCGTAGACGGATGCTCCTTCCTTTACTACGTACTGGTCTCCGTCGTCGTCACCGAGTAGGTAACTGTTATCGCTTGCAGGGTCTGGGTTGTGCAGTGCTTCAAGGCTTGTGCTTGAACCGTCTGCTGTCATTCCGACTGTGACTGTGTCGTCTCCGCTTGTGGAGAACTCTACCTGGTGAACGTTTTCTGAATCTGCGTTGCTTGCGTCAGGTGCAAGTCCTCCGTAGCGGAATGTGAATTCTGGGAATAGCTCGTGACTGTAGCTGTTTCCAGCCTGGATGTACTCGTGGTCGTCGTTCTGTGCGCCGACGTAGATCTCGATTCCTGAAGCCGCCATCTCTTCACTGTCGTCAGCTTCGTTGCTGTCGTCGTTGTTGTCGTCCTGTGCGTCTAGTCCCTGGAAGTTGACCTTTGTTCCGTCGATGTCGTTTCCATCGCCGTCTTCAATTGCTTCGCCTTCCTTGAGGACTAGCTCGTTGTTTCCGATTGCGAATGTTACGGTTCCCTGAGACTGGTCAGCGTTTGTCTGGATTACATCTGAAAGTCTGACTTCTGTTCCGTCGACTGTTATTGTGTCTTCTTCATCCTTCTGCTGTAGTTCTCCGTCAACTTTGAATGCAGCTGTGTTCTTTCCTGTTACTCCTACAACCTCGAACGTGTGTTCGTTTCCGTTGATCGTGATGGTTGTTGATTTTCCAGAAGCTACTGAAGTTGTGTCCTGTGATCCGTAAAGGACAAGCTCTCCGGAAGTTGTGTCTGTGGAAACTGTGTAGGTGTTTCCGAATAGCTGGATCTCTTCGTCTTCTACGTCGTCAGCTGCGAAGTCGATCTCGTCTTCGAAGTTTGCCTGTAGTGTGAACAGGTTGTTGTTTGATGTAGGATCTGCTGGGTTGCTTACGTAGTGAATCGGATCCTGGTTGTTTCTGTCGTCAGGCTTTCCGAATGTTGTCTGTAGACTTCCAGGGTAGAGATAATTCTCGATGTCTGTCTCATCTCCGTTGTCGTCCTGGAATGTTGTGTCCTTCAGTGAGCTCAACTGCTCTGAAGTTAGAGTGTCTCTTACTGTATCTAGGCTGTCTCCGAAGTACAGGTTGTCGTTTGCTGTGTCTAGTGTTACTCCGTTGGATGCACTCCAGCTTCCGCCTGCTCCTGATACGGAGACTGATTTTGTTTCTTGTTTGAATGCTGCGTTTCCTAGTGAACCTGCGATTTCTGTTGCTCCGACTACGTCGGTTACTTTTGCGTCGCTTCCTAGGACGATGCTTGTCTGTACTTGTCCGTCTTCTGTTACGAATGGTTGTGGATAGTCTCCGAGATCCATGCTGTTTCCACTGGACCCACTCTGGGCTGCAGCGAATGCTGCTCCTCCTGTGAGGGTTGCGCCTACGAGTAGTGCGGAACCAGCGATGGTTGATACGTTGTTTGCCACCTTGTCGGTGAGCTTCTTGATTGATTGCATTGTGTGTTGCACCTATTGTGTGTTTCTACGCGTGTTTTTTGTCTTTGTTTTTGAGACCTGAGGATGCGTAGTGTTCCCCTGGTCTTCTTTCTCCCGTGTTTTTTCTTTGTTTGTTTTTGGGTGTCGAAGCGTCACTCAGGGAGGAAGACTGTAAGTGGGGTTTGTGTTCGCTCCGCGGGATCCCGATTCCCGTAAAAAAACCTTGGCCCGTTTTCCTCTTGGGCGTGTACTAACAATCTGTGGGAATCAAAGCGGGGTCCGCTGTATTGCTGAATCTGGTTTCTTCCTTGTAGCCTAATAAGGTCAAGTACCTTTTTAAATGCTTGGTAGTCTAGGCCTGTTTTAACCGTTCACGAACCGTTTTTGAACGTTCTACAGATGTCCGAACACAGATAGAATTGCTTAAAATGTTTTATATCCTTCAGGAATTGTTTTACCAGGTTTTTGAACTACATGAGTTTTGTATAGCAGTTGTTTTCTGAGAGTTTTATTTAAACAGGTTTTAACGTTTATAGAGGCCTGATATTTGGTTAAAAGTATTTGCAAGGTTTCTAAGTGTTTTTCAGATGTTTTAACGTGTTGTTTGTTTCAGCGGTTTTCTGTTCGGTATTTTCCAAACTTTAAGTTTTTGTGACTGAGGAGTTAAGAATTGTGTTTGGTGTTTTTTGGTTTGGTATATCGGCGGCAGGATTGAGTTTTTTACAGGAGTTCTTGAGGCTCTTTCTTTCTTCAGGAATTCGCTGCATTCGTCTGATTTTTCTTGTTCGAGTAGGACTTCCAGAAGGATGTTTGTGTCAATCAGATACATTTCTGCGCCACTCTGAGGCTTTGTGTTGGAGTTCTACGCTGCTGTATTCTTCGTTGTAGTCTTTTAGACTGCCCTTTATTTGTTCCAGGCTTGCGTTTTTACTGGTCTCCACTGGTTGTGTGAAGACCTTTGAGTCGCCTTTGATGACTATGGCATCTTCGGGCAAGTCATTTTTCAGTGGCATAGATGTTTTTTGTTGACGAAGCGTTAAAACTTTTCGGTTCAACGGGCTGAGTCCTGTTTTTACCGGTCTTGTGAGTAAAGGTGAAAAGTCTAAGATGATAGGTTGAGAGAAAGTGTCGGAGCAAAAATACCTAATTCAGCAGTAGTGGCTGGGCTCTGAGGTAGTTCTTTTAGGTAGTTTTGCCCGTGGTGATGCAGGTGAGGAGAGTGATGTTGATGTCCTGGTTGATTTCAGTGAGAGTGTTAGTTTGTTGGGAGTTGCACGGTTGGAGAGAGTTATCTCAGAGGATATTGGCCGTGATGTTGATATAGTTACGGAGAACGGTTTTAGTCCGCGTATTCTGGAGAGGTTTCAGGAAAGAGAGGTTATAGCTTAGAAAGTTTTCGCCTTCTTAGGCTCTCTTAGAATGTTTCTCTTGTCTTTTTCTCTATTTTCCGGGCGAGTGACTTCATAGGCCTTATCTCCGGGTGGTCGATGTAGAGTTCTGAGAATGCTGCGAATGGTATGGCGACTGCGACCACGACGCCGATCATCTGAAGTGTTATTGTTTCGCCTGTTGCGAGTTTCACCGCTATAAGGTCTTCAACTGTTCCGAACATTATGCCTACGACGACGAATTCCAGAAACCTTTCGATACTTTTCGATTTCACAGGAGATATTTGAAGAGTTAGGAATTTAATTACCGTACTCTATCAGACAGTTCTTCCTTATCGTATCCCTGGTCTCTGTGGAAGATAGCCTTTACTTCTACTTTTTCTCCCTCTATGTCGTAGACTGCTCTATAGTCTTCCCGAAATTCTGGAAAAGAATTTCTTAAAACCAGAAAACTCTGCGAGTTTTCGGATTTCCACCTTTAGAACCTTGCTTCATGACGTACTTGAATACCTCCCTTCCTTTCACGCGTATATAGGCTGAATCTTCGCGGTTTATCGGATTCTGCTTCAGCTCCTGTAACCGGTTTCTGATGTAGGGCCTGTGTTCTTCTTTTATTTCTTTCAGGTCTTCTTCAGCTTCTGGCTCGATGATTATTTCCATCTATTCGATCCCTAACTCCTCTGAAACCTCTTCGAGCGTTTTTCCTTTGTCTTCACGCTCCTCCATTCTTTCCATCCTCTCCAGAACTATCTCCTCTTCTTCAGGTGTTAAACCGTTGTCTTCCTCAATCTGTTTTCTTAATGCAGCCCTGATGTACTCGGAGGTGTTGCTGTACATGTTTTCCTCACTGAGTTCTTCGATTTTCCTCTTCATCTTCTCCGGCACGTTCACACTGACAGTAGGCATGTATTTACTTTGACAGTGTATTCTATTAAACTTTGTGATTAGGGAAAAATCAGAGAATGGGGAAATGTAAAGCTTTCTACGCCTTCATCTCCGTGCTGTCAGTAGGCTGTTTGTGATGCTGTAGTCGACTTTTATGTCTTTGTAGGGTATTACCGGTTTCTTTCGGCCTTGTTCCTCGAAGAAAACTATATTGTTTTCCTCAAGCAGTTTCAGGTCGCTGTGTACTTCTTTCATGTCTCTGCCAAGTATTTCAGTTAGTTCGGTGATGCTGTCCGGTTCTTTCTCCATTATAGCCGTTTGTGATGCCGCGACCCTGGTGTAGTTATCATATCTCAGCAGTGTTTCTTTCTCTGTGGGCTTGAAAGCTGTATCTGATGCTGTCCGGATAATTTTCACTTTCCTCAACCCTGTACACGACTGCCTCGATAGTAATCTTTTCTTCAACTCTCCTGTCCTGGAAAATCATTTGGGGTTAAACCCCAGGAAAAAAGTGAGTTGAGCTAAGGTAAAGCGAAAGAAATATTAGGTTTATCCTACATACCTATTATCATGGCGAAGGTTAGTGTTGATGTTCCGGATGGTTTGAAGGAGCGGATTGAGGAGACTGCTGAGAGGAAGGACTACAAGAGTGCTTCAGAGTATATTAGACAGGCTATTCGGAATCAGCTTGAGGAAGACGAAGAGATTGATCCTGAACTTCTCTACCGGTATATGAAGCTTCAGAAGGAAGGCCTGGAAACTACAGAAGATATTGACAGTTTCATCGAAGACCTGAGTGAGTGAAGTGGAGATCAGATTACTGCCTGAGGCCAGGGAAGACATTAGAGATCAGGACGACAGCAAAGAGCTTGCTGAATTGATTTTGTGTTAAATTCTTCCTAGTTATAGAATATGATGCCGGGGAAGAGATTTGAACTCTTGAACCCCTGCGGGACAGGATATCGGATTCTCCCTTCTGAAAGCCGCCTTGTGCGGTTTATGATGATCGAACTTTCAGAAGTTCGGTTCTTAAGTCCTGCGCCTTTGGCCACTTGGCTACCCCGGCGTGCATGTTAATTTTTTTTCTCTGATCGGCCGGGTTGGCAAGATTTAACTTGGCTACCCCGGCAAATCGTAGATTCTATGAATCTTCTTGGATAAGACACTTTGTAGTGTCTTCGAATCGTAGATTTGTTGGTGTCGAGAAGACTCGGAGAGTCTTCGACCCTGGTATAGTACAGGGTGTGTTTTTGTTTCAGTTTTTTCGGCCATGTTTTTTTAGTGTGTTCAAACTGGCGGGAGGAGAGAGGTCAGGTTCTGTTTACGAGTAAAGATCAGAAAAAACATTTCCTTTTTCCCGTGATTAGAAGTTGGTTTGTCGGCCGGTTTTTCTGCTTCTTGGGTGTGTTCTGACTGTAGTGCGGTATAGTTTGTCGATTTCTATGTCTGTATATTTCTGTCTGAAATGGTTCTCTATTGACTGTGTTTTCCATAGGGAGAAGGAAACTGTGTGGTAGGTGTACGTGTTTTTTAGAGTTCTTTTACTGCTTCTTCGAAACGATCTAGTTCTTTCTGGACCTGTTTGATTCCCTGTTTGAGGAGTTCTTCGTTGGTGTAGCCGGATGTTGATTCGATCCTGAAGATGTACTGTCCGTCGTCTGTTTTCTGGTATCCGGCTGTCCCTCCCTGGTGTTTGGCGTGTTGTTCTCCTGTTCCGAGGACTGCTTCGCCTTCAAGGGTTAGTTCCTGGTCTTCTTTCAGTTCTACTATGAGTGCGTCGGGATTGACCGGTTCTGCTTCGTCGTTGTCGGCCTTTATGTCCTCTGCGTGTACTACACCGGGGCCTTCCTGCTGGACTGCGATGTGGACTGTGTCGTCTTCGTCCACGTTTTCCGGGATGGTGAACGGTATCTGTCCCATCCTGTTGGCGAGTACTTCGTCGAAGAGACCTGATTCGTTCTGGTTTATATGCAGTTCTTTTATTGCGAGTGTTGGTACTTTGACCATCATTGCTCTTCTGAGTGTGTTTGCGATAGCGTCGTTGGCCTGGCTGAGCTGTGCTTCCAGAACGCCGTCTTCCTCGTTTAGGATTTCAAGTTTCACTTATAACCACTTTTTTAGACTCTTCTGCCACGTTTTCCGCCTTTCTCTCTGCATCCGTCGTGTGGGACCGGTGTGACGTCTTCGATGTTTCCGACTTCGATGTCAGAGCGTGAGATGGCTCTGATTGCTGGCTGTGCTCCCTGGCCTGGCATCTTCTGTTTCTGTCCTCCAGGTGCTCTGACCCGGATGTCGACTTTTTCGATACCTTTCTCTTTTGCTTCTTCAGCTACTCTCTTTGCTGCTTTCATTGCGGGGAATGCTGAGCCCTGTAGCCGGCCTTTGTCTGTTGTCTGTCCTGATGTGATGCGGGAAAGTGTTTCTGCTCCTGTTGCGTCTGTCAGGTGTACTATAGTGTTGTTGAAGCTTGAGTAGATGTGTACAAGTCCTTTCTTCATTTTTTATCTACCTCGATCCTTTTTTACTGTTCTTCACTCTGGTTTTCTTCCTGGTTTTCTTCTGAAGTCTCGTTTTCAGGTGTGTCTTCCTGTTCTTCTTCGCCTTCGGTTTCAGGCATCCTTACTTCAAGTTCTTGTTCTTCTTCCTGGGTCAGGAGGTATCCTGGTACGTTGACTTTTTCTCCGTTGATGTATACGTGTCCGTGGACGATCATCTGCCGTGCTTCCCAGACTGTCTCTGCGTGTCCTCTTCTCTCCACGGCTTTCTGTATTCTTCTGTCAAGTATGTCGGTGACGTTGAGTGTGAGGATGTCTTCAAGTCCGGCGTTCTCTCGGATAAGTCCGAGACTGTTCGTCTTGTTTATAAGGTCTTTCTTCCCTTCCTCGTCTTCTTCTGCTATAAGTCTTCTGGCCTGTCTTCTGAGACCTCTCAGTTTGCTCTGTGCTTTGTATATTTCTTTCTTGTTTCTCAGGCCGTAGTCTTCCGTCAGGTTGTCTTCTCTTTCGATTCTTTCTTCGCTCCATCCTGTGTTCGGTGTCTCGTACTGTTTCTTCAGTTTCTTTACCATTTCAAAAAATCACCTGGAAAAGTTGTCTACTTCAGGCTGCCTAGTGCAGCTTTCAGTTTGTGTTTGATGTTTTTGATCATTATTCTTCACCTTCGTCGCCGCCTCCTGCGGCTTCTTCTTTGATTGATGCCGTGTCTACTCCGATCTTGCTTCCGGATCTGAACGAGGACTTGGTTTTCTGTCCTCTTACAGGCAGTCCTATCTTGTGTCTCCATCCTCTGTAGGAGTTGATCTCTTTGTATCTTCTTATGTCGAACTCTTCTTTGAGTTCCAGGTCTGATTCTATCAGGTGTGTGTTTTCTCCTGTTTCCCTGTCTTTACGTCGGTTTCTGACCCATTCCGGGATCTCTACTTTCTCCGGGTTTTTCAGAGTTTCCTCTATTTCGTCTATTTTTTCTTCGGAGAGGTTTCCTATCTTTTCGCCGCTGTAGCCCATGGCGTCGGAGATTGCGTTGGCGTACATGTCGCCTACTCCTTTGAGGGCTGTCAGTGCTTTGCTTACCGGCTTGGTTCCGTCGATCCCGGTTCTTGCGATTCTTACAATTTCTTTGGTTTCAGACATGGATTAACCCGTAACTACGAAACCTCGGTTAAATTTTATAAAGGGTTGACTGTGTTGCTTATCGGGTGTCGAACATGTCCAGGTTTTCCCTGTAGATGGTTAGAAGTGATTTGGCAAGTCCGAACATGACAGGGCCGACGAATATTCCTATGACTCCGAATACTCCTGCTCCTCCTATGACTCCAAGTATTATGTACAGTGGGTGTAGGTCTGCTTCCGGGTCGACAAGGAATGGCCTGAGGAAGTTGTCAGAGCCTCCTACGACTACCACGCCCCAGGTGAAGAGGAAGGCTGCGGCAGGTAGCGATCCCTGGATGAGAAGGTATACGGTTGCAGGCAGCCATACAAGTGCTGTTCCTACCATCGGGATAAGCCCTGTCAGCACCATGACAAAAGTCCAGAAGGCTGCGTTAGGTATTCCTGTAAGGAATAGGCCTATGCCTGCGATCGCTGCTGAGGCTACGGCAACAAATATGTGCCCCTTGACAACCGCATCCATCGTTCTGGCTGTCCTGTTGTACAGATCTCTCTGTACTTCTGTTGGCATAACGTCGAATCCTTCTGTCCACTCCACCAGTTTGCGGCCTTCCTTTAATCCGTAGAACTGTGTGAAAAGCATCAGTGAGATACCTATGGATACCCTGCTTGCAAACCCTACTATACGTGAAGTCCCTGATAGAACAGTTGAGCCTATTGTTTTCACTGCGGACTGCACTCTATCCTCCAGTGATACCTGTAATCCTGTCAGTTTTTCAACCTGTGTCTCCAGATTGGAGAGATCCAGGCCGTCCCTTTCTATAGTTGATACAAGTTCACTTGCGTCTCCAGCGACGAAACCTGTAAGAGCAAGTACCGGAAGTACTGCGCCCAGCACGGTCATGACGACTACCAGTGCCGATGAAATCCCCGGCCCGGTAAAGTTCTCCAGGCGTGACTTGACCGGTTCAAGTATAAAGGCCAGCATCAGGCCGGCCAGAAGATAACCGAGGAACGGCAGAACCATTGCGAAACATACCAGGAGCACCAGTGCTATGGAAAGAAAAAGGAAGGATTTCTGCCGGTTCATGCTTAGACTAACCTGTCTGAAGAAATAAAAGATGTCCGGGCCAACCCCTTCCGGTCTCTCAAAAAAGATTCTTCTGCTTCACAGGAAAAAGAGGATTACCGTTCATCGTCTTTTCGGATGATATGCCATCCGAACTCCGTCTTCACCGGATCTGAGACCTCGCCTATGTCCATTTCAAAGGCCTTCTTCTCGAACGGTTTAGCCATCTTTCCCCTTCCGAAGAATCCGAGATCGCCGCCTTTACTCCTTGAAGGGCACTCGGAATGCTCCTCCGCCAGTTCCTCAAACGAGGCTTCATCTCTTTCGATCTTGAGCTTCAACTGTTTTGCATGTTCCTTGTTATCTACCAGGATGTGTGATGCACGTACCTCTGTCATAAAAACTGTTTCTGCAACCGAAACGATAAGAAGCTACTCCAGACAGGGAAAAGTTTAGCCCCCCAGGACTGTGTCTGGAGTGTCGAGTTTGTAGGACTATGCCCCAAATCTATATCGGTGGTGGCGGACTTTACATTTTTCGGTTCAGTATCTGCCTTGCAGAAGCATTTCAATTTCCTTCTGTTCTTCCTCTCCTAGCCCGCCTTCCTTGTCTTCCATTTGGAATAAAGTGTCAGAAATCCTGTTTTTCTCGCCTGTCAGAAGCTCCATAATCTGTATATCTGAGATGTCTTTGTAGGTTTTAGCGTTTTCCTCGTGTATCTCTTTCAAACGTTTCTGGATGTTGCGGTAGGTTTTCTGTAGTTGCTTCCGTATTTCTTGGAGCTTATCATCCTCTACACGGAGAAGAATTTCTGCTTCCGTTATCCTTTCTTTTTCCCAGATTTCCTCGTCTTCTGCCTCCTGAAGGGCGATATACGACTGTCCGTAGCACGATTCGACCTGAACTCGAACCCAGAAGAATGGAGCAAGAAGGATTACAGGGAACTTATTCAGGGGCGGCTAGAGGACGGTCTTGACTGGACAAACCCTGATTACTTCCCTCTTGACCCTGAGAACGACTATAGCTTCGCACTGGTATTATATGACCGAGAGCATCCCCAACCACGTCGGGGAGAAATCTTCAGAACCGACTCAGTGGAGATTCCCGACAATTATATGGCGGAAAACTCCCTACAGATGTAGCCAAGCCCTGCAAAGTGCCTTGTTTGAACCTGTTTTCAGGAATTAGAAGGGTTGTTTCCGCAGGGTTCAGGCGTGTGCGTGTCCGTAGGGGAATACAGAGGGGTGTCGGATTCAGTTTGACAAGTTTGTGTTTGATTAATGTGTGTCTGAAACTTTGTTCAATAGGTATTCTGCGTCCTCGCTTAGATTAGCTCTGCTCATATTTGCGATGTTCTTTTTTGCATCTCCCGCATCCACGTGGAGGTTGAGGTCAGATTTATGGCTTATCTCTTGCAGAATCTCTGTTATCTTTTCTTCACCTTCCAGCATTTTTTCCTCTATATCATCAACAGTCGCCACATCTCCTTCTTCTCTATCCAGCCTAGCTTTTATATCCTGTAAGACTTTATGACCGAGTTCAATCTTGTGTCTAATGACGTGAAGCATCTCTACTTCATCTTCTAAAGAATCTCTTAAGGCGTTTTCAATATTTCTCATACCTACTCGTTCATCTTCGCCAGCACCTTCAAAGGCTTGATTTCTTGTTCTCTCCATCTCATTTTCTGCTTCGAGAATTTCATCTACTTTACCTTCTCTTTCCTCAAGTTTTTCTATATCTCTCATAAGACCGTTGAGAAAGTTCTTAAAGTGTTCTTCTTCCTCCAAAATTTCTTTAGTTTCTGCTTCTAATCTTTCTACGCCTTTGAGGAGTTGTGAGCGGCTTTATCTTCTTTCCTTGTAAGTGCTTCTACCTGTGCTTCCCACTCTCCAGGGTTTCTGAAGATATAGGAGTCACGGATTTGATGTTTTACATCTTTCGGATTCTGAAACTGTCTTTCTTCTTCATCCCATTTAGCCTCCTCGTTATCTAAAACCATAAGTTATCGTGTTACTGGTCAAATAAAAGGATTTTCTATCTGATTCAAAAATAGAAGAAAAAGAGGAAATGAGTGCTTCCTAAATGGAAGCTGTTTAGCTGAGTTTCTCTACAACTCTCTGACCGAATGACTTTGGCTGGAAGGCTTGTGCTTCTGCGTCATTAGCTACTTCTCCAATGTAGCGCTCACTGCTTGGCTGTTGATGCATCTGAAAAACAGAAGCGTCTTCGTTTCTGGTATAGTTGTTAACTTCGTCTTCTAATTCGTCTTCTAATGCTCTGTCAATCGCTGAAAGTGCGACCGCAGTTGCTGCTGTAGCATCGCTATCTCGTGCAAACCCGTGTTCTGATGCATCTTTCTCTAAAACTTCTTGGTAGAAATCTCCGAAATCTCTTGCATCAAAATCTCTGAGTTTGGCAGAACCTTTATCGCTAGCCGAGGGCCGGCCTACAATACTTCCAGATGGTTGTTTTCTGTTTCCTGAGTATCCTCCATCCCATCTTATGACTTCAACTACCCCATCTCTGAGCATATCACGGGCGAGGAACTCCGCTCCCATCTTCTTCATCTGGTAGTGGACTGGGTGTTCTTCTCCTTCTACATCCAATTTTCCTTCTAGAGCATCCACGTTGTAAGCTCCATATTCAGTGTTTCCAAAGTTGTGGTCGTAGTCGTTGAGAACTTCCCGAACATCTCCAGTTTCGATGTATTCGGAAGCATTCTCGTGAATGATGTCTTCTCCCATGGTTGTTCACCTTATGTTGTTATATTGTAGTAGTAACTTTATAAATGTGTCGGTGATGACATACAGAATTAGAGATAAATCCGAAACCATATGTTTCTGAAGCAGGAAGGTTTCGAAGGCTTTAAGTTGCATTATACTGTTGTTTCTGAAGAACCGCTATGAAAGCCGCATTATATGCCCGTGTATCCACACAGAATCAAGACCTTGAACCACAGGAAGAAAAACTTCGTGAACACGCTGAACAGGAGGACTGGAATTTCGACCTCTACAGTGAGAAAGCATCCAGTATCAAAGAACGCCCTGAGTTCGAGAAAATAATGCAGAACATCGAAGACTACGACAAGGTTGTTGTCACGAAAATAGACCGTTTCGCCCGCTCACTCCAAGACTTCCTAGAACGCATCAATAAAGTCCGTGAGAACGGTGCGGAGTTCCAGGCACTCGACCAGCCCATCAATACAGAGGATGAGATGTATGGCGAGTTCCTACTGAACCAGCTTGCACTGTTCGCCGACTTAGAGCGGAAGATGATACGCCGCAGAATGGAAGAAGGGTTCGAGAAAGCCAAGCAAGAGGGCAAGGTCGGGCGTCCCTCCAGCCTCACAGAAAGCGAAAAAGAATCCATCGCACTGAAATACTCCGAAAAAAGCTACTCCTCAGATATTTCGGTCGCAGTTTCGTGTTCGTTTAACTCGTGATCTTCATAGAATTGCTGGAAATGAGGTATTAGCCCTTCAGATTCTTTTTCCTCAGAGATAGTCCTATTTGAAGCTCTTTCTTGCTCTGAAGCTAATACATCTTCATATAGGTCGCTAATTTTCATTTCTTTCACCTAGGGAAAAACTTGCTCCCAGTTTCCATTTTGGTTTTGATAGACTTCTGTTCCTTCAATTTCTTCTTCATTAACTGAGCCTATTTCTCCTTCTACACGTATCTCTCCTTCTCGTTCGAAACGGTCATCTCCAGATATTTCGTCAATATCTCCCTTCACAATTAGCTCGCCTTCGATCTGGTAGGCACTTTCTACATCTCCTTGAACCACGACCCTTCCGCTTGGATTCCAGATCCCTTCAACATCACCTTCGACTTCTATTTCACCATCTTTCATGGTGTGAGCAAGATTGAGATCAGAGTCACCTCTGACCGTTACTTTCCCACTTTCCATCATTATGCCAAAGGAGTCTCCAACATCTCCTTCAACTATTAAATCGCTGCTGTTACGGTATCCGAACTCAAAAACACCCGACATATCAGGAACTCGAACTTCTTGAGCTTCTAATGCTTCAGCAAATGCAGAAGCAAATATTCCGTCTCTTACCGAACTTGGATTCTTCTCATAATTTCCGATGTCGTCTTCCCAGCCTTTTCGCCAATCTATTTAAGAAATGCGAATAGGTCGCTTTGGTCGTATTCGGCTACAGAAGCTAATTCAAGTGCTTCTTCATATTTTTGATCCTTGATTTTACTAAGCTGTTTGAATGCTTCAGAATCTTCTGGCATATCAGGCAAGCTAGATTTCCAATCGTTGTAAGCATCTCTTACAGTATAATCAGGACTTATGCTTGCCTGAGTGTCTCCTGAAACTATTTTATCTGCTGTCTCTGACTCCAAAATATCACTATACAGTTCGCTCTGTTTCATTCCTCATCCCTCAACTGCTCTTCTATCGGTTTTTCAGAAAGTGGATCGAGTTCCTCTACTTTTTCAGCCAGTCCAGTTGGGGCTTCCTTAGTTTTAGTCTCGTAACTTTCTTCATCATAGAATCCGAAGTCATCGTCATCATACTCCAGAATATTGTTCATTTCTTCAAGTTCTTCATAAGACTCTTCGTGTTCCATTATCTCTGAAGAACTTCTAGAGGTTTTAGTGGGTGTGCTGGTGCTTTTACTCTTTCCTTGGTTGCGTCGAGGTTGTCGGTCTTCTCCTTCGTGGACTAACTCCCATTCGCCGTCTCTCCACTGATATACGTCTGCACCACATCTTTCTCCAATATTTCCGATTTCTCCTTCTATGTAGATCTCTCCATCTCTGCTTCTTTCACCGATTTCTTCAGCGTCCCCTGCTACGTAAATTAGGCCACCCTTAGCATAATTTCCAACTTCTTCAGCATCGTCATTGACCCATGCAATTCCTCCTTTTGCGGAATTCGCAAGTTTTTCAACAGATTGCTCTGAACCTATTTCTCCACCTTCCATGCTTTTTCCGAGTTTTTCGGCTTCTTCTGTAACTCTAACAAATCCATTTTTCATACCGGTTCCTGCTTTCTCGACGTATCCCTCTACTATTATTCGTCCTCCCTGCATATGACGTCCTATTCCGAAGGTCCCAGTGACGTCTCCGTTTACCTTGATGGTGCCGCCCATCATTTCCTCCCCAACTCGGGAGTTAATGTCACCTTCAATATTGACATTACCTGCTATGTTCTCCCGGAATATGTTTTCATATATGTCTCCCTCAATAGTGACATCGGTTTTATTCCTGTATCCTAGTCCTTCTAAACCAGTTAGTTCAGAAAGATTATCTGGTTCGATTGAGATAGTTTCGTCGCCTATTTGATTTATTACGGCTGACATGTAGATACTTTGGTTTGGTTCATTAATGCTCCAATCTCGGTCTTTGAATTCGCTTAAAAGGTCGTGAATAGCTTCTTCAGAATAATTTTCGTCTAAAAGTTCTTCAGCAACTTCCAATTTTTCTCTACTCTCATCTATACCCTCTTCTTCAATAACCTCTCCCCATTCTTCATAGGTATTCTGCAAGAATCTGAACTGCTCTAGCATAGGGTTCGTGACTATATTGAAATCTTGGCCTGGCTGAGACATGCTATTCCTCTGTTCTCCGCTGCTTTTATCCAAGATATCTCTGTAAATATCGCGTTGTTTCACTGAGAATCACTTGGAAAAACCTCAGTCCAGTTTCCGTCTTGTTTTTGATATATAGTTACATCTTCTGGCAGATCAATTCCTAAATTATTAATTTCTCCCTCCACGTATACTTCTCCGGCAATACCGAGGCCTGTAATTTCCTCTAAATTTCCAGAGACCCTAGTTGTTCCGCCTACCCCAAGATATCTTCGTAAATCCCCCTCAATTTTGATCGTAGAAGAATCTTCATTGTCCAAAACTGTGTCTGCATCACCTCTTACCTCTATTTCGCCGCCAGTCATTCCATTACCGAGTGTATCGGTGATATCGCCCTCGACTATAACGTTCCCTCCGCTCATTTTATCACAGAAGGAACCGGCCTTGACATCCCCTTCAACCCGGATATTACTGGTATTCCCATATCCAATTCCTTCTACATCTACACTTGGAATAGAAACTATTTCGTTATCTAAAATCTCTATGAATGCCGATGCAAATATTCCCTGTTTGATTTTATGCTCATGATGTAGGTAATCTTTATGACTGGAGGCACTTTCTGTTGTCATTTCATCTCTCCAACCAATAGCCCAGTTTCCATTTAGGAAGGTTTGAAGATCTTCTTTATCGTAAGTCGCTTTTTCCGCAAGGAAGAGGGCTTCTCTATATTTGTTGTCTCTAGCTCTGTAGATATCATTTCCCAAGTTACCTATATCTTGATATTCATTTTTAAGATCAGGTAGTTGCGCCAGCCAATCGTTGTAGGCATCATGAATAGAGTAATCGGATTGGTTTTCATTAGAGACAGGATTAGGTCGATGAGTCTCTTCATCCCTCTCTTCGAGAATTTCGCTATATAGTCTGCTTTGTTTCATCTTACTTCACCGAGGACGACGTTTGGTATGTCGCTTTCATCTTGTATATGGTAGAGCGAGGTTTGAGGTGCTTCTTGTAGTTCACTGTATTCTTCTGGCAAATCGTCGTATTCGCCGTTTATCCAGAGAACGGTGTTCCTGCCGTGACTGTTTTCCAGGTATTCGACGGTGTCGTCAAAGTTTTCTATTCCTGCATCGGTGATCAGGATTGAGTGTGTGTCTTCGGTTTTCTGTCCTTCCAATTCCTGTATTGCTTCTACATCGAGGTTTGTGCCTCCAGCTTGATAGTCTACCAGAGCTTCTTGAACTTCTGTCTGATCCTTCGTGAACTCGGTAATTTCTGTCTCATTGCTGAAGTTGGCGACTGCTACTTCTGAACCATTGCCGAGGTATGAATTGGCTGCACAGAATGCTCCGAGAACTGCGTAGGAGGTCTGTTCTTCAGGGTCTTGCATCGAACCTGACGAGTCAAGGATAATTGTTGCATCCGGTTTTCCTTCTGCTTGTCCGCCATGCATCTCGTATCCGTCCATTTTCCGTGTCTTGGTGACCCCTGGCATTCCTACTTTTCCGAGACTGTTTTCTGGGTCTATCATGTCACTTCTATCGCCTAGTTCCCAGTCCTTGTGGCCGTTCGGTGCTGTTCCGACCCTGTTGGCTACGCTTCCTTCTATCTTCAGGTTGTATTGTCGAGAGAGACTGTCGTAATATGTTGCGATTGCCTGGTTCATCTTCTGGTTTAGCTGGTCTCCGGCGCCTTCTCCTATTTCTTCAGCCGTGTCTTCGAGTATGTCTTCAAATTCATCGGCATCTATTTCTTCGTCTCGGGCGATTTCGTCAAGTGCGTCTTCTATTTCATCTTCCGAGAAGCTGTCTACTCCTACATCTCCTCCTATGTCGGATGGCTGCTCTTCTCCGTATTCGTCTCCTTGTCCGCCGCTTTCTCCCTGCTGCTGTTCTTGACCTTCTCCTTGCTGTGGTTCTCCCTGACCGTCTCCAGATTGTTGCATGTCATCGAGGTGAGGGTCGAAGGCTGAGGCGAACTTGTGGAAGTAGAACTCGTGGTCTTCTATAATTTCATTTCGTCGGAAGTCTATGGACTGTAGTACCTGTAGAAGTTCTTTCTGTTCTCCTTCAGGGTCGTAAACCGTGGAGCCGTAGTCAAATTCTCCCTCGGTTCCGTGTCTGATGTCTGATACTTCTTCGTATCTTCTTCTTATCACGTCTTCAACCATGTGCTGGTTGTCTGATATTTCTCTGTATAGTGCTTCGAGTTCTTCGGCCTGGCTGTCACGTCCCTGCATTATCAGGCTGATGTTGTCCACGAGGTCATCGAAGAGATTGACTACTGTTCCGGAATTGTTGTATTCTTTGCCCCAGTGGTTCTCAAGGATAGCTGTCTTAGCGTCTTTGGGATGTTTTTTAGGGTGGCCGAGTTCGTGGCTCATTAAACCCTTTTTTGCCGTATTGGATAGTTGAGGTGCAAATTCTGGGTCTACCATTACTTTGCCTCTTACTGCACTCATGTCAACCGCAGCTGTTCCTATACCTGGCTCTTTCTCCCAGTCATCTATAGGTGGGAAACCTAAGTCTTCTCTAGCCTCTTCCAAGGCTTCATCCAGTTCTTCTTCCCAGCTCACGGTTTGTCACCTCAAAAATTGTTAGAATCCGTAGTCTGAGCCTTCGTGTAGCTCGTTTAGTTCATCTCTTACAGTCATCATATAGTCGTGGACGAATCCGTCTGAACCGTCATCGTACTGTTCTGCAAGGTCTTCGAGTTCGCTGACAGCTTCTTCAGGGTCAAGAGGATCTTCGAAGTTTTCGGGGTAAAGTGCCTGCTGCTGAATCTGGTGTGCTTCTCTCAGTCCCTCTTCTTTCTCCTCGAAACGGTCTCTTGTCTCCCCAGCAATCATTGCGGAGATGTTGAACTCTATCGGGTGAGTTCCGCTGTCGTACTGCGATTTCACATCTACGCTGCGTGGGTCTTGCTGGAACTCTGACCTGTGGTTCAGTGCGTACGGAATAATGGAGTCCACATGGTCTACTGTTGCAGTGTCAGAGCCTTCCAGCCATGCTGCGGCTTTTGCGTAATCTCTGATGGAGGTTGTGGCTCTTCCTCCCAGCTGTGCTATTCTGTGTGCTGGAATATCGGTATATTCGCACTGTTCGTTGCATCTTTTCCCGTCAGCAAATCCACAGAGGTTGAGGTCTTTGTCAAGGAATTTCAGGTACATGCTTGCCTGGTCGCCTAAGTCCACGTTATCGATTTCTTGAAGTGCTTGCTGGTGGTCTTCAGGGGTTGGTAGAAGTACTTTGTATCCGTCTCCTTTGAGTGCGGTGAGTTCGTCTTCTATCTGTGTTCTGAAGTCCTGTGCGATTTCTGTTACCTGTCTTGCTGCTTCTTGAGGTTTGCTTCTGTATTCTTTATCCTCTACGATGTCTCGGATGTCGTCTGCTACATCTGGATCGTTTAGTATTTCGTTGAATATATCTGGTCCGCCTTCGTCAATTATCTCCTGGTTCTCGTGTCCTGGATGGTTTACTTCAAGTGCTACGTCGAATCTGTCTCGGATTGCGAGAGGCATTTCTGTGTTCCCTGCGTCCTGTCTGTTGGCGGTAGCATAGAAAGGTCCGTCTGGTGAGCGGATTGTTTCGTTTTTCAGTATCCAGTTGTTACGGTCTACGGCGTCGAGGATTGTTCCTTGTGTGCCGGGTGTTAGCCTGTTAATCTCGTCTATGATTTTAGGTGCGTACATTACGGTGTCGTTCCACTGTACGACTTCATTACCTTGGTTTAGTTCTCCGAGGTCGAGTGTTCCTTTAATCTTTTCTTCTGTAGCTTCTGCGTTACCTCTCACTTCTGCGTCTTGAATGACCTCCAATGGTGCTCCGTATGCAAGTGAAGAAATTGCTTCTGAAGATGTAGTTTTACCACGTCCCGGGTCTCCTTGAATCAGTTCGTTTCCGTTTAGTGCTGCTGAAAGCGTTCCGAAGTATGCTGTTGGGTTAAACTGGTTTCCGTGGACATCGATAAACTCGTTTTCTAGATGTACGTTTCTGGCTACGTTATATACATCCAGAAACTTGTCTCTGGTAGTTCTATCTTCGGGGTCGTGATTGACCTTTTGCATGTTGACACCTTATGTTGTTATCTTATCGTAGTAACTTTATAATTCTTTTCATGTTCGTGTTCGTATTATCTCAAGAGGAAAGGATGGTGAGGAAAATCGAAGTCAAACTTTAAATCTTGAACTGGTTTGCGTTACTCGAAGCCGTCGTAGAAATCGTTATTAGGGGCTGAGACACGTAGGCTTTCGGTTGAGAATCTCGGCTGATGGTCTGAACTTCCTTCGTAAGTTCCAAATCCGAGGACAATCGGAGGTTCGTGATCTACTTCCACGAACTTTCCTTTATATGTAAGTCTGGAGTCGTCAATATCATCTAGGATGTCAGTGGCATCCATCTCAAGGTTGAGAACTACAGGTCCGTCTAGTGAACCCCATCTAAGTTGGTCTGTGGTGTATTCATCTATCTCAACGTCGACTTCTCTTCCTTCTACTGCCCCGTCTACATATCCTAGTGCTTCAAGCAGCTCTCCATAACCTGCCTTATTCACGTAGTCTGCATCAAGATAATCTGTGTCTATGTCGGCTATTTCTTCATCTACCATGTCCTCCCAAGATTCTGGAACATCTTCTGGGTCTATGTCATAGTCTATTTCTTCTGGTATTCCATCGGTTCGAGGGTTTTCTTCAGTCATTGTTCTTACCCTTATTCTTGGTAGACAATCTTATCATTGCTATGCTTTATCTCGATTTTGTCTGGGTCCATACCATATTCCTGTCTGACTTTAATCTCAAATCTATTTACCGCTGTGTCAAACTCTTGAAGCAGATTCCCGTACTTTGGACCTTTCTCTCCAAGTCTTTTGACGCCTTGAGCTACATTGACTCTTCCCCTGTCTTTGAGCATAGGGCACAGATTATCGATTAAGTATTCTCTTGCCTTCTGGGCGGCTGAGTCGCTATTCTGGAGAACCCATTCGTCACCTTCTGCGGCAGATTCAAACTTGTTTCTCTGTCTTCGAAGGTCTCTGAAAAGCTCAAGTTTCTTCTTTTCTTGGTATTCGCTACTCTCTTTCCAGTTCTCTCTTTCGCCTTCACAGTTCTTCATGATGATTCTGTCTTGGACAGGATACCATTCAATTATTCCTTCCTGTTTGCCTTTTTCGTTTCGGAACATTATAGGCGAGTCTGGGCTTTCAAATACTTCTTGAGATTCCGTTATGACTTGGTATGTTTCTCTTTCGCTGTTCCAGCCCATGTCTATCACCATCTTCTGATTATCTTCATCGTAGAGAATTTCCTCTCCAAAATCTAACTCTGTTTCAATCTCAAAGATTTCTTCATTAATTTCCTGTCCTTCTTCAGTGTCGAATACTCCGGAATTAGGGTCGGAACATATCTGAAACCTTCTTCTGTTTTCTCTCTTTCATATCTAAAATCGGCTGCATCTTCGCTTATCCGGCCATTTTCTTCCTGCATCAGTCGCTCTATCTCTTCCATGGCTTCTGAAGCTGTCGCTCCTTCTAATTCTCCCTCTTCTAATTGAGGTATCTTGTGTTCTTGAAACTCTGCAGCCATACTGTTATGACTTTCAAGTAATAATATAAAGGTTTCGTCTGGTTTAGGTGTTTGTTCTGTAATTTGCCTAGGAGGCCACTAGAATAAAAATTTGAGGAAAAGAAGAGGCTTTATGCCTCTACTTCTTGTCTTTCCTTGACTAGTTCTTTGGCTTTTTCTTTGATTTCTTCTTGTTGTATTCCTGCTTCGCTTCGTGCTACTTCGTAGACTAGTTCGTCTGTCATGTCTTCTATCTGGGTGTGTTCGAAGATTTCGCTTTCTGTGAGGACTTGGCCGCATGATTCGCAGTTGTCTGCTTCCCATCGGTTGAAGTGGTGGCATTCGTGGCAGCGTAGTGGTTCGAAGTAGAAGCCTTCTCCGAGTTCTTCGTCTTCGCTTTCGAAGTTTCTGCTTTTGTCTCTGACTCTGCTGTCTATGTCTCCTTCTGCTATTCGGATGTAGCGTTTGGGTATGTCGCTGCCGATTTCCCAGCCCTGTAGTTGGCAGAGATCGGTGTAGGTGAAGCCTTTCTTTGCGAGGTATACGGCTCTTCCTTTTCTGAAGGCGTGTGGGTTGGTTCTCAGGTTTTCTTTTTCTTCAGGTAGTTCTGATCGTCTTCTGGCTCTTTTGATGGCTTCGCATAAGCCGTTGCAGGATAGTTGTTCGTTGGTTTTGGTGCTTCTGAAGACATAGGATTCTGGGTCTCCTCCCATCTTGTCTTCTTCTCTGAGTCTTTGTAGGTAGAGGTAGCCTTCGTATAGCGGTACTGTTCTTTTGGAGTCGTCTTCGTCTTTTTCCTGTATCTTGACTTTTCCTCCGTCTTCTCGGAGTTTGACGTGTTTCCATTTGATGTTGAGTACTTCTTCTCGCCTTGCTCCTGTGCTCCAGAGGCACATGATGAGAGTTTTGTCCCTGAGGTTTGGTGCGTTTTCCACGAGTTCTTGGACATGATGAGGTCTTGGGAGTACATCCGGGTCGGTTTTCTGGTCGTCCTTGACTACTGGGAGTTTGTAGAATCCGGTGTACTTGTCTCCGTTGAAGTCTTTGTGCTTGTACTCCATGTAGTGGTTGTAGAACTTGTTGACCGCTTTCAGGTACTCTCGTTTCGTCCCTGTCTTCACATCTTTGATTTCATTGTCCATTATCTCGTTCTTAAGTCTGACGATATCTTCCTTGCTGGGTTCGTCCATCTTGAACTGTTTCTCTGTCCTTGTCAGGAGGATTCGCCAGATGGTGAGCGGTCTTTCTACTCTGCCGACTGATATGTCTTCTACTCTGTCCAGGTAGTCGTAGAAGTCGAGCAAGGTTTCTTTGTTGTGGTCGGTGAGTTGGTTGGAGTTTTTGATTTTTTGTAGTGAGCTCTTGAGTTTGTCGTTCATCCGGTTAGGGTCTCCGCCTTTGCGTGCAGAGTTCTGTTCGTTTTCGTTTGTCATTGTAATGAACTCCGCCCACCTTATTGTGTTGGTGGAGGCGGTGACGGTTTCCGTCATCGGTCATTAACGGTTCGATGTGAATATGTGACGGGCTACTGTGCTTCCGTTATTGACCTGCCGTGTTGAGTTCCTGAGAGAAAGTGTTAGGTATTGGCTAAACAGTTTTCGGGCTGTAACTGGTTTTTGCCCAGATTGATTAATGATAGGTGTTTAGCCCCCCCAGGATTCGAACCTGGGTCACCGGCTAACTTTGGGGAAACGTTCAGTTGTTTCCTTTAATCCTCGTTCTCTCCAGGCGGAGAGAACTTGAGGCTCCAAAGGCCGATATGAATTGCCTAACCTGAGGTGTTCTCAAGTTATTTGACCACTACACCAGGGGGCTGTACGCTGTGTTTTAATGAACGAAGCCAATACTTAAGAAAACAGGTTAACCTTGATTGAGTTCCTTGATCTTCTCCGCTGTCTCTTCCGTTATGCTGTGTTCGATGGCGTCGGCCTGTTCCTCCGCTTTCTCTACTTCCAGTGTTTTCTCAAGGAACTCTCTGAGTACTTGGTGTTTTCTGGCCACTTTCTGTGCTTCAGCTTTTCCTATAGGTGACAGGGTGAATCCTCTGTACGGTGCGCGGCATACCAGGTTATCCTCCTCCAGTTTCTGTATGGCTTCCGAGGCACTGGCATCGGACACGTCCAGGTGTTCTGCCAGTTCTGAAGTAGTGGTCCCTTCCTCATCTCCAAGTTCATATATTGCTCTCAGATAGTCCTCTCTTGACTTCATAGTTTCAAGAACCATGTCCAACATTATAGAAGGACAGGGTTCACGACAACAGGGTTTAAGTTATTGGAAAAGTAGTTTCTGGTTCATGAGGATCCGTGAAGCCTCTCTAAAGGAGTCAGATTCCATCGTAGACGAGTTCTGGCTGCCTCTAGCCCGTGAAATGGAGAGATACTCTCGTTTTAACTCTCTGAAAGATGATGCAAGAGGCAGGGCCCGGGAAGCCATAAGAGAAAAATTCAGTGAAGACAACTACACTGTATATGTCCTTGAAGACTCGGAAGAGAAAATAGGCTATATCAGTGTGGAAAAAGGACACCGCAGAACACGCAAGAAAGATAGTTATGCAGAAATACTCAGCTTCTACGTCAAAAAAGACTTTAGAGGACAGGGCTACGGCACAGAACTTATAGAACATGTCAAAAAAGAAGTAGAGGAAGACTGCGACTACCTGAAACTGTATGTAGAATCAGAAAACGAGAAGGCCAGAAGACTTTACAGGAGAGAAGGATTCAAGAAGAAACAGGTAGAATACTGCATGGAAATCTGAGAAGACATGTGTTTTAGTCCCCCCAGGATTCGAACCTGGGTCACCAGCCATTTCCAATCGAAGAGCCAAGCTCTTCTCAAACCGTCTTCACAGAGGAAGCCGGTGTCCAGAAGCTGGTAGGATTGACCGCTACCCCAGGGGACTTCAACAGTTTCTGTATGGAGAAACAGTTTTTTATGGAGAGGTCATGGCGCGTAGACGAAGTAGAGTGAGGCCGCTACTACAACACCTACTACCAGCAGGATTAGTTTTGATGCAGTGATTCCTGCTCGAGCTGCTGTTCTGGAGGGAATCATGTTCCTGGCTTTTGATTCTTCGCTTTCTATTCCCTCGAGCGCGTCTTTGTCGCTGTTCATGGCGTCCTGCATCATGTTGATTGTCTCTTCTATGTCTCCGAGAGGAGGATTAGTGTTGAGTGCGAAGTTCCAGATGCTTTTCTCGCTTTGAAGTAGCTGGTAGAGGCTTCTCAAATCGTCTATGGATTGGTCTACAAGTTTGAGCAATTGTTCATCTTCCTTGATTAACTGTTCGGAAGTCTTTACTTCGTTCTGTATTTCGGCGTCGATTTTTTGTTCTTCTTGATCTTCCTGTTTTTCATGTTTTTCTTCCTGTTTCAGTTCTTGTCCCTCTTTCTGCGCCATTTGTTCATGTTTCTGGTCTTGGAGTTGTGCGTAGTCTTTCTCGAGTTCTGCTACCTCTCGCTCCATAAACTCGAATTCTTGCGTAAGCTGGGCTGTTAACTGTTCAACCTGGTTTTCCTCTTTCTCTGTCTCCATTATTTCGTCCATTAGTTCGGAGAGCATCTGGGTTGACTCGTTGACAAGTGAGACCGCGTCTTGGAACTCTTCAAGTATTTCTTCCACGTTCTGGTAGTCTTCTCTCGTGAGCTGGGCGTTTTCTGACTGTTTAACTGTTTGAAGCCGGCTGTATTCTTGTTGAAGGCTGTTCAGTGCTTCTTGGACATTTCCTGTGCTTCTTCTTCCAGGCCTTCTATCATCTGTTCCTGTTTTTCTTCTATCTGTATTTCTTCTTCTATGTCTTTCTCTGCCTGGTCCATCTCTTCTTCTGCTTCTTCTGTTTCTTCTTCGGCGGCTTCCTCTTCTTTTTCAGCGTCTTCCAGTTCCTGGGAGTTCCCTGTTTCTTCTGCTTCTTCTGTCTCGGCAGCGGCTTCTTTGGCTTCTTTTCCGGCTTTTTCTTCGTGTTGTTCGGCGTCTTGCTCCAGGTTCTCAGCCTCTTGCTGATCTTGCTTCACCTGGCTCTCTCCTTCTTTAAACTGCTCTTCCAGTTCGTCTATTTTTCCTGCATTTCGTCAGGATCCATAAGGAACTGTTATAGGTTCTTCTTTTAGTTTTTCCCTTTTTTATCGGTCGAGGATGGTGTAGAGTCCGATTATTGTGAGGGTGGAGAATAGGACGCTTGGTGCGAAGATCTGGAGGATCTGGTTGGTGAGGACTCCGAGATCGATGGCGATGAGGAGTACGACCAGTGTTTCGATGTCCAGGCTGATGAGTGATGAGGCGATCATGGCTGGTTTTTCCATGTTGTGGATTTTTGTTACTGCGTAGCCGATTCCGAGTTTGGCCACTGTTGATAATAGGAAGAGGTAGGTTGCGGCTTCGATGTTGGCGAGTATTCCGTGGCTGCCGAAGATCTGTAGTGAGAGGCCGAACCATGCGAAGAAGATCGGTACGAACAGGCCTTCGCTGATGCCGTTGATCTTTTCCTGGAATGCCCGGGAATCCGTGAACTCGCTTCTGGATACGAGGACGCCGGCGAAGAATGCTCCGAGGACGCTGGAGATGCCGATGGTCTGGGTCATATAGCTCATGGAGAGAAGCAGGGCGAAGGTTATGGCGAACTGGGCTTCCGCCTCTTCAAACATGACTATGTAGTCATCGATCCTATGAATGAACTCGTGAAGGAAGTAGAAAACCAGGCCAAAACCGAGTATAGACGCTGTCTTAATCGCCTGTGACTGAAGCGTCGGAGTTAAAAGAATTACAAGGCCGGTCATCACCATGAAGCCGGTTGTAACGTTGATAACCGCTGATTTAATGGTGTAGCTGCCCATTTCTTCACGGATCAATCCTCTAGAAAGCATGATTTTGGAAGGTACACCGATGTCAACGATCGAGTAGGCGAGGGCGAGGAATACCAGCGGCATAACCCCTTGATACGGCAGCAGGGAGCTTCCTGTCAGCATTAAAGCGGAGAAAATGAACAGGAATGATCCTGAGAGTACAAGTGTGCCGAGCTGGAGGCCACGTTTATGCATGAATATTTCCTTGACGTTTTGCTCCCTGAGGCCTGCCTGGAAAAGGATTAAAGTCGCTCCGACAGTGGCAAAAGCAGTTACAGAAGATGCAGAGATCGCCCACTCCGGCGGGATTAAACCTGTCAGTTTGGCAAAGTTCTTCAACCCGGCACCCATCAACAACCCGGTGAAGATATAACCGAGAATCGATTCAAGGCCTATCCGTTCAAACAGTTCCCCGACTATAAACGAGGCGCCGAGCAGTATCCCAACGTTGAGAAGCGTTGCCCCGGAAAGACTTGCTGCCACCTCAAATCTCCTCTATTAAACGGTCTTCGTGTATTACTCCTGTGATTTCGCCGTCTTCTTCTACAGGAACAGCTCTCAGGTCTTCCATATCCATAACAAAGGCTATCTCGCTGGTTTCCTCGTCCGGCGCAACAGTTACCTCATGCTTGTTCATTATATCCTCGGCCTTCTCCGCAACGTAGCTTTCATCGAACGACAAGCCTAAAATACCGACTACTTTCTCTTCGTCGAGCCGACCCTCCGGGACTAAAACCTTCAGAAGCGACTGCTCATGTACCTCACCGACAACATCACCGTCTCTCCGAACGATCAACGTATTTTCCTGCCTGTGAATCTCATCAACCACTTCATCAATACCTGCCTCAGCATCAATAAAATCCGGTTCATCCATCAACTCTTGGGCAGTCGCCATACCAATTAAAGACAGAAGCTGGTTAAAATAGTTTAGGGAAAAGACTTCGCCGGGGCTGGACACGAAAATCTCGTTGAGATTTTCTGGACGCAACTTTCCAAGTTGCTGATAACAATTTCCTGGAACTTGTGGAGCAGAAATTCTCATAGAGAATTTCAAGATTTGAACCCGAAGCTCGCAGAACTGGAGCTTCTCTTATAATCCCAGCAAAAGTATAGTAAAGCGCCGGGGCTGGGATTTGAACCCAGGAGGCCCGGTTATGGGCCACCAGCTGACTGGTACGAAAATCAAAGATTTTCTCAAACCACTTTTCTCGCATACGCTTAGACAAGTGGTGTTTTCCAGGCTGGCACTTTTAGCCAGACTCAGTCACCCCGGCTTCCTGTATGGTTTGTTTTGGCCGTATTTTTTTATGCGCTGTTAGGTAGGGTTTAGTTCTGTTTCCATCTTCGCGGGTATTTTTCGGGGTTCATGAAGACTTTTTGGAGGGTGGCTGCGGTGCTGTCTTGGTCGTATATTTGTTCGGAGGTCATTTCTGCTTCTGCGAGTGCGACTAGTTCTCCTTTCAGGGTCATTATGGCGATGGTTTCTCCTTTTTTGATTCCGTCCTGTAGTTTTGATATGCCTGTGGTTCCCAGGTTGGAGCCGTTGGCGACTGCGTTGACTGCGCTGTCTTTTAAGACGATTTTTCTGGTGTTTCTGACTGCTTCTTCGATCGGGTGTAGTATTTCTCTTATTTTTTCTTCGTCGTTGTTGTCTCTGTAGAATCTGTATGCGTCGACTATGTCCTGTATGGTGTTGGTGTCTTTTTCTGTGAATCCGTCTTGCTGTGTTCTCCTAAGTTCCTTCATTTCTGTTTCTGTACCTAGTTTTTCTCCGAGTTGTTGGAGGAGTACTCTTACGTAGAATCCTGACTCGCATTTTACACGGCCGAGAACGTTTCTACCTTGTTTTTCCAGGAACTCTATTTCGTATACTTTTCTTTCGCGTTCCTCCTGTTTTACAGCTGAGTGATCGGGCGGGACTTGTTTGTTGACTCCTTTGAAACTCTGTAGTTTGTCTTTGATCTCTTCCTCTGGTTTTTCTTCTTTCAGTTCTGCTTCGAATACGTATTCTTTGTCTGCGTGAGTTAGTGCGTCCTGTATCCTGGTACCGGAGTTGAGGCCGACGGGGAGGACTCCTGTGGCGTTGGGGTCAAGTGTTCCGAAGTGTCCTGTCTTTTCCAGGTCTAGTTCTTCTTTTATCCAGTGGCTGACCTGGTTGCTTGTCGGGCCGAACGGTTTGTCAACAAGTACAAAGCCTTTCTTCAAGAGTTCTTCAGCGTTTCTTTTCTCCGGCATTTCTCCAAACTCCGGATCTGTTTCTGCTTCTTCCCGTGTGTACCATTCCATGTTCAAGGTTCAGAGGTGAAGTTTTATCTGATTGTCAGTTCTTGAAGTCGGGTTCTAGTCCGTGGTACTCTGAGAGTTTTTCCCTGGTTGAAGATGTTGGAGAAGTATATTTTCCCGTTGATTATATCGAGCAGGGGCCTGTGATCAAGCCTTTCTTGTTTTCTTGAGTTTGAAGTACATTTCATCCTCATTGGGTGAAGGTGAGATAGAGATGGAAAAGGGTTTTTGGAAAGTTTACTGAACTCCCAGCACCTTGTTTAACGCGAATGTGAGGGGCATGGCGATAAGGGTGTAGAATCCTAGCCAGTTAAGTGCTTCTCCTGCCAGTGGTATGCTGAACGGTAGCTGTACGAACTTCCCGTTGAAGCTGGCGATTGTTCCCTCTGTGTTGCTGAACAGTCCTGGTGTCTTATCTTTTATCCCTTTGAAGGTCCATCTGAAGCTGCCTATTTTAGCTGATTCTCCTGCTGTGATGTTCTGATCTTCCAGGATCAGCCGGGTTTTCTCCGTTGTGTTGTCTACGGTTATAGGAGTGTCTGTCTGTGCGTATGTGAAGTTGCCTTTGTACATGCCAGGACTGGTCTGCTGTAGCTGTACTGTCGGTGCGAAAGTTGCTCCGAGCCAGGGAAAGATCAGTGAGACGAAAACCATGGTTCCCAGCATGGGTTTCATGTTGAGCATCATGAACTTCTGGTTGTGTCTGAACAGTTCCTTGGTGTGTTCGGAGGCTTTCTCGTGTTTGTCGTTTTCCTTTGCTTCCTTCATCTTTTCCTGGTGTTCATCTATCTTGTCCTGTATCTGTTCTGCTTTTTCATGGTCTAGAAGCCAGTAACGGATCCCTGAGAACAGTGCTGCAAGGCATACCGAGAAGAACCCCAGTGCGAGGTAAGGCCCCATGCTGAGGAGGGGCTGGAAAACTGCGTTGTAAAAACTGTAAAGTGCTGTCAGTAAACCTGCGATCATACGTATCAATAAGTTGCTGGTATTCTTTTAAACTAACGCAGGCTTTCTGGAAGAAATTTTTTATTCAAGACTTGGGTAGTTTTTCCTGTGGCAGATCTCGGACTGAAGGAAGTAGTTGCGATGGGTGTTGGCGGAATCATCGGCGGCGGGATATTCGCCGTTCTAGGTGTCGCTGCCCGTCTATCCGGAAATGCAGCTTTTCTAACCTACTTTTTAGCAGGTGTCATCGCGTTGATCTCGGCCTATGCGTACTACCGGATAACTGCCCAGGTCCATGAAGAGGGCGGTTCGTTCACGTTCCTCGAGCACTATGTCTCAAACAATAACATAGCCGGCATGGTCGGATGGGTGCTTCTCGTAGGTTACATCGGGACGATGGCGATGTATGCGTATGCGTTCGGTGCTTTCGGAGCCGAACTTCTAGGTTTCTCTGCCAGTTCATTTTTCAGGGGCTTTCTATCTGTTGCTGTGATAGCGGTCTTCGTAGGCATCAACTTCCTTGGAGCTGAGGAGACAGGAAGTTCTGAAGACCTGCTTGTGTACGTAAAGGTCGCTATCCTCCTGCTTTTCAGCGCCGCCGGTAGCTGGACCCTTCTCTCCAGACCGGGGATAAGCTTCTTTTCAGGAGGCCTATTCAACAAGGGTGTGCTGGCACCGATAGTCAGTATCGGTGCAGTCTTTGTCTCCTTCGAGGGTTTCCAGCTCCTGACCTACGAGTACTCGGAGATGGAGAACGGGATAGAAACGTTGAAGAAAGGGGTGATCGCATCCGTCGGGATTTCCACCGTGATCTACGTGCTGATTGCGGCTGTTACAACCAGCCTTGTCTCTCCGGAACAGATAGTCCACCACAAGGAAACCGTTCTCGCATTCGCAGCCTCCCAGATATTCGGTAATCCTGCAGTGGAAAAGGTTTCCGTGTTCCTCATTTCGACCGCCGCTCTCTTCTCCACCTCATCCGCCATAAACGCAACTCTTTTCGGCACCGCACGTTTTAGCCATCGGATGGCGTCGGATGGCGAGCTTCCGGATCTATTCTCCTTCAGGAACAGGGAAGGTGTTCCCACAAGAAGTCTACTGATCATCGGAGCTCTGACCTCAGCGTTCACCTTTATCGGGAGCCTGGAGGAGATCACAACCTTTGCCTCGATATCCTTCATCGCAGTCTTCTCGGTGGTGAACTACCTGGCCCTGAAGGAGTCGGAAAGCCGCAGAGTTTCCATTTTGACAGGTCTAGGGCTAGTCGGAACTGCGGTGAGCTTTGTACTCCTGATCTGGCATCTATACGTCGACAAGCTCCATGTTCTGATAGTTGTAGCTTTTGTATTCGCTGTCCTGGGAGCTGTGGAGTTCCTGTACTTCGAGAGGAAGCCTATAGAAGAGGAAGTGGAAAGAACGGAAGAAGAGATAGAGAAAGAGATTCGGAAAGGAGAGAAGGAGATCGAAAAGACTGAAGAGGAAGTAGAAGAGAAGTTAGAGGATTAACCTCTACTGGAAGAAGTCTTTCATCGCTGGGTGGAGTTCTTCCATGTGTTTCTGGGCTAGTTCTTCGTACAGCTTGTAGATTATCATGACTGTCAGTAGGATTCCTGTTCCTCCTCCTGCTGCGTTTGTCATGTTGGCGAGTGCTGCCAGTGATCCTATGGTGGCTCCTGATAGAACTGTTAGGCCGGGTATGTAACGGTTGAGTACTTTCTTGATAACCCGCTTGTCTTTTCTGAAGCCGGGGACTTTCATACCTGTGGACTGTATCTGTTCTGCGACGCTGTCTGCGTCCTGACCTGAGGTCTTCATCCAGAAGATTGAGAAAAGCGTGCTTCCTACGATGTAGACCCCGAGGTAGAACAGTATGTGGAAGATGCTTCCTGTTCCGAACAAGCCCAGTGTGCCGTTGAGCATGGACTGGACTACTCCCTGTGGTGCCTGCAGCCATGCGATGAACCCTGAAGATGCCTGTCCCTGGCTTACGCATCCAAGTACGCTGCACCCGTTCTGGCCGGCGAGGCTTGTACCTACTATCTGGAAGTTTGTGACCAGTGCCGATACCAGGATGACAGGCGTGACAGAGGTGTAAAGGAATTTCAGCGGCCATTTCTGTCCGAATCCTCTTACGTTTCCAAACGTCAGCGGTACTTCAACTCTCATGGCCTGAAGGTAGACTACTACTCCGAAAACTGCCAGTGTTGAGAAAACCGGTACAAGTGCGCTGATCTCGGAGGTTGCGAGGAACGTTGGAACTGCTCCTGCTGCTTCCTGAGCTATCCCTACGAATGCTCCTGAAGCGTCCAGAGGCGAGACTGTAGCAACATAGATCGACTGGGATACTCCTGCGGAGATGAATAACCCTGTTCCACTTCCGAATCCCCAGCTCTGGATCAGGTCGTCCATTAGAATGATGAGGATTCCTCCAAGTGCTATCTGTCCTGCTACTATCGCGAATACTGTAGGATGTGTTATGTTTCCGAATGTTCCTGCTGCGACGTATCCTATTCCTTCGACTACTGCGAGTACGTATGCCAGTACTTTCTGTGCTGACTGGAACTTCTGTTTACCTTCCTGTGTATTAGTGTTCCAGTTAAGTATCTCAGATCCTACCACCATCTGGAGAACTATGGAGGACGTAACTATAGGGCCGATACCCAGTGTTATTATAGAACCTATCTGTGCACCAAGCAAGGTCTGGTATGTCTCCAGCTGGCCTATAGCCTGTGTAAACGATGCATTAGCCCAGCTTGGCGCCCACAGGTTGATTGATCCCAGTGTAAAGTACAGTAGAAGTGTTATACCTGTCCAGGTCAACATCTGTTTAAGTGACTGTTCTTTTTCAGGTTCCTTGATGCTTGGAAGGTACTGTGCTGCCTGAACTATCTTTGACATCTGGTTGATTACCTCTGTGCTGGTAAAAAATATTTTGGGAAAGACTGTTTATTTATTCTTGCTTCACGGCTTTGCCTTCACTTTCCTCGATCTTTTCCTCTGCAGTATCTGAGAACTCCCCGGCATGGATCTTGATGTCCTTCCTAAGTTCTCCACCGCCGAGAACCTTGTCGTAGCCTGCTTCTTCAGCGTGGAAAACGTAGCTTCCGTCTTCTTCCTCAGCTACTCCTGCTTCGACAAATTCTTCTATTCTCTGGTCGATGTCTCGCAGGTTGATGCCGTCCTGATCTGGCTGTCGGGAGTTGAAACCTGTTTCTCCCATCTCCTGGACGCCTTCTTCTGTCATTCTCTGGGACTGTCCTTTCTTACCTGAACCTGCGTTTCCTCTTCCACCGCGGCTTCCTGCTCCACGGTTCTTCTTGGAGCTTCCGTATCCGTGGCTTCCGGATTTGTTCTTCTTTGATCTTCGTTTTGTCATTATCGAAGCACCTCTGTGCTTCTGGTAATACAGAAATTCTTTGAATTTCGCATTGTTGAACACTGTGTGTTGAATTTTTTAGAAAATCTCTCGATTTTCGGTTACAGCATCTTTCCAAGGAGTTCTTCCATGTCGTCCCTTTTTCCGAGACTTCCTCCCTGGTGACGCTGTTTTTTCGTGCTTTTGAATCCTCCACTTGGAGGTGATAGAGTGACTGTTTCTCCTGTCTCTGCTTCAAGCTGCTCTACGGTTTCCTGGTCTACTTCTCCGTAGGCGATGTAGTCCTTGGCCTTTCTCAGCATCCCTCTGTTGGACTCATTGTCTTCCATGATTCTTGCCTGGTTTTTCTTCTCCAGGCCCAGTGTCTGCAGTGTCCTGCTGATTGATTCGGAGGCGTCGATGCTGCCCCTGACCTTGACTGCTACTAGTAGTGTCATCTGTCATCACTTCTCTGGTACTGTTTGATTTTTTTCAGTGCGTTGAATGTTGCCTTTATCAGGTTTTCACGTGTTCGTGTTGTTCCACGTGCCTGCACCCAGGCGTTCCGGATGCCAGCCAGTTCAAGTATCTTCTTTACCTCGTCACTGGCAGCTAAACCTGTTCCTCTCGGCGCTGGCTTGACTTCTACGGTTACGCTTCCGGACTTTCCTTCTACTGCGAGAGGGATGGAAGTGTTGTTTTCTCCCTGGTCCTCCCAGCTTCCGTTTCCAAGCGGCACTTCTATCAGGTTGAGTTTTGCTCTCCTGTTGGCGTCGTCGATCGCTGCACGGGTGTCATCTGATTCTCCCATGCCGATCCCGACGATACCGTTCTTGTTACCCAGTATTGTCATCGCTTTACTGTTGTATCTTGCTCCGGACTTGTGCATCCTAGCCGTACGTTTGGAGACTGTTCTTCTCTTGCCCCCTCCCTTTCCAGGTGTTCCTCCGATCAGTACTACTTCTTCCTGAAGATCTGCCAGTTGATCAACTATCTCCGGCTCCATTATCCTCTTGTCGGAGTTCAGTGCTTCACGGATTCCTGTTATCTGTCCGTTAGCTACCATCTCACCGAGTTCTGTCTTCGGCTTCCAAATCTCCTCTGTTTCCTGTTCGCTCATTCGAAATCACCTAGAATTTCTGCATGTTCGAATCCAACGGATTCTGTACTCATAGAAACCGTTCCGGTTTCGAGTCCAGAAAATCTCTGATTTTCGATCATTCGAAATCACCTTTAATGTTTTCTTTGACTTCTTCAAAGCTTTTCGGGACTTCTTCGTCGATCATTTCTTTAATGTGTTCTCCTTTGATCCTTGATTCTTCAGGGATTACTTCTTCGCCTACAGGAACGTTGAGTCCTGCGTCGTTCATGCCTTTAACTGCTGCAAATACTCTTCCTCCATTCTTTTTTTCTCTAAGGCCTATATCAAGTACTGCTTCGTCTTCTTCAGCTTTCATACCGGTCAGGAAACCTGTCAGGTATGCTGCTGGAAGATTACCTGTGTTGTGTTCCCAGCCGTAGTTTTCCAGTTCTTTGCTGAGTGTCTGTGCTGTGTTCTCATCGCCTTCCCTGTTGAAGTGTGCCAGGTGTGTTCTCGTGTGTTTGTTGCTCAGTCTTACTACTGCTCTTGGTTTTCCTGACTTCACCAGTTTTCTTCTCTGCTGGTAGTCTGTTTTCTGTTCTCTTCGTCTTCTGTGCGGGACTTTAGTGTTTGAGTCTTCTGCCATATCAAAGTTCACCTTCTGTGTTCTGTAGGTCTCTGATTTTCATGTCTGTTCACTCCAGTTTGTTCTCTACATGGTTTTCTAGGTGTTTTGTGTCTCTGAAGAATCCTCCCTTGCTCATGTCGTAGAGTTCTCTGTACTGTTCAGAGGTGATTTCCTCGTTTTCCTTCATTTCTTTCAGTCTTTCCCTGATGGATCTGATTTTTTCCATCCACTTCTGTTTATCGTCTTTTCTGGCCGATTTCTTTCCTTTCCGGCTTCCCTGTCCTTTTCTCCGTCCTTTCTTTTTCTGTTTCTTTTTCTCTCTGCTTCTACCTTTGCTGTTTCCTTCCTCGTCTTTTTTCTGGATGGTACCTCCTTCTACAAGGTTCCTGATATCTTTCCTGGTGATTGCTTCTTCTACTTTTTCCTGTTCATCAGGGTTGATCCAGACACGATCCTTTCCTACGTCCATTACTTCTGCGGCCATTCTCTTCTGTGACTTTAGATCAGTCATTCGAAAACACCTCGGTTCGAAGATTCTTTAGAGAATCTTCTGCAAAGTCAGAATCAATCATTCTGACTGTTCACCTCTGTTGAGGACTTTGATGTCTTCTTCGTCTGCTTTTTCTATTATCTGTTCTCTTTTTCTTCCACCGACCTTGGACGCTATTCTTGCTGCTTCTCCTTCCTCTATCTCTTCCAGGTCGCCGGTGTTGTGTACCAGTACTTCTTCGTATCCTGAGGGATGTCTTCCTCTTATCTCGCTGGGAGCCCTGTAACCTATCTTGGGTTTGGGTGCAGCTCCGTTTTTCTCAAGTCTTACCTTGGAATGCCCTCCGTCGGGGCTTCTCCAGGATTTATCTTTCAGTTTGTTGTTCTTGTGCTTGTCCTGTCTCTCAAAACTCATTTGAAAATCACCTGATTCGAAGCTTCTCTGAATCTTCTCCCGGAAAAACCGGTTGAGTCTTTGTTTTCTGTATCAAGCAAACCTTTGGTCTGCCTCATTGACTATCACCTTTCTGTGTGATGTATACTCCGTCCTGGAAGGTTCTTGGATCACGGTTTCCTTTCTTGCATTCCTGTTCGATCCTTGCTGCTGTCTGGCTTACGGCGTCCTTGTCCGCTCCCTTCAGTGTCAGGTCCTCGCCATCTACCTCTACAGTTACTCCGTCCATAATGTCTACCTTCCTAGGGTTTCTTTCACCCATGAAGTTCTCGATCACTACCTGGCCACCTTGCTGTTTGATAGTCATAGGGAAGTGTGCGTAAACACCCTTCATCCGGTAGACATGCTCGTCTTCCAGTCCTTCAATCATGTTTTCTACATGGCTCTTGAAAGTATGGACGATGCTCTGAACATCTTTCTTACTGCTGGAAGTGCTGAAAGTTACTTCCTGACCGTTGATCTCTACGTCTACCAGTGCGTGTTCCATCTTCTTACTGACTTCTTCGCCGTTTGAAAGAGTGAAGACTCCTTCTTCGTATTCTGCGTCGAAGTCCTCCGGAATCTCGATTGTTGTTTCTTCTGACATTTTTTCTACCTCTTAGTAGACGTATCCAAGCAGTTTTCCTCCCAGGTTTTCCTCACGGGCTTCTTCATGCGTCATTACTCCGTGTGAGGTCGTGACCAATAGATCGCCGAATCCCTGTGCAGGCAGGTATCTCTTGGCCCACTTGTCGAACTCGTCGTTCTGCACTGAAAAGTTAGGTTTGACAGGCCTGCATTCATTGATGTCGTCCGTTACCTCTATCTTGAACTTACCTCCCTTTCCGTCCTCTACGAGTTCAAATACTCCTATGTAACCGTTCTGCTGCAGTTCGATCAGTACGTTCTTCAGCAGGCTGCTGGTTGGAGAGACCACTGCGTAATCCTTGTTGTTCCTGGCCGCGTTGTTAATCGCGCTCAGTGCATCGCTAAGTGTATCATGTTTCACTGGGAATCGCCTCCGGCGTTTTCTAGATTAGAAAACTTGTTTCCGTATTCTCTTGTCATCTTTCGGCTCACCTATTTAAGCTGTTTGAAGCCGATCTCCTCGGCCACTTCTCTGAAGCATTGACGGCAGTAGTTAAGTCCGTACTTGCTGATAACTCCTCTACCTGTTCTACCGCATCTTCTGCATTCTTTCTTGGATTTTCCGTAGTCTCTTTCCTTAGGAGAGTTATTCTTCTCAAACTTCTTTCTCTTACCCTCCTTGTGCTTGATCTGGTCTAAAACCTTCTCATAACTCATTGATTATTCACCTCGAATCCAAGCTTGCTTTCCGCGAACTCGATTGCTTCATCGTTAGAGACCTTATGACTGCCTCCGATCTCGGAGGGTTTATGATCCCGTTTCTTCACCCTGTATCCAGGTCTTTCCAGTACGACGTTCACCTCGAAACCTTTCATACCGATGTCTGCATCGTAGTCCACTCCTGGAACATCGATGTATTCACTGATTCCGAAGGCAAAGTTTCCGTCGCTGAAAGCTGAAGCGTTAAGTTCTTCGATAGCTGGTCGAACTTTTTCGAGGAAATCTACTGCGTCCTCTCCTCTAAGTGTTACCATTGCACCGATGTTCAAGCCCTGTCGGTTTCCAAAAGTCTTCGCTCCTTCCTTTGACTCTACCCAGACAGGCTCTTTACCTGTAATTTTTTCAATCAGATCGTAAGCTGCCTCAACCTGATCTCCTACGTTTTCCTCACTGATATTCACTGTTACCTTTGCCACCTTGATCTCCTTCATAGGGTTCTCTGTCATTCAAAAACCACCTCGAGGTCTCCAAGAGCTACAAGGTTTTCAAGTTTTGTCTCGAACTCAGTGCCTTCTTCCGAAACCGTTCCGGTATCGGGATTCATCCCTCTCCTGTTTATCTCTTCAAGTTCTGCTTTCTCCCCTGCGTGCTGACCGGAGATAACAAGAACATCTGCTCCGTCTTCAAGCTTGACTTCCTCTTCTCCCTCCTTGAGAAGCAAGGTGCTTCCTGTTTCATATTCCGTAGTGCTCCTGAAGTTCTCTCCGTTGTGAAGATGGTAGATAAATTCATCGTCTTCAACAGTTTTATCTGTGATCTTGGCAGCCGTTCTTTTATCCTCTGTTGGGATGAATTTAAGGTTTTTTCCATCTCTTATTGCCCTGAAAGTTTCTTCTGCCTTTGGAAGCTCTACTACGTCCAGGACTCCAATTCCCTGCTTGACATCCCTGATCCTTTCACCGTTCCTGAGGAGGTCTCCGTTTCTCACTATTTTTTTGGCTTCTTTGTCCGTCTCTGCGTAACCTGTTACATCTCTCAGGAAAACATTGGCCGGGATAGCGTCTTCGATACTTCTGCTTCCCTTAACCGTCGAGATGTAAGTGTTCTCTTTCCTGGAGATGGGATAATGCTTGGGTGCTGAAAGTCTTTTCTGATGTGTCATTCTTTTTCACCTTCTTGGTCTTCTTCAGAGGTTTCTGTCTCGTCCTGTTCCTCAACTTCTTCATCTTCTGAGGGTTCCTCTGATTCGTCTTCGGAACCTTCATCTTCGCTTGCTTCTTCTGCGGCCTCCTTGATTTCTTCCATGTCTTCCTCATCTATATCCATGTCTGGCTGTGCGCCGCCTCCCTGCATCTGCTGCATCATCTCGTTCTCATCGTCTTCTTCAAGCACTTCTTCAACTTCTTCCTCGTCGATCTGGATCTCTTCTGCGTCTTCTACTTCGTATTTCTCGATTCTTTCCATGTCCTCAAGGTTAAGTGCCTGTATCTGAAGGTTTGAAGGCTGGAACGGTCTTTCTCTTGTCGTCCCGTCCTGTCTCTCTACTTCAAGGCCGTCGATGTATATCTTCTGTCTGTTTCTGTCTATGGCACTTACTATTCCGCTGCTTCCCTTGAAATCTCCTCTCATGACTTCAACCCTGTCACCAAGGTTAACCTGAAGGTTTCTTGTATCCAGTTGGTCTCTAAGTCCGTGTGAGAGGTTTGCTGATATCATTTTGTCCTTTACGTGCTGTGGAGCGTTTTTCCTGTATTTTCTCTGTTTCTGAGGGTTCTCGCTTTTCTTCCATTCCTTGCTCCAGTTCTGTGTCTTATCTGCCATTAGTTGAAAACCTCCGGTTTCCGGCTAGTCTTAACATCTGCGATTTTATTCATTAAACCACCTTTGACGCGATTTTTCCGATCGCTGAGAATCTCTGTACTACTTCCTTTGCGATCGGGCCTTTTGTCACGTTTCCTTTCGGCATTCCGGTCTCTTCCTCGATCAGGACTGCTGCGTTATCTTCGAACTTTACGCTGAGGCCCTGAGGTCTTTCGAACTCCTTTGCCTGACGCACTATAACTGCGTCGAATACCTGGTGTCTTACTTCTTCGTCTCCTCTAAGTATCTTTACCTTTACGACATCTCCGACTCCTGCGCTTTCTCTTCTGCTTCTTCTGCCCTTTCTGGACTTAACGCCTATTATCTTTAGTTCTTTGGCTCCGGAGTTATCTGCACATGTCAGTTCTGCTCCCAGGTCAAGTGAGCGTGTTATGTTCGATCCTAGAGGTTTCATTCGAAACCACCTCTGAGGTGATTTCTGCCGAAGTTCTTCTGCTCAGAACTTCTATTAACAGATTCTCCGAATCTGTGGCCAGAAGTATTTCCTGCGGAAATCTTCATTCAGAGCCACCGTTTTCAATTTTTTCAATCACTACATGGCTTTTAGTCTTTGAGATGGGCCGTGTCTCCCCTATCTCAACTCTGTCACCTTCCTCTATGTCAATGTCTTCCGGTACGTGAACCGTGACCTTGGTGTTTCTTCTTTCTTTTCTCTCGTATTTTGGAATTTCCTGTGTGTGCTCCCATCTCACCGTAGCGGACTTCTGCATCTTCGTAGATACAACCGTCCCTGTGAAAGTTCCGCCTCGCACTTCGTATTCTTGGCTCATTATTCGTTTTTCACCTCGTGAACACTCCTGCTGAAAAAAAGCATAGAAACCCGACCATCAAGGAAAAACTAGGTTTTCCACTTTCAGCCGGACCCCTATCTGCAGTTTCGCTCGAAAGCGACTTTCAGCAGGAATCCCAAATCCACGACCCAAAGGCCGTAAACACAAAAAAGAAGACAACTCTTAAAAAGGGTGCAAGCCCTGATGGTGGAAGACAGTAAGAAGTTTAAGTCTTTATACCAAAATAGGACATAGGTGGATTGAAATGCCTGAAACTGTGAAGGTGGCGGAAGATGTGAGAAGAGAGGCAGAGAAAACTATCGAGGCCTTGAAGTCGGTCGGCAGCGGCGAAGGTAAGAACTGGAGCGATATTAAAGATAAATATCTGGATTAACTTCTACACCTTGTAGTTTCAATGCTTCTGGCTTGGTCAATACCCTGATCAAATATAGTTTGTCTTCATCACCTTTCTTGGTTTTTCCACCCTCGATAAACCATATCCTATAGTCTCCTACTGTTTGCTGTAGAATAGGATGCCACGTACCTCCTGTCCGCTTTTCAACTACTTTTTCAGGATCGAAACCTTGCTCAACTTCCCCTCTATCTCATTAATCTTTTTCGCTATCCTACCCAGGCTTCCTGTCTTCTCCAGCGAATCTAAATCTTCCTCTCCATGCGGAGTTACAATCAATTCCACGAACAAATATAATTCGGCCCTGCTGATAAATCTTTCAGCAGCTGCAGAGAAAAATCAAGTTACACAACCTCTCCCTAAACATCACTTCATCTAAGCTTTCTCCACTAACGCCTCTTCATCTCCAAACAAAATGCCACGACTTTTACGATCCCTGATTATACCTCGGATCTCCTGAAGATTCTTGTAATAGTATTCTAGAGCTTTCACGACCCCCAAAGGTTCAAGGTCCAGCTCCCGGGAAATCTTTTCGATACTCCACTCGCTCTCATAGTACTGGACGATGTGCGAAACACCGATTCTAGCGCCTTCAATCCGTGGCTCACCGCCAAGAGTATCCTCAGACGAGACAATTTCAGACTCTGCCACGGTAAAAATCTTGTTCGCCGAATATTAAATCAGTAATGACAGGGACTAGACACTTTCCCATTTACCAGGCATCTTCATTTTCAACCTGTCCTCCGGCCTTTTATCGATGATATCGCCTTCGATACGAACCTTCTTCTCACCCAGTTCAAACAGGAAAGTAGTGCCTTTTTTCTCCACCCATTTATCGCCTATCCTCAGCATGTCACGGGTTTCATCCAGTACTTCTCCCGAGATACCTTCTTTGTTGGAATCAGGATGCTTCTCTACTTCTGCTTCCAATCCGATCAGTTCGTGTCTTGGCAGGTTTTCAGGTGTTCGTGGCATGTAGTATAATGATGTGAGAATTATTTTGTTTTTATCATGGTTTTGCTAGGATCCAAAGGTGTGTTTCTTCTCTCCAGTCTTCCTCATATGAGCTAACTATGTTGAAGCCTGCTTCTTTGACTATTTCTTTGTTCTTTTCTGCTGAGTATGAGCTCCACAGCATTTTCTCTCCTCCTATGTCTCCTTCCATCATATCCATTTTTTCTGCTCCCATGGTAATCAAAATAGCACCGTCTTGTTTCACCCATCTGCTTATCTTATCAAGCAGTTTAGAATGCTGTTTCCTGGGAATGTGGAATATAGCGTAGAAGCTGACTACAGCGTCAAAGCTGCCTTCTTCAAAGTCCAGTTGAAAGAAGTCTCCCTGTCTAAACTCTCCAGAAGGTACGTTTTCCCTGGCTTTTTCCACGTGAGTTTCAGCGATATCAAAGCCTGTAACTTTCCAACCCTTTTCTGAGAGATACCTGTCGAAAGGAACTCCAGTCCCACAGCCTAAATCCAGTAGTTTATCTCCTCCTGTCAGGTCTGAAAGGGAGTCGAAAAAATCTTTTTCTTCAGGCCTTACGTCCCTGCCTTCCCTGTAATCAGATTCATAATCTCCTTCTTCATAGCCTTTCTTCACTTTGTTTCTCATTTAATTTCTCTCGTGTTCTATGAGGCCGTAGTAGTAGACGTCTCTGTGTTTGCCGTCTCTGTACATTTCCTCTCTTTGTTCTCCTTCTTTCTGGAACCCCAGTTTCTCCCAGATTTTCTGAGATCCTGTGTTTGACTCAATTGCACGGGCCACGATTTTGTGGTAGTTCCTGTGGTCAAAGGCGTACTTTACCAAGAGTTCAGATGCTTCTGTGCCAAACCCGTTTCCGTGGTAGTCAGGATGAATCCAGATACCTATCTCTGCTACAGTCCTCATCTTTCGGAACGAGAGATATCAAACCCGTTATAGTCTCTTCGTCGGAAATCGCCAGGTTGATCTGATCATCACTGCAGATAACGTTTTCGAAGAATTCTCGCTCCTGCTCCAAGTTTTGAGGACCTTGATGAGTTAGCCAAGGCCAAACCTCAGGATGGTTATAGGCATCTCTGATAAATTCCAGATCCTCTTCCTCAACTGTTCTGAGGTTGACTTTGTCGCCTTCTAGAAATACTGCGCCCGGCATACATTGTTTTTACAGAGGCTCTATTATTATTTTTTCGGCTGTGATCTCCGGTATCTTCCGGTTATTGTCTTCTTCCCTGTACTCGACGATGCCGTATTTCCAGAGTACTTTGAGGTCTTTAGAGACTACACTGATGTCTCTGTCTACTTTTCTGGCCAGATCTCTTTTGGATTCTATTTCCTCTTCTCTGATAGTTTCTATAATCTCTATTCTTTTCTCCGTCATTATCTTCCTGGCAAGTTCAGCAGGTATGACGTGAGTACTTACGTCTTTGTTGTTCTCAATAACTTCTTTGACAAATTCGAGCGTGTCCTCACCAACATAGGATTTCGACCCCTCTTTTTCCACATCTATTTCAGATTCTGCAGTAGTAGTCTCCATTTCCGCCACTATATGGAATGTGGTTGCTGAAAGCTTAAATAAGTGATGATGTCTGACCTCAACACTTTATCAATGATGTATTACAAACAACATTTAGAGGGAAAATCGGCAATGACCAGCGACTCCTTATCTCTGGGACAGTTTAAAGGCAAAGCATATGAGGTCGTCTACAGGCCAGACTATAAACTAGAAGACGTTGAAGAAAAAGAAGACTTCTGCATAACTCTTGTCTGCAGGAATCCTGAGACAGAGGAAAACGAGGAAGTAGTGACTTTAGACACAGCACACGGATTTGTACACATCGACCTAAAGTTCCAGGATCACCCCTTCAAGGACGACAAAGTTCCTCTAGAGCATCTGGACTACTGGTCGGCATACCAGAAAATTGTAGACAACTGGCAAGAGTTTGCCAGAAAACACGAGAGAAACAGGTAAACTACTTCACAGCCCTGACAACAAGGAAGTTATCTTCATCTACTACCTCAACATAATCAAATATTCCCTCAAGCCTGTCCTCAAACCTTATATTCCAATTTTAGAAAAGCTAAAAATCGCTGCCCCCAATCAGTAAGTCATGCTACTGAGACTCAATACGGAGAAAATGGAGAAGTAAAAATGTGTCGAAGATTTATTTGACTTCGATGTTTTCTCGTGAGAAGCCTTCGTCTTCCAGTATGTCGACGATTCTTCTTCTGTGGTCGCCCTGAAGTTCTATGTGGCCTTCCTTGGCTGTTCCTCCGCAGGCAAGTTGGGATTTCAGTGTCGAGGCCAGTTCGTCTATTTCTGATCCTTCTTCAAGGCCTTCAACTACTGTCATCTCTTTATTGTAGCTTCTTGAGTCGAGTTTTACTGTAATCTGTTGATCTTCACGTGCGATGCTGTCGCAGACGCAAAGATCTTCAGGCATTCCGCACTTTGGACAGGTCTCTGACATTCAAAAATCGGCCTCCCGATTTTCTGCAGTTCCGAAACCTTTCAGGTTTCTAGGTTGCAGAAGGCCTGAAAGGCCTTTGATTCCAGAAATTCTGTGAATTTCGTTCATTAGTATCTAGTTGCGTTCGTTGAGAACTGTTTTGATTCTTGCAATGGTTTTCTTCATCTCTTTGATCTCTCCCGGGCTGTCAGCGAATCCTCCGGCCTCGATCTGTCCTCTCTGCTGTACGAGTTCTTTCTGAAGGTTTCCAAGTTCTTCCTTCAGTTCGGATACGCTCTTCTCTCTTAGTTCTTCTGCTTTCACGGTTTGGTTTCACCTCTCAGCTCTTTTAATCCTTCCGGGTTTCAAGCCAGTCCTTGAAGGTTTTACGGTCCTTGTTCTCTTTCTCTGCCTCGAGCAGGGCTGTGAAGTCAGGATTCTCCAGTTCGTTGATCATCTCTTTGGCATCGCTTATCGTACCTGAGACGATTTCCTCAAGGTCTTTTTCTACTTCTTCCATTTCCTCCTCAACTTCTTCAGCCTTTTCTTCTACGTCTTCATCCTCTGTCTCTTCAGCAACTTTCTCTGCCTCTTCTTTGACTTCTTCAGCTTCCTTTTCAGTTGCTTCAACGTCTTCTTCCTGTTCTTCACCTGTTTCTTCCTCGATGATTTCCTCTGCTTCTTCTTCGACTTCTTCAGCTTCTTCCTCCAGTTTCTCTACTGCGTCAGCGGAGTCGAAGGCTTCCCTGATTTCCTCCTTGGAGATGTCGTCTGTCTTGACTTCCTCTGTCTTCTCCTCGATAGCTCTTTCAAGCTCTGCCGAAGTCATATTCTCTGCTTCTCTGACGACTTCCTCAATCCTCGTGGATTTATCTCTTGCTTCCTCAGTTTCCTGGACTTCATGGAGGACTTCACCGCTTACATCGACGTCTCTGTGAAGGAAACCTGGCATGTCCTTCATGATCCTTACTTTGACACCGATAGCACCTGGTTTGGTACGGGCTAGCTCGTATCCTTTCTGAACGTTTTTCTTTGAGGTGTCTCCACATCTCTTGACGTATCCGAAGGAGAACTTCTCTGTTCTTCCTCTGTTACCGGAGAGTTTTCCTGTAATCTCTATCTCTGCTCCGATAACACCTGCTTCTTTCATCCTGCGGACGTATGTGTATCCTACACGTTTGGCGTGGCCTCCTTTCTCAAGCCAGTCTGCAATACTCTTCGCCACGACCTTTGCGTCTGCATCCGGTTCATCGATCTCGCTGACCTCGATCTGCGGGTTCTCGAAATCGAACTCGCTTTCAAGATCTTCAGTCAGTTCCTGAATCCTGCTTCCACCACGTCCTATAACCAGTCCTGGTTTCTGTGCATGTACTACGATTTTGGTACTTGTAGGAGTCCTCTCAATTTCACAGTTGGAATAACCTGCTCCTGCAAGCTCATCCGAGAAGAACTCATCAAGCCTTACCTTCCTTGCTCCCTTCTCAATAAACTGTTTCTCTTGCATTATTGATTTTCACCTTGCGTGTAAATCACTGAGAAAATCTCTGATCCGAAAATCCCTGAGGATTTTCTCTGAGAAAATTCACTGAATTTTCGTTTTCGATTCATTACTTTTCACCTACGATTACGTTGACATGTGCTGCCTTGGTTTTCTCTCCCCTAAACCGTCCAGGGGTTGCGTACTCGTTTCCTTTGTTTGTGATGACGTTTTCTACATGCAGTGATCCCGGGTTAAGTCCCTGGTGTTCTGCGTTGCTTGCTGCTTCCTGTACGACTTCAAGCATGTGTTCTGCTGCTTTGACAGGATATTTTCCTGAGTCTCCGTCTCCGCTTCGGTGGCCTGCGTCGCTGTCGAACTTTGTGTACGGTACGGCGAGTTCTTCTTCCGTTACCTTTTCCAGTTTTCTCTCTGCTTTTTCGACCGTGTCTCCCTTGATGAAGCGGCCGATTTCTGTTGCGTCTTTCCAGGAGATCGGCATGTTCTTGCCGAGTGCTCTTGCCTGATGTGGTTCTGTTTCGATCTTGTTCATTGCCGAAACTCACCTTGTGAGTTTCTGGGAAGGCTGAAAACGAAATTCCGTGAGGAATTTCTTGGAGAAAATTCTCCGAATTTTCGAATCTCTGATTTTCGCATTTGAATCACTTAAGCGGTACGTGCTTTGAAGATCTTGTAGCACCGAGTCCTGGTGCGCTGTGTGATACTTCTTTCCTGGTTTTTGCGAACTCTCCTAGGTAGTGGCCAATCATCTCTTCTTCAATATCAACCTCTTCGAATCCTTGCCCGTTGTAGATCTCGATAGTCTTTCCTACCATTTCTGGAAGGACGATCATTCCTCTGAGATGTGTCTGGACACGGTCCTTGTCCTCCAGTTTTTCCAGTAGTTTTTCCTCGTTTTCTCGAAGACCTCTCTCCAGTTTTCTGCGAGCCCGGGCATCCATAAGCGGTGCTAGTTCGTCGTGGCTCATGTCCTGGAGTTCTTCGAGTGTTTTTCCTCTGTAAGTGAATTCTTCTGTCATTCGAAAACCACCTCAGTGGTTTTCTGCAATGCCATAAAATCTTTGATTTTAGTCATGCGGGTTCACCTAGTCGTTGTTCTTCTTTCCGGAGCGTTTGGCTCCGATGTTTCCAACCTTGCTTCCTGGTGAAGCGTGCTTGGAAACTGTCTTTGGCTGTCCTGGTTTTGCTGATCCACCGAATGGGTGGTCGACTGCGTTCATGGCTACTGCGGAGACAGTTGGGTACTGTTTTCCACGAGCCTTTGCAGCCTTGGATGCGTTTCCGGCCTTGACAAGCGGCTTGTCTTTTCTTCCGCCGGCTGCAACCTTTCCAACTGTTGCTCTGCATTCAGTATCGAGTTTCTTGAAGTCACCGCTTGGAAGCTTGATTCTTACTCCGTCCTGCTCCTGTGTTACGACGAATGCGTATGTTCCTGATGCCTTAACCATTTTTCCTCCGTCGTTTGGCTGTAGTTCGATGTTGTTGATTGGTACTCCTTCCGGGATTTCTCCTAGTGGAAGTACGTTTCCGGGTTCTACAGGTGCTGATACTCCGACCTGAATTTCGTCTCCTGTCTGTAGGCCTTCCGGTGCAAGAATGTTTCTGACTTCTCCGTCTTCGAACTCTACTTTTGCTACCGGTGCTGTCCTGGCCGGGTCGTGGACCAGGTCTACTACTGTTCCCGTTACTTCTGCGTTTTTGTGATCCGTTACTCCCTTGCCTTTCTTATTGGCCTGGAAGTTTGGACTTCCCTTTCCTCTTCTCTGCTGTTTTAGTGGCGATCCCATTATCGAAACTCACCGAGTTTCTGGTAACCCATAAAATCTTCGATTTTAGTCATATTACCTACCTCACATCATGCCAAGCTCAGTCGCGACGTCCATCGCGCTGTCACTTGGACTTAGTCTTACGTATGCTTTTTTCTTTGCGGAAGACGTGATGTTAGTATTGACCTTCTCAACATCCACATCGAACAGAGTCTCTACTGCGTCCTCTACCTGGCCTTTGTCTGCTTCCAGATCCACCATGAGGACGAGTTTGTTTTCTTCGTCGATCATGTCCATCGCCTGTTCTGTCATGTGTGGATTTTCGATAACTTCCCATGCTCTGTCAACTTCCATTATTCAGTTACACCTCGCGTGTTGCTGAATCTTAGAAAACCTTGTGTTTTCGTTTTCATTGGTACATACCGTCTTCTTCAAGTTTCTCTACTGCTTTTTTGCTCCATACAACCAGTCTTCCTGGTTCTGCTCCTGGAGCAAGTTTTTCGGCGTTCAGCTGATCTACCTGGGAGTGGTCTACACCTGCCAGGTTGCTTGCCGCATCTGAGATTCCTTCGTCTTCCGCTGTTACTACAAGCGGGCCAACCTTTCTAACGTACTTTCTTCCACGATTGGCTCCTTTACCTCCTCTAACTTTCTTCTCGGACACTCTGTCAAGTTCGTCTTCAAGTCCAAGGTCTTCGAGCTTCTCCTTGAGTTCCTGTGTCTTTTCAATCCCTGAGATTCCTTCCTCGATAATCGGGACTTCTCCTTCATACTCATGTTTCTCTGAGACAAGTTCCCGGTCTGCTGTTGCTGCGATTGCTGACCTGATTGCCTTTCTTCTTTCCTTGTCGTTGATCTCTTCTTCAAAGTTTTTCTCTGCTTTTGGAGGATGGGCGGTTCTGCCACCGATCGTGTTCGGTGCTTCTGCTCCGTCTCCATAGATCTGACTTCCTCTTCTGACACGGATCTTTCGAGGAGTACGAGACATTCCCTTTCCTTTCTGCCCTCTGTATGCGTTTTGCTGTTTTTTCCAGTATACTACGTGTCGCAGTCCTGCTTCCGGGTCTGACCCGTAGTCCTGTCTTTTCTTGCTCTTGATTGAAAGGTTGGCTCTCTTGATGATGTCTGGCCTTATCCTCTCGTCGAACTGGTTTGGTAGCTCCATTTTAATTCACCTTATTTTTCGATGTGCGTGATCTCTGGATTTCCTGGTTTTTCATCCTTTCTCAGTGCTGTTCTAAGTCGGACCAGTCTTTCTGCCGGTCCTGGTACGCTTCCCTTAACTAAAATGTAGTTGGACTTGACTTCTCCGTAGTTCTTGAATCCTCCATCCCTCTGAACTTCCTCTGGGTCTTCACCATGTGCGAGGATCCTCTTGTTTTCCTCTGTCCTGTTGTTGTAACCCTGCTGTCCTGGAAGAGGAATTCTCCATGAAAGCTGGTCCGGATGCCATGGACCGACGTTTCCAGCCTTTCTTCTTTTCTTCTGCGTCTTGTGGTCCAGCTTCTTGATTCCGTAACGCTGTACAGGACCTTCCATTCCCTTTCCTTTCGTAACACCGATAACGTCCGAGTACTCTCCTTCCTCGAATACGTCCGAGAACTCGATTTCTTTTCCGATCATCTCTTCTGCGTACTCAAGCTGATCTTCAACTGAGCCACCTAGGCCGAGTTCAAAGTTGGCAGGTTTCTTCTTACTGATTCCTGCACGAGAAGGCTGAGTGTGAACCAACAGCTTGACATCCGTAATATTCCCTGAGTTTTCCTTTGCTTTCTCCAGGTTGTCCATGTTTCCTTCTTTCGGGATGTCTGTTGCTCTCTGGAGTTCCTTCGAAGGGCTTTCTGTCCAGGCCTCTGTGAAGACCTGTTTTCCAGAGTTGATATCTTCAACGTAGAAACGTGCTCCGTAAACTCTCAGTGGCGGAGCTTCGAGAATTGTTACAGGTGTTGCGATTTCCTGTCCCTGTGTTGCTCCTTCTGTATCATCTATTCGCAGTACCCGGGTCATTCCGACCTTGTATCCTGCGTATCCTAATGGTTTTTGTTTGTCTGTGTCTTCCCACGTACTTACGTCTGGGTAGATTCTTTCAGCCCGTGTCTTGGGCTTGTACGCCAGTGAACCGCTTCTTGATCTATTCTTGTCTGCCATTGTGTTGATTCAACTCCTATAGGCCTCCAACTGAAGTCAGAGGCATAGCCAGTTTAAGTATAATTCAACGACGTAACTTTGTCTAGCCGCTGAATTCAATCACCAGAGGCCCACTCCACAAGAGCCGGCTTGTCCCAACCGAGAAAACTCGTGTCGGGTATTACTGGAAAAGGGAAGAAAACTTTATAAATGGGTTGAAATAGTCTTCAGGAGAATCCTCTCATACAGAGACTTCGAACTAACACCCTTCCAACAACCATAACTGATAAAACAATTCAGGAATCTCACTTGTTCATGTCAAAGATTGTCAAAACAGAGGATACGCTTCACGGCAAACCACGAGTCGAAGGCACACGGATACCTGTCAGAACACTCTACGGACTCTACAAGGATGGAGTTGAACCGGAAGAAATTGCCAGTAGATACCCTTCAATCGACACAGAAGATGTAGAAGAAGCAATCCGATACAGACAGAAACAGGAAGAAAACGAAACAGGCGTCACCGCTTAAAAACTATCTCTGCCATAAAAGTCGGATAAATGCCATATTTCGTTGCTTAAAGTTTCCTTGTTATAAGTTGAGAGAACTTCTTCCAAAGTATCAACAACCATGTCAGTATCTCTTCTCGACAGGTAACGGTCAAACAAGATACCTGAATGTTCTATCGTAATAATATCTGTCTTGAAATCATCATCCTCAGTCAGTAAAGGCAACTCCTTCTCGATACAGAAATCCATCAAATCCCTGTCCTCAGCACCTTCTAAGAAGCGGATACACTCAAAACCGTTGTTCTCCAGCTTCTTCTCAACCAAATAATCAACATTCTCATCCAAAATCAAACTATCGAAAAACTCATCACTCGCCATGCTAAAACTTGAGAACAGCAACTACAAAAATCCTTCCTACCCTGTCAACTTGCAACCACTAACTGCTACTTTCTCGCTTTTTATAGAGTCTAAGTTTTTGATGGCACTTTCACTAATGGAATTGTTGTAAACCCTGATTTCGTCTACTTTCCCAGTCCAATAATCATTATTCTGCATACCTATACGCTTTAGCCCTCCGTCTCGGGAAGTGTTCGGAGTCGAGGTATAACTACTTTCTGCTACTTTCTCTCCATCAATATACAGTCTTTGAGTGTCTCCCTTTCTCCAATAAACTAAATCTATAAGTCCTTTCTTTGAACTGGAAGTGGTTGTCCATTTCCAATTACCGGCATCATTATAATAACCTCCTTTAATATCTCCATTTCTAATCCATATTTCTATTTGGTAGCCTCCGAAGTCAATTAATCTTTCATTAGAACCAGTTGATTCAAATTCTGCTTTAGTATATATTGCCCATTCATCCTCTCCTCCCCACTTATGAGCCTCTACAGAGTTAAAATTATCCAAGAAATCATCACTTCCATCAAAATTATATGCCTCTCCAACTTCTCCTTCGACTAATTCAGGATTTCCATTTAAACTTCCGTTAACACCTAAATCTGACAAGTCCTCTAACCAACCATTCTGGGTTTGTTCTTGGTTGAATGTCCAGTATCCGACTAGTCCTTTTGTTGGTGTGCATTTGAGCCCTGAACTGGAGTCGACGAACTGTGTTCCTTCTGTATTTAGAGAGACTGATTGTAGCGGGTATGTTCTGTCTGTTGTAATGTTTATCTGACTGGTTTCTCCTGCGTCTAGGTTGGGTAAACTGCCTGTGTAGTCAGTATTGTTGGCTTCAACAGTGTAAGAAATTGAGTTTGTTGTGTTGTCACCCGTATTCTTCACATCTATCTGTAGTGTGTTGGTGGAACGGTTGAATTTGGCGTTTTCCAGTGAAATCCGGTTGAATACTCCGAAGTTTCCTGTTATTTTACCTTCTGCTACTAACCCATTCAAACTGCCAGTGTTGTAGGTTATATCCAAGTCATAAGTGTCGGAAGTATCTGTGGTTTGAACATCTTGTAAATTAACGGTTGTTGTTTCACCTATTGGAACTGTTTTGGAGACTTGTATGTCAGCTGATATTCCTGTTCTTGGGTCGGTTATTGTTACTTTCTGTATTTCTACTTGTTCTACTGCAGCACTCCTCAAGCTCAGTTGTAACCCATTTTGATTCAGCCCAAAGTCTGAGACCCGAACATCAGCATTAGTTAAACCGGAGACACTTTGGATGCCGGTAGAACCCATAACAGTCGTAAAAATACTGCCTCCGACAATAGCGATAACCAGCAACATCCAGCCGTAGGTAGTCAGATACTCGATTGCCGACTGTCCCTTCCAAGACACCATAACTTGTTCTTTTTTTTTGGCTTAAATTGTTGGCGGATTTTGGCGTTCACAGTTTGTTGTAAAACCAGCCTTATTTTTAAAGCGTATGTATAACTTACCTTTGAGCTTACTGCAATGCATGTGTTGGGTAGATGTCTAATTCTTGACTGATGGATTGGGAAGATTTGAGTTTTTTGTTGCGGAGCCCTCTCCGAAGAAAAATTTTGAACGCATTGCTGGATGAACCTATGGCCCCAGTCCAGATAGCAGAAGAAACAGAAATCGACAAGTCGAATGTAAGCACGAAGCTCGGTGAACTGAAAGAGCGAGAAATGGTTAACGTAGTGAATCCGGAAGACAGAAAATGGAGATTCTACCAAATAACAGACTACGGAAGAAAAATGCTGGAAGAAGCTGAGGAGAGAAGTAGCTAGCTTGTAATAATCAGACTATCTCTGTCTCTACTTCTTCAATATCTCGGAACCTTCCAGCTTATATCCTATCTGAATCCGAACATCTTCATCCAAAACAATTTTACTGAAAAACTCATCACTCATACCTCAATTTGACGGCAGCAACTACAAAAAATCTTTCTCTATCCTGTCAACTTACAACCACTAACCGCCCAATCCTCACTTCGAACTTCTTAGAGGCCTTGAACGTCTTTGGAGAAAAATAGGCTGAGGCTGAGGCATTCGAACTTAGTCTGAAGTTCTATCGAAATTAATTCTTCGGATACAGTCACTGCACTCAGGTAGAATACCTAAACTGAAAAGTTCTAAGCAGGTTGGCTCATCAAACCCGTAACAGGCAGATTTAGGGAAGTTTTCTCCTTACCTTGCTTCATTACTATGGTTATCATTTTGCTTCCTTCATCTTTCTGAACGTTTATCTTTACTTCTTCGATCTGAGATAACTGTTTCTTCGTGAGAGGTAGTCTTTCACTCGCCCCAATTACCTCTAGACCAAGAAATTCTTCACTTTGAGATAAATCTACCACGAAGTTAGCGATATCAATACTTCTCTCATAATTATCGTAGTCGCCACACTCAAATACTGCTATGTCGTCTTCTTCGTGGTATTCAAAATATGTCATTCTTCGTGTATTTGGATTCCGTTTATTTTCTGGAAGTGTTGTTTGTTGTCGGTCAGTATTTCAAGGTCATGTGTCTTTCCTGTCGCCCCTATCATGGTGTCTATATCACCAATCATTTCGCCTTCTTTCCGTAGTTTGTTTCTAATCTTTCCGAACTCTACTCCAATCTGTTTTGTAAATGCTAAAACCGTTATTCCTGATAGAAAGTCTTCCAGACTATTCATTCTCTGTTCTCTACTGCTAGAGTCTTCGATCCCTTCGACAAGCTCTCCAACTGTTAATGTGGAGATGTAAAGTTCTTCATGACTCTGAAGGAACTTTACTTTTTCATCGACTCCTTTCAGGTAATCTACAGCCCAATCAGTATCAATCAAATAACCCATTTAAAGCTCAACCTTGTCGCTTACAGACCTGTTTCTTTCCTTCCTAACTCTTTCTTTGAACTCTTCCGCATCAAAATCACTCCAAGAACCAGCAGATTCCAAGAAGCGTTTCCTATTGCCAGAAATCTTCCGCTTCACAGCCTCCAACTCCATCTCAATATTCGAGATTCTATCACTCAAAGTATCAGTAGCCATGTTACCTTGTTATAATTCAATTTTCTAAAAACTAACCTTTCCCACTACCCTGTCAACTTACAACCACTAACCGTCCAATCCTCACCCCTCATGATATTCAGTCTCTCAAGTTTAGATTGAGTTATAGATTGATTGTATACGATTTTCGACCAATTTCCGTTAATCTCATTATAGTAATGTGAAATTACTGATAGAGAATCTGAAGATCATAATAGTTTCAGAGACCCAATTCATTTTCTACAAGCTCAGTTTCCTCATAAAGCCATCGGAAACTGCTGAAACAAATTGCTATTTGTCCTACTCTCCTTGAAAGGCGTATTAATGAAGTATATTCTGTACAGCTGTTATCTACCCCAAATCATAAATTCTAACACTGATTTACCTGCCCCAATCCTTCTTTGAATTTTCAATCATACGATTAATTTCTTCTGAGGAAAAAGTAATTTCACTCCTCAATTTCTTCAGATTCTGGAGAGGATTGTCAATGTTGGACATACAGTAGAATTAATCTTCCAAGAGTAAAAAACTTCCAGATGTTTATTACTTTGCCTTCAGCCCTTAACATTCACTATCGGCTTCATCTGGACTACTTTCTCCCCAATTCCAAGTTCGTCTGAGACTTTGATTACTTCGTCGACGTCTTTGTAGCTGCCGGGCGCTTCTTCTTCTATGGTTTCTCCCGAGGCTGCTTTGACGAAGATCTGGTCTCTTTTGAGTTCTCTCTGTACGTCGGCTGCCCTGTAGTCTTTTTTGGACTGTGTCCTTGATTTGAGCCGTCCTGCGCCGTGAGCAGTTGAGCCGAAGGATAGTTCCAGTGAGTTTTGTCCGCCTGAGAGTATGTAGCTGCTGGTTCCCATGCTTCCAGGAAGTAGTACTGGTTGCCCTGCCTCGCTGTATGCTTCCGGTACTTCTGGTCGTCCCGAAGGCATGGCTCTGGTCGCTCCTTTTCGATGAACCAGCAATTCTTTCTCTTCTCCGTCGACTTCATGCTTTTCTTCCTTGGCGATGTTATGGCAGACGTCGTAGACCAGCTCTGTTTCAGTATCGCCGAACAGTGTGTCCAGGCTTTCTCTGACCGCTTCAGTTATGCCCTGTCGATTGGCCCAGGCATAGTTTGCTGCTGCGAACATCGCGTTCTTGTAGTCCTGTGCGAGTTCGTCGCCGAGCGGTGCGTAGATAAGTTCTTTTTCCGGAAGAGACTCTACTATCTCCGGGTAGTTTTTCTCGAACTTTCTCAGGTACTCTGTACATGTCTGATGTCCGAGTCCACGGGAGCCAGAGTGGATCATGACTAGGATCTGGCCTTCTTCCAGGCCATAGGCCTCTGCTTTCTCCTCGTTAAACACGTTTTCCACTCTCTGCACTTCCAGGAAGTGATTTCCTGAACCTAGAGAGCCTACCTGTTTAATCCCTCTCTTTTTGGCGTCTTCAGGAACCTTGGAAGCGTCACATTCCAGTCTTCCGTTCTCCTCGCAGTGCTTCAGGTCTTCTTCCGTTGCATGGCCGTTCTCCAGCATCCATTCCATGCCCTTATCCAGTATCTCGTCCAGTTCCTCTTCTTCAAGGTCGATATACCCTCCTTTCCCAAGACCACACGGTACCTTATTGAATAGTATATTTGCGAGCTGTTGCTCCTTTCCTCTTATCTCTTCATAGCTTAAATCTGTTTTTAGGACACGTACGCCGCAGTTAGATACAATAAATTGGTTTGCTATGAAGTTGTGTGCTTCGTGTTTTACTCCTATGTCGTAGACAGTTTCCCTTCCTTTTTCTTCGATGCTTTTGATTGATGTCTTGACAGCTAGATTGTCGTGAACTCCTATCTGTTTGACGTATTCGTCATAATCCGGGAAACTTTTTGGAGGCCTAGAAACAGTTTTTCGCCCGCTGTAGATGCTTCTTTCTATGAACCTTTCATTGATATCGAATTTTTGCTTGATTTTCTTGGGTTGTTCTCCGGACTCATAGAGTTCTATACTCTCTTGTGCTATCTTTTCTCTTCGCTGGATTGCTTTATGCTTCTTTTTGAGATACTGAACGGCTTTGATAGACTTCTTACTCTTCTCCAAATTATATCTATACCCTATCTTCTGGAAGAAGTTAAGCAGATTCTCAGAATCATTTTTGATGCCCAGTCTGAATCTTTTGACTTTTCCGTAGCTATTTTCCTCTGTCTCAAACTCTTCCATGCTATTGGTTTTGATATCAAGTTCATTCAGCATCTCCTTTACTTCCTTCATGAACTTTCTACCCGAATCCTGTGCTTCAATCGACTTGTTCTGAGAGATTTTCGGACAGTAAAGGTTTTTCCGTTGGCTCGCTGAAGGAGAACTCATTTCTGCTCCAAAGAAGGCTGATAGGTAGAGCGCTTTCTGCCATTTCTCCAGTCTTTGCAGATAGTTTGGAGTAGTAAACTCTTGCTGCGTCTTCCTTCCTTTAGGCGCCCCGAGTTTAATCATAAGCTTCTGAAAGGCTCTAGAAGTTGACTTCACTGAATGTTCTGTTCTTGAAAACTCGTGGTCTTTAACCGAGTGGTCTCTGTCTCTGAAGTAAATCTTTGAAGGCTTGAAACCTAGTCTCTTTATATCTTTCTGAATTACTTCTAAGTCTTCTTTTTCAGCATAGAAAGTTGTCTCACCGTGGTTGTTGAAAGACCCGTCGCCCGTATGGAATCCGACTAGTTTGAGCAAAGTATTTAGTTTTTCATCAGTTGATTTCAATGGAAGTAGATTCCTTTCCTTTAGTGCCGCCACCAGTTGGTGGTTTTCGTCTTGGAAATCTTCTTCATCTAAGATAGTGAACTCTTCAGGTTCAGAATCTTGGACGCCTTTAAAGGGACGGACGAAGATTTGTGATCCTTCAGAGAGATCTTCCAGTTCAACCATTCCTTCTTCAGTCATAAAAGGATGATCAGCAGTAGCCTCGATAGTTTCTCCTGTCTCAGTCTCCACTTCAAATACTTTCTTATCCTCATTCTCTGTAAACAGCATTATATCTGACTTAACTGTTTTATCCGCAGCTACCACTGCTTTCTCACCATCAAAACTGTCTTTAAGTTCTGAAATGCTTTTTCGCCTCCCATTATCCAGTAAAACTTCCGAATCTTCCGTTAAGCAATTTATATCGTAGCCGATTCCTCCCGGGCTTATAACTCCGTTTTCCTTGTTTACTGCTGCGACTCCCCCGATGGGGAATCCGTAGCCCTGGTGGCCGTCTGGCATGACGATTGAGTATTTTTCCAGTCCGGGCAGTGTAGCCATGTTTTTGACTTGTTGTAGTGTGTCGTCCTGTTTGATTTCTTCCAGGAGTTCTTCGTTTGCGTAAACCCTTCCTGGCTTGTTCATATCTCCTTTTTGAGGTATTTCGTAGATGTTTTCGGATACTTTGTTGAGCTCCATATATTGTTTCTAGGCGGGCGGAACGGTTAAGTTTGGTTCGGACTACACATCGAGGACTGCTTCAAGCACCCACTGACCGTCCTCATAATCAACCCTCATCTCGTTGTAGGTAGGAGCCTTAACATCAGTGAAGTTCATACCAGAAGTGATCGAATCCACAGCCACATCCGCCTCAAGCCTGTAACCATTCTCCGTCTCCTCCACATCCAAGCTCTCAGCATGTGAAACAGCAACACCCTCAGTATCCTGCAGAAAGATAAGCCGATCCAGAAAATCAAACAGCAACGCCTCCAAGCTCTCCGACTCAACCGAAACACTGTGAACACCACTCCCCCTATCACCCTTGACAACTTCAGAGAAAGCCCTCGTAACCTCAGAAAAAGCCTCCTCCAGAGAACCAGCCCTCACCCTAAACTTCTCATCCGCCGTATGACCAAGCAACTCGTACATAGCTTCTCAGGCCTCCGCCCCCAGCGAGTAAGGAGCCGCCGGAACAGCAACCGCATCAATACTTATAGGCGCACGTACAGTACCCCTCAACACCTGACCCTTCAAAGGCCCTTTATCATACACCATCTCAACATCCAGGGTTTTACACGTCTCAGCATGCGAATAACCAGGAACACTCAACTGCGCCACACCTCCAGGACTGATAGACACGCTTAAATCCTTGTAACGCGAGGAATCCTCAGAACTCACGTTAAACCTTTTCACCTCCAGGGTATAATACTTCTCGTTCTCAAGAGAGACCTTGAAACTTCCATCCCCATCCACACCAAAATTCTTCACCTCAACATCACCACTGTAAAAACCGGAAAAAGAACGCGTACAGCTAGAACCTATATTATCGTAAGCTACACCTCCCACAACCGCTACAGCCAGTATCATCCATCCATACGTCGTAAGATACTCTATAGAAGACTGCCCCTTCCCGACCATCACACAGAAATTAGACACGGACAAAATAAAAACCATACCCAACAAAAAACCAGACATGGAAACCGAACAACTACCCCTGCAACAGATAATCATCGGCACACTGCTCGCAGCCTTCTTCGCAACAGGCTTCATAACCTCACAGACACTCCAACCACAGGAACAGAACATCCAGAAACCGGAAACCCCAACAGACAAGGTAGACAGGGAAACAGCCATAGAAAACGGTAAAAACTACCTTCAAAACGGACCACTCAGCTACCCATTCACCTACAACCTTTCAACAGAAAACATTCAGACAGTACAGATAGGAAACACCCAAATGTACAACTGGACCATCACATACACAGTCGAAGCCAACCCCTTCAACGGCCCAACCTACGAAGTACCCGGCAACCAGACCAAAACCCGGAAAAACATGAACCTCTACATGACAACCAACGGAGAATACATCTTCCCATCACAACCGATCAAGATCACACGATAAATGCTTAAAGCTCTTCCTCTGTCTCGGTAAGACTTATCTGTCTTTTCTCTTCTTCCTCAAACCTCATGTCTTCCTCCTCAAGTATATCAAGAAGCTCCTGACACTTGTACCTCTTATTTCTCTGCCTAGACCCTACCTGATCTATAATACCGTCCTCAATAAGCTGTCGGACAGCTCTATTGGAAGTGTTGTAGCTCATTCCATTAGTTTCCTCCGACATATCTTTAGCCATAAAAAATAAGCACCAAAACAGGGCTGTTTTAGTGCTAACAGCCAAAAGACTTATCAGCGGTTGAACACTTAGCACCAAAATCAAACTAACAAGAAACACTAACTCCAGAACACCTTCCAAATGAAAACATGCAACCTCAGGGCCGAAAACTAAAAAGAAACAAGACAGAACACATAAACACATCAAGAAACACCGGCCTGTGAACAAGTTCTAACCCTCTCTCCCTCAACCACACCAGATAAAAAACAAAGAAACCGTAGAACAACACAAGGACTTCAATACATGAATAAAGGAAAAACATTCTCAGCAATCCTAGCACTACTCCTACTCACCGGAACAGCAACAGCACTCAACCAGGAATACCGACAGAGCTACGGCTGGAGAAACGCCGCCGACCACTCAGGAGTAACATGGGACGGCATACAAGACCACCCCGACAACAAACTAACACAGGGCTACAAATACGGCAGCATAACACAAGGCCTAATCGCATACTACAAATTTGATGAGGGACGCGGACAGTACGCCAACGACTCAGCACTAAACAACAACGGAATACTAGGAAGCAACACCTCTACCGGAACCAGCGACCCGGCATGGAACACAAGCTCCAGAATTGGGAGTCACTCACTTAGTTTTGATGGCGCAGATGATTTGGTTGAAGTAAACGATACTAGTGCACTGGATGCTAAAAATGAAGTGAGCATCAGTGCATGGGTGAAAAGCGAAGAAGACTCCAATATGAAAATAGTTAGAAAGACATTCACGTACCAGCTGATTATACTATCCAATGGAACAGTAAGAGGGCTGATCGGAGACGGAACAACATGGAGCGCTTCCCAAGCAGCAGATGGAGATACAGACGTAACTGACGGCACATGGCACCACATCTCCATGACACACAACGATGCCACAAACACAACAACAGTATACGTAGACGGAAACAAAGACAGTCAAAACAATCAAGTATCTCTTGATCTGAAACCGAATGACACCCCCTTAACAATTGGAGCACTAAAAGACAACAGTTACAACTTCAACGGCTCCATCGACTCTGTACGCATCTACGACCGCGCCCTCTCCACCAAAGAAGTCCAGAAACTTTACCAGCGCAACACCGAGCAAAGAATCGGGCCAGGCGACACCCTTCAATCAGGCCTGGTCGGATGGTGGCCGCTGCACGAAACCTCAGGTCAAATAGTAGAGGATCTTTCTTCCAAAAATAGAGACGGTATATTGGGCACAAACACCTCAAGCGATGAGTATGATCCTAAACTAGGATATGCCGGAGTGGGAGGAAGCAAAAGCGCTTTATTTAATGGTAGAAATACTACAATAAAAGTTAAAAACTTTAAAAATATACAGAGCAGCTTTACGATCTCTGCATGGATGAAAACACATAATGATTCAATGTCTGGACAGAGAATTTTCGCTGACGACGCCAATAACACGGGAGGGTATGCCCTATCCTATGGTGATCCCGGGACGGGAGCTCTACGTTTCTATTCCCGTAATATGTCTCAAGTAAGCTTAGACACAGACAAGGGAGTGATAGAAGAGGATAAATGGTATCATGTAGCAGCAGTAGCAAATCTTAAAGAAGATACCCGGTCTATATACGTCAATGGTAAGCTCGAAGCACACTTAGCGGATGATAATGGGACATGGGGTATTGATACAGGACCCGAAACAATAGGTGGAGAATGGAAAACTGGAGAAAATTACAATGCTTTCAATGGGAAACTGCAAGATGTGAGGGTGTATGGCAGACCTTTATCCAAATCAGCTATCACAAGATTATACGAGCAAGGAGCAGGCCGCTACGCCACGCCGCCGGGCGACAAGGAAGGCGGTGTCGCGTACTGGAGCTTTGACAACAACGACGGCGACCGCGTAGTAGAAGATGAATGGGGCAACCACGACGGAGTACTGGGCAACACCAGCGACTTTACGCAGCCAAGTTATACTGATGGGAAGATAGGTAAGGCCTTGGAATTTGATGCTAACCAAACAGTAAATGTAGAAGATGTTTGGAACGGGGAAGGAGACATTTCAATATCAATATGGGCTAAATTTGAATCCAACCAGTCCCAGTGGTTTATTAGTAGTAAGGAACTGGCACCACATGCTAGATTTTTAGTTATGTACAATCACTTTGGCAACAAAAATATTCGGTGGGGATCTAAATGTAGCCAGTGCAGCGAGTGGCAAAGCTTCACAAGTGAATCAAACATCTCGAAGCATGTTTGGACCCACATTACAGTTAAAAGAGACGTATCTGAGAGTACTGGAAGCATTTATATCAACGGAAGATTAGATAATAAGAGCAAATTCCAGAAGGGAGACATCAATAACAACGACAAACTAGTTATAGGAGGGTCTAATAATCGAAAGGCCTTAATGAATGGTACTCTAGACGAAGTAAAAATCTATAGTAGGGAATTAAACTCTCAGGAAATCCACGAACTCTACCAGCACGGGACGTTCGGCCGCGATATGCGGCAGTTAACTAGAGATGAAGGCCTGGTCGGGTACTGGAGCCTGGACGAGGACTCAGGACAGAAGGCCTACGATCTCTCCGGCCACGGCAACCATGGAACACTGGGTTCAAGCAATTCCAGCGACTCCAGCGATCCGACTCAGGGAGTTGACGGGGTTCTGGGGACCAGTGGATATGATTTTGAAACCAATAACACTTATGTAAAAATCAATAATTCAAGGCCTTACAGCGGAAGCTTTACATTCTCCACTTGGATTAAAAAAAGAGACAGAGATTTAGGATGGAATAACATCTTTGGTCATGACTATTGGGACAATAATAGAGGGTGGGTACTAACTCTTGACACAAACGGAATTCCAAACACCGGCAATTATAACCACCTCTTGTTTACAGGACCAGAGTTTGGTGGCGATAAAGTGGCGATTAATCTCTCCAACAGGAACCTTTTGGATAACGAGTGGCACATGATAAGTGCAACTCATAATAGAAACAATACAACTACTCTCTTCATAGATGGCGAGAAAGTAGGCGAAAGCAACACAGATTTCCATATGAGCAGCTTAAAGCCAGTAATTGGAGCAAGACACAATAATAATGGTAGTGGAATAGTAGGATCACTCGTTGGATCTCTTGACGAGGTCCGCATCTACAACCGCTCTCTCACGCCTTCTGAGGTCCAGTCTCTTTACTCTACTTCTCAGAGAGGAGAGTTGACGACTAGGAGCAATTTCAGGGATCCTACGCGGGCGGGTATTCGTGGAGGGGTTTTCAGTCCTGCTAATGGTTCGATTTCTGCGAGGATGGTGGGTAGTCCGGATGCCATAGGTGGTTTCTCCGAGTTGAATACGGCGGAGCTTTCGGGAGGTAAGGAGGTGTTTACTTTTGACTGGAACCGGACACACAGCGTCTTCGACACTTCCATCGTCTTCAATAATGATAACGTGTCGACTTCGGCCGGTACTGTGAAAGGTTTCGCCGTGAACATCTCGCGTTACGTTGAAAGCTTTACCCGGCAGTTCCGGGACGGCGTTTTCTCCTCGACAGAGGCCGACACTGCGGATGAAGTGAAGCTTGGCTCAGGTTACCAGCCGGGAGGCAGCTTGGTCGCCTACTACAACTTCAACGGCGAGGACAGGACAGTGGAGGACAGGTCGGGTAACGGCAACACCGGAGTTTTGAGCGGTTCCAGCATCGAGTTCGACGGAGTGAACGACACGATCAATCTCTCTGAAAGCCCGGTATTCGATCAGAGCCTTGAGTTCACGATAAATGCATGGGTGAAGTCAAACGGCAACGGCATCAACACAGTTCTGTGGCATGGCAAGAACCAGTCAGGCACTGTCACCGAAAACCTTGCCTACGCATTGTACACCGAGAACGGAGATCTCAAACTGCATATCTCCGATGGAAGCAAAGACGAGGTAGCGGTAGCGAACGCAAACCTTGACGCAGGAAGATGGCACATGGTGACCGGAAAACTATCCAGCGAAGCACTCAAGCTCTACATCGACGGCAAACTCGTAGACACCAACAACAGAGAAGTATCACCACAGACCGGCGGAGAAACACTGATCGGAAGCAAAGGCCTAGACTCCGGAGACTGGTACTTCAAAGGCCACATCGACGAACCAAGACTCTACAACACCTCACTCTCCAAATTCGAAATCAAAGACATCTACCAAGGAGAATCAGTACCCGGAGAAGACGAAGGCCTAGTAATGCATCAGAGCTTCCGCGAAGGTCCTGGAGAATGTAAAATAAATATCTCATCCTCAGGAAATGGTTGTCTAAAAGGCGAGACAGGTAACAAGATTAATGGTACTCCTCGGAACTTTGAATTAAATACTTACAACCGATCAGGAAGCGGGTGGAGCCACGAAACCGGAGAAGCCACACAAATGACGGGTAAAAAAGGCATTAGGCAAACCAAATCATACAGGTTTGATGGATCAGACGATTACGTGCAAATATCTGGAATAAAATACAGCCAGAAAGGACAAATAGACGAAATAACAGTCTGTTCGTGGGTAAAATCAAAAGGACCTGAAAAGGGTAAGGAAGGGCAGTTTATTGCTTCATTCGATCGCAGTGAATACTGGAGATTATCATTAAATAGCGAATTTTCCAGTTCGAATAATACGGTGGGCTGGGATCTGACAAACAGTAGTGGCACTACAAGCGATTTATTCACTGCGAAGAATTATAGTTATGGAAGCTGGCATCATATTTGCGGTCTCTACGACTCTACCGGTTCCAAGCAGAAAATTATAGTTGATGGAGAGGTGAAAGCAAAAAAGAACCTCTCAAACTTTGGAAAAGTAGGAACAGGGATTACGAGATATGGAATGGTAGGAGGAGGATCAGAGGCAAGTTTCAGCCAGGAATTCGGTTCTCTTAGAGATGCGACGCACGCAGGTGCAAGCTTCAACGGTAAATTAGACGAGTTCCGTATATATTATGATGCACTGGACCTCAAGAGAATAAGAAGTATATACAATCCTTCACCAGGCCTTTTCACATCCAGCTTCTTCGATGCTGGTAAGAAGATTTCCTGGGACAGCTTCTCATGGAGCGAAGACTTAAACTCCGGCAACATCGAGGGCCGGGTGCAGACCGCTTCAGAAGTCAAGAAAACCAGTGAATACAGTGAATGGGTTGAAGGAAGCTCCAGCTTCTCCGGGCCGACAGAAGGCCTGGTCGGGTACTGGCGGTTCGAAAACACCAATCCAAACGGGGTAAGGGACTGGAGCGGCAACGGCAACACAGGAACACTGAACGGCGGAGTCGACACCTACGCAGAAGGATTCAGGCCTCAGAGCAACGCATACAGCTTCGATGGAAAAGATGATAAGATAGACCTACAGGTTTCCGACTATGCAGAAGGGAACAGCCCCTACACAATGAGCACCTGGTTTAAGGTGGAGAACCCCAAAAACAATCAAATAATCTATTCCTATGGTGTAGACGGCAACAACAGAATAGAGATATTTATTGACGATAATACTGGCAAAATTGGATTCTATTCGGAGCGAGGAGGGAACGGAGGATATATCGCGAGTCATGATGGAAAGACCAAAACGTGGTATCATGCAAGTTTGACCTTTAACGGATCGCTACATAAAGCTTACTTAAACGGCCGCATGATTGGTACACTAAATGAGTCATCATCAATGAGCACCGCCAATGCAGATAAAACTGTAGGAGTTCAAGCAATTGGAAGTAATAGGAATCTATTTGAAGGGGTAATTGATGAAGTGAGGCTGTATAGTCGCTCCCTATCCACACAAGAAATCAAATCTCTCTACACCTCTGGTTCTTACACCAGTGAATGGATCAAGGCCTCGAACGTGAACTGGGCGCAGTGGAAGCAGACGCAGAAAGGCACTGATTTGAAGCCGATGGCGCAGTGGCGGTTCGACTCAGGTTCAGGCCAGGTAGCAGTTGACTCAGCAGGAAAGAATCAGAACGGGACACTTGGAGGCTCCACCAGCAGCGAGAGCAGCGATCCGACATGGAAGGAAGACTGCCGGTACAAGGGTTGTCTTGAATTTGATAAGGGTGATTATATTAACGTAGGGGACACCTTAGACCTAAGTGGCCAGGATGTCACTTTTTCCGCTTGGTTTAAACCCAACAAAACTACAACAACACATTATATTCTCGATAAGAACAACGGTTACACATTTGCACCAGATCTAGGAGGGGTAAAAAAGGATGATGCGCTCTGGCTAGGGTTATATGGAAATGCATACACATCAAACACATTAAATTGGAAAAACAATACATGGTATCACGTTGCAGTAAGCTTCCAAAACAACTCAGCCACGGCAACTTTCTATAGAGATGGAGAAAACGTAGGGACAGAATCTTCCAGTGTTAGAATCGATTCAACAACTTCCGATCTAGTCATAGGAGCACACCAAAATGATTGGACAGACGGCCAAATCGACGACATCCGCATCTACAACCAGTCCCTGTCTACTAGCTCTATCAAGGCCCTCTATAATGCTCCTTCGCAGAGCTGGGCCTCTACCAGTCTTCAGGTTAGGAGCCGGGAGTCGGATCCGGAGAGCGATTCCCTGGTGGCGAGTTACAGCTTTGAAGGTGTGGGGCAGACAGTGATGGATGCCAGTGGTAACGGTAACAGCGGTACTCTCGGGCCTAATGCTTCTGATTCAAGCAGTGATCCTCAGAGAGTAAGTGGTTACAGCGGTCAGGCGCTAGATTTCGACAAGTCGCAGAAATTTGTAGAGATAGAAGATAGCTCTTCAATTAGCCCTACTGACGAGGTTACAGTATCTGGCTGGATTCAATTCAAAGAGAATGACCTTGAGCACACTAAACTGATAGCAAAAGGAGGCAAGGAAGCATACTACAACTATGCAGACTATGGATTAGAAACAGGCGGCGGTAGTTGGACAGATAACGTTTTATTCCACATCCAAGGAGTAGACACTCTAATAGGGCCTGAACTGTCTAGTAGATGGAAGCACTATACAGGTACATACAATGGGAGTGTTATGAGGCTTTATGTCAATGGAAAAATTGTAGCTTCCAATAAATCGGCAACAGGCAATATTGACGATTCAAGCAACGCCTTATACATGGGTTCCGGATGGGCAGACTACTTCAATGGAAGTATAGACGAAGTCAGAGTCTACTCAGAAGGCTTATCTAAGTCTAAAATCAAGGATATTTATCGAATATCCAAATTCTCCTCCACAACCAGAGACTTCACAGGTTCAAGTCTCAGCGTCAATAATTCCGGCGAGTATTACCAGTTCAAGCTCAACTCCTTGACTGGTTCCAGTGGTGGTGTTCCGGAGGTTGAGAGTGTTTCGTTGGCGAATGTTAGTGGTTGGAGTGCTTGGACTTCTCAGAGTGACGTGGGTCTTGATATGCAAAATAATCAGTATGTGCAGGCTCAGTTTAATTTGAGTAGTGGTGATGCGAGGAGTACTCCTGTTTTGGAGTCGTTTGGGTTTGGTGTGCCTCGTGAGCCTGTGTCTTTGAATTCTAGGCCTGTGGTGAGTGAGGGTAGTCCTGATGATACTAATGTTTACTACAGGGATGGTGAGTTGTCTGTGCGTGTTGGTGATGCGGATGGTCAGTCTTTGAGCGGTAGGTTTTTGAATGCTTCTAGTGGCGGTGTTATTGATTCGTTTAGTTTGGATGGTAATGGTTCTGTGAGTGCTGTGTGGAATGACTTGGTTCGGGATGCGGTGTATCGGTGGAGGGTGGTTGTTAGTGATGGTGTTTCGACTACGAGTGAGAGTTACAACTTTTCTACGTATGATGTGAATTTGACGTGGACGGATAATTCGAGTATGGAGTCTGGTTTCCGTGTTTACAGTAATTTGTCGGGGAGTTTTGAGAGGATTGGCCAGGTTCCTGCGAACAGTGAGTCTTTCCTTGACTCTGGTTCGGAGCTTGGGCCTGGGAGGTATGTGTGTTACAGGGTTCGGGCGTATAATTCGGCGGGTGAGTCTCCTCCTGTGGAGACTTGTATTGATACTGATGGTTTGAAGAGTTGAAACTGTGGGAAGGGTTTAAGTTGCTGGGATGGGAAGTTTTCTGCAGGTGCAATGACTGAGGAAGAGGTGCAGCAGGGTGAGGGCCTGGAAGAGGATGGTGGTTCTGAGGGTGATTCTCCGGATATTGAGACGGGTGCTGATACTTTGTTGAGTTTTCTGGAGGAGAAGACGAAGTTTCCTGTGAGTGATATTGCGGATGATCTTGGTGTGCCTGAGGATACTGTTAAGACGTGGGCGAAGGCTTTGGAGGAGAGTGGTTATATTGAGATTACTTATTCTGCTGTGAAGGGTATGGTGCTTGAGTATGATGCGGATCAGCCTTATGAGGAGTTGAATGTTGGCCGTTCCGAGCTTCCTCTTGATGCTGATGTGATTGAGATTGAGGCGGATGAGACTGAGGAGGTTGAGGAGGTGGAGACGGTTGAGGAGGTGCCGACGACTATTCACCGTGAGCCGAGTGCTGATGTTGACAGGACTGATATACGTGAGGAGATAGGTGGTACGGGTATCCGACGGCCTGGCAGGAGTAAGGGCCGGAGTGATACTGATATCTCGCAGGTGGAAGGCGGGGAAGAAAGCAGTGAGGAACATATACAGAGAAAGGAGGATGACAGTGAAGAGAGTGAGAGGCCTTCAGAGAAAGATAACGGGGAAAGTGGTGAAGAGGCCGGAGAGGAAAAAGAGACAGCAGAAGAACCGGGGGAGGAGGACAAGTCTGAAGAAGACTCAGAAACCGGGGAAGAGGCGGAAGACAGTAAGCCGGAAGAGAAAGAAGACGAAGAAGAGGATAAAGTAAAGCAAAAAGCCGAGGAAAGGAAGGAAGAAGAAAGTGAAGAAGAGGAGCGTGAAAACAGCAGTGAAGAGGATGAAGGCGGTAAAAGCCTTGATGAGAAGGATCCTTCCGATTTGTCGAAGGAGGAAGGTAAGAAGAAGCTTAAACAGGAGCTGGAGCGCAAGCAGAAAGAGAAAGAAGAGGAAGGGGAAAAGAAGAGCAAGTTGAAGGCTGATAAGGCGAAGATAAAGAAGACCGGTAAGAAGGTCAAGAAGGTGAAGCCTGCCAAGAAGAAGACTGTGAAACGCAGCGAGCCTGCTGAAAAGATGGAAGAAGGTTCTCAGGTTGAAGATGATGTCCCGGAGTCCGGGAATAGCGGTGAGGGAGCCAGGTTTGACGCTTCCGAAGATGAAAGAAGGAAGAAGGTGAAGCCGGAGAAAGGGAGTGAAACAGCGGGTGATTCTGCTGTGAAGAGCAGTGGGTCTCAGGGCTCCGGTGAAAAAGTTGATACCGACACTGAAACCGGAGAGAAGTTTGAAACCCGGGCCGAGTCAGATAGTGTAGAAACCAGTGGTACAGGTGAGTCGGTAGGCGTGGCACGCGGCGGCAGTAATTTTGAGAGTACTGTGAGCGAGTTAAGTTCTTTCGGTGAGAAGTTGAGGGATGAAGAGGTCCGTAACGATGAGGTGTACAGCGAGTTGAATGAAAGGATGATGAAGTTGAAGAAAGAGTTGAAGAACACTGAGGTAGGTGAGATGGAGAGGATGGAGATCGCCAGTACTATTGACAAGCTTGAGAATGATCTGGAGAACGCTGAGGAACCTTCCAGTGGTTTCATAGGTAAAATCAGAGACTGGATTTCTCATTTTAGAGGTGTGGATGCTGTATGAGTGAGGAAGAGGTTATAGAGGATTACGTGGTTCACGCAGATAAGGTACCTGCCGAGATCGAGATCAGGGATGAAGATGATTACGTCAAGCGTTACAGGGTGAAGAGGCCTCAGCCGAGTGCTGCAACAGAGGCTATACTGGACGAGATCAGGGATAGGACGATCGCAGAGGCAGATATCACCACTGAAAACTTTGAGGACAGTAACGAGATGGAGGAGTCCCGGAGGATATTCCGTGAGACTGCGAAAGAAATACTTGAGAACCAGCTTCCAAGTGTTGAAGAGGAAAAACTGAACACGTTGATAGGAAACCTTATCCACGAGATGCTGGGACTGGGAGATGTGGAGATACTGTTGAACGATAACGGCCTTGAGGAGATAGTTATCAACAGTTCAGATGAACCTGCCTGGGCCTACCACAAGGAACACGGCTGGCTGAAGACCGATATCACGTTCGACGACGAGGATGAAGTATACAACTACGCCTCCGAGATAGGCCGTGGTGTCGGAAAGAATATTTCCTCACTTCACCCGTTGCTTGACGCACACCTCCCAAGCGGAGACCGTACTAACGCAACTTTAAGCCCTATATCAACACAGGGAAATACTATAACAATCAGAAAGTTCGCCAGAGATCCCTGGACTATTACAGATTTCATTGAGATAGGTACTATCAGCCCTGAAATGGCTGCTTTTCTCTGGCTCTGCATACAGTACGAGATGAACGTGATTATAAGTGGAGGGACAGGTACAGGCAAGACCTCTCTTTTAAATGTGCTTACTCCGTTTATGCCTCCTAATCAGAGGATTATTTCGATTGAGGATACGCGTGAGGTGTCTCTACCGGAGTTTCTTCACTGGGTGCCTATGACTACACGTGAGGCGAATCCTGATGGTCAGGGAGAGGTTTCTATGCAGGATCTCTTGGTTAACTCTCTGCGTATGCGTCCTGACAGGATTCTGGTGGGTGAGATCCGTAGGAAGCGTCAGGCCGAGGTGCTTTTCGAGGCTATGCAGACAGGGCACTCGGTTTACTCTACGTTGCATGCTGATACTGCTGAGACGACTTTGAAGCGTATGACTAATCCTCCTATTGATGTTTCGGAGACGGTTGTTGGGGCGGTGGATCTGAACGTTGTTATGTTCCGTGACAGGAGGAGGAACTTCAGGCGTGTTATGGAGATTGCCGAGGTCATTGATGACGGAGATGATATATCTCCTCATACTATCTATGACTGGAACTCTCAGGAGGACAGTTTCTACAAGGACGGTAACTCCAGGGAGGTCTTGGATAAGTTGAAGACTCTTACCGGTCTGACGGATGAGGAGATCCGGGATAACATTGAGGAGAAGCGGGAGATCCTTCACTGGATGGTTGATAACGAGGTCGATGAGCTTGAGGATGTTGGAAGGGTTGTCGCGGAGTACTACTCAGGTAAAGAGGAAGTTCTTGGTAAAATCCGTGACGAGGCCAGTGTTGAGGAAGTAACGGGTAGACATGATTAGAGAAGATGTTTTTCTTTCGCTTGGGCAGAGAGCGTCCAAGTTGTTTCCAAAGATGAACCGGCAGCTGGATAATGCAAGAATGGATAAGGAGCCGGAGGAGTACCTTGCGGAGTGTATATTCAAGGCCTTGAAAGCAGGTTTTCCTGCCGGAATATCTCTTATTTCTATGGGCGTGATACTTGAGCAACCTGCTACCACAAAGCTAGGTATCGCTGCACTTCCTCTCCTCACCGGGATGACATTTCTTACCATGGCCAATCTGCCACGTATAAGGACGAAGAAGAGAACCAGGAAGCTGGAAAAAGACCTGCCGTACGCACTCAGAGATATACTTATACAGATAAAGTCCGGTATCTCACTGCATCAGGCGATGAAGACAGCTACAGAAGGTTACGGAGAAGCTTCTGAAGAACTCAAGATCATAGTAAAGGACGTGGAAGGAGGTAAATCTCTTGCAACTGCACTGGAAGAGTCAATAGTCCGTAACCCCAGCGAACAGTACAGAAGAGCTATGTGGCAACTGGCTAACTCCATAAAATCAGGTACAGATATCTCTGTAACACTTGAATCGATAGTTGACTCTATAATTACAGAGCAGAAGCTTGCTATAGAGAAGTACGGGAAAGAGCTTAATCCTTACATACTTGTCTACCTTTTAATCGCTGTGATAGGGCCTAGCCTGGGCATAACAGGTTTGATAGTTATCTCCAGTTTTACAGGGACTGCTGTCAACCAGCAGATGTATCTGGCTATCCTTTTCATGTTGATAGTCGCACAGGTCTTCTTCCTTAACCTTGTCAAGTCCAAGAGGCCGGAGGTGAAGGCATGAGCAAGACAGAGTTCCTGTTCGAGCTTCACCCTGATGTATTCACCGACAGGATAGAGAGTGAAAGTCTTTACGCAAAGATAGACAACTACGAGAAAGCCACGATAAGCCTTGGACTGATGGGGGTAGTCTTGACCGGTATCATTGCTTACATACTGCCCTATTCTGTTGCAGTCCGCACAGCCTTCTTCTCGTTTATAGGTGCTGCCGCGTACTTCGTAACGCCTTACATGGTTATATCAGTGGCTGCGGAGAGAAGAAGAAAGGAAATGGAGAGAATGCTGCCTGACGCACTCCTGCTGATAAGTACGAACATCAAATCCGGGGCCAGCATCAACCGTGCTTTCCTCGCCTCTGCAAGAGAAGAGTTCGGCCCTTTGGAAGACGAACTCAGGACCACTGCAATAGAGATATCCGGCGGCAGACCCGTGGACGACGCACTGGACAACCTGAGAGGCCGTGTCAACTCCGGACTTTTCAAAGACACGTTGAAGGTGCTGTCAAATGCCATAGAGGCAGGCGGAAACACTGCAGAACTCCTGGAGTCAAGTGCAGACGATATAAGAAGTTCACTGGAGCTGAGAGACGAGATAAAATCCAGTATAAGGATGTACATCATCTTCATCCTGATGGCCGCAGTCTTCGGCGCACCGGCCCTCTTCGGCATCACGACCTACATGGCAGAGACCACAACACAGATGTGGGAGCAAACCAACCTCCAGCAGGGAGGAGAGTTCGCAACCGGAGGATCCACAGGGCTTTCCTTCCAGAAACCTGATGTCAACACCGACTTCCTCGTCCAGTTCTCAATAGCCGCACTCATCATCTCAAACTTCTTCTCCTCCCTGATAATTTCACAGATAAAGAACGGCAACATAAAGGAAGGAACTAAGTACATACCGTTTACCGTGTCTATAGCAGTATCACTGTTCCTGGGGATAAAAACTTTGCTCGCAGGACTCCTCTAAAAAAACTTTTAAACAGGGAGGAGAATACTTAACTATGGCAAAAATTTCGAGTCACAGGAAAGGTCAGTCCGCAATCGAATACCTAACCACATACGGATGGATGCTTCTAGTAATCGCTATCGTAGGAGGAGCAATCTTCACAACAATCCAGAGCCAGTCATCAAGTCCCTCAGCGATTTCCGGATTCAGTGGGAGTTCCGATTTAAGGATAGAAAACTTCGGAGTATCCGACAACGGTCTGCAGATGGAGATCAGAGCATCAACTACCGAGACAGTAGATATAGTAAACGTCTCAGTTGAGAACACCAACACCGGAGACATGCTCTGGAACGACACAAGTGGACTTCCATCCATTCCAAGCACAGACACAGGAACTGTTATATTACCTAACATAACGTCAGGCGACAGAAAAGAACTTGATCTCACTGTCACTTACAACGAAGGACAGTTGACAGGCCTGCAGGAAACAGGAACGATCAGCGGAGAAATGAAGATCCAGACACCTATGAACTAGGTTCCGTAGAAAAACCGCATTTAACCTCTTTTTCCTCATCTTTTTTTCTAATTAATCTATAAGATCTCCCAGTCCGTGTTGTTCTGCAAGTTTTTGACTCATCCGGAAGTATGGCCATGTGAGTCCTTCTCCTGTGGAAATGCCTTCTATCTGTTCAAGGTTGAGTCCTGTGGAGTTCACTCTCTCATATCCGATGTCAGAGTCCGTGGTTTCTCCAACTTCTGAGGCGTTCAAAACTGTGAAAATTCCCTGACTGTTTTCTCCCCGCGACCTGTCTTCTATCCTGTTTTTTACGGAGGGCGCAGCATCCAGTGAAGTTGAAAGGTAGCACCGGGCCTCTATAACTCTTTCAAAGTTTGTTTTCCACAGACCGTCGTTTATCAGTGCGTTCTGTCTGTTTTCAAAGTCTGGCGTGGAGGATACGCCGACAACATAGTTGTCGTTGTACTTTCCTGGCCGTGTCGGATCTGTTTCGGACACGTATCCTGCCAGCTGCCGGGTAGTATCGTTGTCGTACTGTGTTATATCAGTTGTTACAAGTATTTTCTCTCCGTAAGGCGAATCTATATTTCCTGGAGCTTTTTTTACAGGTTTTCCTCTTGCTGTTCCGTTCCATTCAGCTGTAGAGACTCTTTCAGCCAGTTTATTGAAGTTGCAGGCTTCTATTTCAGTCTGGTAGGAGATTTCGTCAAGCAGAGGATCTTTTACTTGTTTTATCTCTGTTGATGATTCTATCCTTGCTGTGAACCCTCCTTTTTCTGTGTCGACAGTCAAGTTGGAGGAAGTGTTCAGTGTAAAGTTGTAGGCCTCTACTGATGTGACTTCAAGACGGGTTTCCTGGATTTCAGAGGATAGCTCTGTGGCATGTTTGCTCCAGTTCCTGTGGTTTATGTCAAGTTGGTGTGTTCCGTTGAGGTTTCCGTTTTCTGTCAGGTTTTCTACCCCTGTTTCAAGGCTTTCAACCTGTTTATCTGCGGATATATCTGCCAGTTTCTGAAGCGATCGGAGTGTGTACTCTTCCTGTGTGTGTTGCCAGGATTCCTGCAGCGAGTACCGAGCGTATACGTCCTGTGTTTCAGGCTGTATCGATGCATGAGTGGCTGTAGCCATTGAAAGTATTACTGTGGCTGCAAGCAAGGCGAACGGAGTGTATGCTGTTCCTTTAATCTTCTACCACCAGGACTGCTTTTTTAGGGCCTTGAAAGTTTTGGTTTACAGGTATGTCTGGTGTTATTACGCTTTCTGTTGCCAGTTCTGCGTCTTTCTGGATGCTGCCACATATCTTCTGTCTGTGTGTGGAGTTTATCATGTAGAGGGCGTAAGGTTTTTCTATCCGGAAGTAGCTGAGGCATGTCTGTTCTGCTCTGGAAATATTTCCGGAGTAGTACTGGTAGTAGATGTGTCCGAGGACGGTTTTTGAGGAGTCTATGCTGCTGTTCCAGTTCGATACTTTCTGAACCGCCGAGTTATGTATCTGGTCTAGGTCAGGTATCCTTTTCTCCGCGGGTTCGCCGGATGTGTAACCTGTTAGAAGCATTATCACTCCCATCAGAACTGAGGTTGCAAGTATGGCGTCAAGTGAGAAGTAGAATCCTTTCAGTTCTGCCATGTGTAATAGTTGAGTTCGGCCCTTTTTCTATCTTCCCTGAGTACGGCGGTCGCCTGGTGTACATACACGGATCGGTTCACAGGCAGTGCAGAGGTCTGAACTGTCAGGTTTTCGCCATTCTCCATAACTGTAGATCCGTTCAGGTAGTTGACCTCCAGCATGAACTCTTGGGTTTTCAGCAGCCTTCTCTGCACGGACTCAGAGAGATTCTTCAGTTCCAGGACTTTTCTTTCAGAAAGACGGCCTTCTATGTAGAGGCCCGGTACTTTGACGTCAGATGAATCCCAGTTCTCCGGGCTGCCAGAGGTTTTCAGAATGTTGAATGTGTACTCTCCTTGATCATGTAAAATATTTCTTTCAGAGGCAAAGAGATCCAACGAGCTGTTCCATGCCAGTCCAAAGAAGAGTATGAAGAATGAAAAGATCATTACGCTTGCAGAGAAATCAGCAGCAAACAACTGGCCCTTACTCAACTTTTACACCTCCATCACTGTATATTAATGTCGTTTTCTGAGATGTAGTGAAGTTAGCGGAAGGCCCGTTGTAGTTGACCGGGTAGCTTGCGTTACCGTCTTCAAAAGCTGCAGTAACCTGGTTAGATTGTATTTTCACTGTGTAGTTACGGTCCAACCTGGGAGAGTAGCTGATATCTACCTTTGAATCAGGATTGGCTGAGAGGTACTCTACATGGTAAGCTGTTCTCTGAGCGATCTCCTCAGCCTTCACGTATCCGTGGCGTTCATCAGCCGCTGCAACCCTGTAGTTAAGCAGGCCTAAAAGCACTGAAGAAGCCAGGAGTGCGATCGAAAGCAGTGAAACAAACTCTACACTGACCTGTCCCTTGTTCACGATACCACCGACATGTTGACAGCGTTAGAAGCAGTCCTGAGACGTACCCTGTGTATACCTACCCGGGTTATGTTTCCAAAACTGTTCACCTCAAGATCAAACCGAAAGACCATAGAACGGTTCTCGTATGCGCCCTGGGAATACGTTTCAAATATCAGGGCCGAACCATCAGGCAGATCCTTGCTGTAGACACCTGTAACATCTTCAGGCGTTGTAAAATCTAGATTTCTTCTCGCAGGATACATACTCTGGTTCAGTTCCTGTGCAGCTATTTTTAACTCATCCATAGATCTCTTCAACTGGAGATAGTCTGAGGCATCCTTCATATCTACGACGGAAGTCTGAGCAGACAGGACAAAAGGAGAGGCCAGCACCAGGGCCATGCCCATGATCATAGTAAACTCTACAGATGACTGGCCTTTCATGTCACAGTTTTACAGTCCGCCGGTTATATTATTAATCAAAGACCGGTTCTCCTGAGAGCTTTCTTCACCAGTCTTTCCTGCTCCTCTATCCCTAGATCGGTGTTGTCGATGAAAAGATCGAATATCTCTGTGTTACCTGTGTCTATCCCGTAGTACTTTCTGTACCGTTCACGGTTATCCCTGTCTCGCTTACGGACTCTTTTCTTGACTTCATCCAGGTTTTCTCCTCCTTCCTCAGTATCTCTGTTCTCAAGGTCATCTAAAACTCTTCTGGCTCTTTCCTCGAGTTCAGCAGTGACATAGATACTTAGATCGGCGTAGTCGCCGAGAACCCATGCAGATATACGTGACTCGATCACACAGTTTTGGTTCAGGCCTTTCTCAAGCGTCCTCCGATCCACTTCCACATCAGTCTCCCTGTCGGCCTCTTCAGAAAGCTCTTCAACACTCATGCCTTTCTCATCGGCAATCTGCCTGAAAAAATCACCTGCAGAGTAAAAAGACACCTCCAGTTCATCAGCAACAAACCTTCCAAGAGTTCCTTTTCCCGCACCAGAAGGACCACAGATAGATACAATCAGATCCGAGTTCTTCTCCCTATCCTTTTCTTCGAACTCTTCGATATAACTGTTCATAAAAGAAGATTTAGTGAGTTGAATTTATGAATCCAAAAGCAACGAAAGAGCGCGGAGCCCGGGATTTGAACCCGGGTCTTCACCGATGCCGCCCACAAAACCCGAAAGTTAATGTGGTTGACAGGGTGAAATGATGGGCCAGACTACACCAGCTCCGCTTTGGTATCTCCGGTATGAACTGGGTTGCCCAGGAATTTTTTTAAACCAAAAGGGAGGGGTTTTTGTTGGCGAGTGATGGTTTTTTGTACATGTCTGTAGATTGTTTAAAGCTGGGTTTCTGTTGTGTTTTACATGTCTGAGGAGAAATTTGTGGTTATCGGTGATGGTGTGGCCGGGGCGACGGCAGCTCAAGAGATCAGGGAGGAAGATGAGGATGCAGAGGTTGTTGTTTTGACGGATGAGTCAGAGCCTCTGTACAACCGTATCATGTTGAAGAACTTTATGAAGGGAAATCTGCCGAAGAAGTTTACCCGTGTTCACGACAGGGACTGGTACGATAAAAGGGATATTGACCTGTACCTGGAGACCCGGGTCGTGGACGTGGATACAGAGGAAAAAAGTATGGAGACAGGTGAGGGCGAAACGTTTTCTTACAGCCGTTTACTGGTGGCTACAGGAGGTTCTCCACGTGAACTTCCGTTCGATGAAGGTTACGGCAACGTTAACTACATGTGGACTATGGAGGACGCCGAAGAAGTACAGAAGTCTGCAGAAAGCTCTGAGAGGGCTGTTGTTATCGGCGGGGGTCTGCTGGGAATTGATTTGGCAGTTGCGTACGCCGAGCATGACTGTGAGACATACTACCTGATCAGAGGAGAGAACTGGTGGAGACGCGGCCTTGACAGGGAAGGAGCGGAGATAATCCACAGGAAGCTTGAGGAGAAAGGTGTCGAAGTCATGACTGAGTCTGAAGCAGTTGATTTCCAGGTAGAAGATGGAAAAGTTTCTGCAGCCGTACTTGACTCCGGAGAGGAGGTAGAATGTGACGCTGTAGCGGCCGCGATTGGCCAGACTCCTAACTCAAGGTTTATTGACGTGGAAAAAAACGATAAAGACATGATAAAAACCGACGAGCATCTCCAGACATCTGAAAAGGATGTGTACGCCGCCGGGAACATGGTAGAGTACTATTCACCCGTCTTCGAGCGTCGTACCGTCAACGGCTCCTGGGACAACAGCGAGGCGATGGGAGAATGTGCAGCGAAAAACATGCTGACTGCAGAACAGGATGAGAAAAAGGTTTTTGACTACGTGAATACCTACGGTGTAGGCCACTTCGACGTCCAGTTCCTGGCCATAGGCAACTGGAACGGAGAACCTGTCTCAGAGAAGTACAGCGATGAAGAGTACCGCAGACTGTTCTTCGACGGAGACAGACTTGTCGGCGCGGTGATGATAGGCTACACGAAAGGCCAGGAAGAACTCAAGAAGATGATAAAGAACAAGGAAGAGTTTGAGGACCGGAAGAAGCTTCTGGAGAAAAGTTACTGGAATTAGTCATCTGTTCTGCACTATCGTCATACTTAGCAGAATAATCCGGCCGAGAGCGCAGCAACTATAGGAAAAAGCCGAGAGCTGGGAAACAGCAGGGAAAAACCGGTTTCAAGTAGCTCTTGACATTCCACACCGGTACAAGGTTTCCATCCAGAAAAACCATGTCCTACAGGCTATTGTACCAGAATATCTATCCGTGTTCTATCTCTACCTCGTCCAGGACGTCCAGTGCGCCGGGAGAGACGAAAGAAAGGTCCTGCCAGTCCTTGGTCATTCTTGGGCAGGCACAGTTGACGTAGATGTCAATACCGTAGCCTTTGTAATCCGACTCGAAGATACGGTCCTCGACGAAGACGTACACGTCTTTACCGTGCCTCTCCAGTTTTTCCTTGGCTATCTGGACTGCTCTCATGTAGTTCTGTCCTTTCTTGCTCGAGGTGACGATACCCCACTTCTTCTTGTCCTTGTGCTTGATGACACGTGCGTGCTCAGCCTGTTTCTCGTCTCCAAGACTGTTAGCAGGTTCAACCCAGATATGCTCCTCGTAAGGATCCACCACGTAAACCTTCTTCCCGGTCTCGGAAACCTGCGAAGGATGGAAGTGCCCTGAACCTAAGAAGACGAACGCGTCGACTTTCTCAGCGATGTTGTGTGCGGCCCCGGCGTCACAACCGAGCACCTGCCCAGGCTCGGTCGTCCTGAGACCGGTCTTACCCTCGACCACATCATATCCCTTGTCTTCCAGGAACTCGCGAGCCTTCTCCGCACGGTCCATGTACTGCGTCACACCTACAAGACCGACAGTGTCTGCCTCGATCTCCTCATAGTGCTCTTTCAGAACACTCATCAGGTCTCTGTCCTCTCTGTACGGAAGGTAGTAGACGTTCAGGTCGTCCATGTCCTTTCCTTCCGGATGCAGAAACCTGGTATGTCCTACATGTATCAGAGCATCTGCACCCATTCTCTCAGCTTTTTCATCGGCGATACCGCAAGCTCCAAACGTGGAGGCTCCTATTATAACCGTGTCAAAACCGTGTTCTTCCAGCTGGTCCGCATAGTCAACTATCTGCGGCTTGATACCGTCAGGGCCCTGAAGACCAATGGTTTCGTAGTCTTTGTCTTTTATCTCTTCGAGGACTTCGTCGAACTCTTCGTAGTTCCACGTGTCCCGGGTTTCCTGTTGTGTCATGGATTTTGATGACTCAGGAATTCTTTTTAGTCCCTGAGTTTATCCATCATGAATCTTTTCTCCCATCTCATCACTTCTTTCCTGGCTCTGTCAACTTCTTCCCCGGGAACGGCAAGGACAGGTATGCCGTGTTCAACTATTGACTGTATTAGCTGTTCTGATGGCCGGTCAGATGCTATTACACGTGGCTTGACGTGTTCCAGGCAGGTATTCAGTGCCTCCGGATCTATCTCTGACGCGTCCAGTATCTCGGGTCTGTCCACGAGAAGTTCTTCGCAGGTTTTGGCCGGTTCTTCTCTCCTGCCGAAAGGGTTGTCGGAGAGCTGTGGGAACTGTTTCCTGTCTCTGACTTTTGTTGCGGCCACGCTCTGTACTCCCATGTCTTCCTGTCTTTTTTTGTCCATTGTCTGTTCTTTTTGTTCCTGTACTTCCTGTCCCTGTATCTTTTCTCTGTTGAGAAGTGATACAACGGCCGGAGTGTTTTCCATGCGTTTGATCTGGGATGCTGTGGAGGTGAATCCTCCTTTACGTGAGATGAAAGGTTTTTCTGTTTCCTCTGGTTCGTCAACTATCCTGTAATCTTCTCCTTCTCTGCCTTCTATCTCTCCCTGTGAGACCTTCAGTGCTTCCAGGTCGGGCTCTGTGTTGAGTGGACGTGTTCTGAAGGCGTCGACTATGTAGAAAGTTCCTCTCTTGTATGCGAACTTGAGAGATAGGTCTTCACGGGATGCTTTCCGCGTTATACTCTCTATTTTGCTGTCTTTAAATGATTGGCCGTCTTTTGAGATCTTTCTTGTTCTTCTGTTGCCGTTCATCGGGTTGCGTGAGATCTTCACCTGTTTTTCCGGTACTCTTCTGTCGGTGACAGAGCCGTTTCTTTCCAGGTAGAACTCGGGCACGGTAGTTCCTTCTTCCAGGGAATGGCCCAGGCCTTCAACCAGTTCTACAAGAGTGTGACGCCGGGTGTAGTCCTTTACTACTGCTCCGGTGTACTCAGGCTCTATCATCTTCTGGAATATTACGGACGGAGTATTGGAGTTATGTCGATAGTAAGAGCTTAGAACAGTTCTTAAAGCCTCTTCAAGGCCTGAAGCCCCGATGTTTAAACTGTATTCTGCTCTGTTGGCTGTAGATGCGATCCGGACCGAGACTCTCTGGCTTTCCCTCTGGTTGCCTACAAGGTTACGTGCCTCTCCTGAAGCATTTCTGACCTCTGAACTCATGCCTATATCTCCGTACGCATCTCTTACTTCCTCCATGACCTCGTCAGGGATGTTTACGTTAGCCACTCTTCTCGGATCTTCAGAGTCTACAAAACTGTCTACCTCCGACCGTGTGAGGACGAAAAAGTTAGGTACGTCAAGGCCTTCCACTGAATCCAGTTTGACCGCCTTGTCACCAACCTCAGATCTTTCGATACTTCCCTTCCACTGAACCATGGAAACAGTTTGGACACTCAGAGAATTAATAACTGATGGAGTGAAGACAGGGAGAAAGTGGGTAGAAGCAGTGTTTACTGCTCAAGTTTAACCCTGCATTTCACAGGCATCTTGTGGTTGGCACGTTCCAGGGCCTTCCTTGCCTCCTGAACATCGCCTTCATCCACGTAAACCTCGTAGACTTTCTGACCGTTGTCTATGATAGCTGCACGTCCGATAGGACGTCCGAAAGGTTTGCGCATTCCTTCGTAGTAACGGTCTGCCTGAGCTACTCCGGCCAGCGGGTGGTAACGCAGCACATGGTGAGGGTAAGGTAGTATCTTGAAGAAGTAATCCTCCTCCGGATCCAGTTCCTTTGACAGGTATGAGTTTATAGCTACCCTTCCTGCTTCCAGGGCTTCGGAACGGATAGAACAGTCCTCCTCAACAATCATCTTCACTGTTTTACCGAACTCTTCATCCTTCGCACCCTGTTCGTACTGGGTGATCCTTGGAGCCGGCGCCCCCTTGATGAAGTTGTCGCTCTTCTTCTGACTCTGCCGGGTATACGGCTGATTCGGCTGCTCCCTGTAGATACTTGCAGGTCTATCTCCCATTCAAAAACCGCCTCCTACATTTCCAATCATAACTTTTTGATACCTCGTAGGAGAAAAAAGCCGGATAAAATTTTAAATAAGGAATTACTCCAGCCTCTTACGCACATCATCCAAGGCAGTTTCAACGTACTCACATATATCAGAGTCCTGTTCCTCTATATCAGAATCGATCTGTGAAGCTAGGCGGTAAACCCCTTCCTCCACCATCCTTTCATTCTCCATGATATACCCTCCATAGATCATATCTACAGCAGTTCTCACCTCTCCACTACCTGAAGGCTCAAGAACTTCACGTACATCTTCATAAAATTCTTCATCTGCTTCTTCAAGCAGTTCTTTTTTCACATGATAATCTGAGTCAAAAACATCCTTGTCATCAACACCTAAATCATCCTGATACCTCTTCAGGGTGTCCTGGATGGCAAAACGGAGGAACTCGGATTCATTATCAAAGACGTCTTCCTCTACGGTCTCCTTCACGTACTGCTTGAGCTTCTCTGGAACTCTCGCACCCATCCTAACCATGAGATAGTAACAGCTCTCAAGTTTTTTATCCTGGTGGAGATTGTGACTTCCTCAAGGAGACTCCTCACCAAAGAGTTAAATCCGGAGGGATAGAACTTGTTGGTGTGGCAGTTCATATATTTCAGACCGGCTGTCGGGATGTAGGCAGGAAAGGTTTCGAGTACTTTCTGGATTTCGAGGAGTTTTTCCCTGCTGATGTAAGTTTTGAAGGTGTTCACTGCAGGGATTTTGATGTCGAGGAACGTGTTGAGAGGTTTGCGGAATGTCTTGGCAGGGATATCGAGGTGTTTGACAGGTTAGATGACCTGTATTCTGCGGCAGAAGAGGTTGATGGAACGGTTTTGATCTATGATGCAGGGCCTCCGCATCTTCACAGCAGGAATATATCGGAGTCGCTGACACATGGGTTCCACCACTTGACGGAGAAGCCGCCGTCGGTTACACGAGATGAGCATGTCTCTGAGAGGAAACTGGCGGCCAGCAGCCCGGTCAGCTACAAGGTTGATTCTCTGGAGAGGGAGAACCCTGTGGTTATGAAGACCAGGGAGTTGCTGGAAGATGAAACCGTTGAACAGGTCGAGGTTTTCAGCGAGTCCTCTTTCGGCGTTCAGAAAGTCTTGCAGCCTGTCAGGTTTTCACATGTGCGTGGAGGATGTGTTCTGGACAGGCTTTCCAGCTGCATCTATGTAATGGATTTCCTGGAGTCTGAAGAGTTCAGTTTCACGGAGGCAGACATAGAGTACCTTGTGCCAAAGAATCTTGGAGGTGAGAGACTGCTGGAGACTGATGGAAGCAGTTCAAGAAGTGTTTCGGACTGTTCGGCAGTTGGAAAGTGTAAAGGTGTTTTCAGCAGCGGGGAGACCTGTGTCGATATGTATGGTTCCTGGATGGGCTTGAGTGAACGTGCGGGGCTGCTTTCAAGCAGGGTTAACGAGTTGTTCGGCAGTGATCTGTTCCGTGCTGGTTACAGAGAGCTGGGGGGCAAAGGTTTCCGGGATGTTGAGTGCCGTTTCTTCCGTATCGAAGGTTCCAGAACGTTGATAGGCGACCTGATGAACAACCGGCTTTACGATATGGAGGACAGAGAAGAGTTAAGTACTCCTTCTCTTCTACGTGGCCAGCTCTACAGGGTTCTTGAGAAGTCAGTTCTGGAAGCTGCAGGCGTAGAGAGCAGAGAAGTTGACGCCGAAGAAGTGGAGAGGTTTATGGACGGCCTGTTCGATATACAGGAATCAGGTTACAGCGGCGATGTTTTCGAGGCCGTAGACGACGCAAGTGAGAGGATTCGTTCCTTCGTAGATGATAAAAAGATTTCAGACAGTCCGGATAACAGTGGTGTTGCCAGGTGAAAGCTGTTATCCCTTGTGCCAGGAAGAAAGAAGGTATGTTTCCATTTTCCGAAACCCTGCCGACCCCTCTGATGCCTGTAGCAGGTAAAGCAGTTGTAAAACATGTTATAGAGGCGTTAAGGGATAACGGTATCGACGAAGTCTATCTCGTGACCAATCACCTTGAAGAGTTGTTTGAAACCGAGTTCGGTGAACGGACCGATGTGAACATTGTGCACCAGGAAAACCTTGAGGGAACGGCCTCTGCGGTCAAGACCTGTAACTTCATCGAGGACGACTTCATAGTTGTAAACGGAGACGTTATCGCTTCGGGACAGGATCTGAACCGGTTGATCGACAAGTTTCGGGAGACGGGAAGAGCCAGTATGCTGGCGACGTATGAGAACCGACCGGAGAAGTTTGGAGTGCTCAGCATTGAGAACGACGAGGTTAAGTCGATAGAGGAGAAGCCTGAGGAACCTGAGAACCCGTTGATAAACACCGGTATCTATGCTTTCACCTCCCGTATCTTCGACAGGATAGAAGATCTTGAGGAAGACCAGAAAAGCATAACTGACGCAGTGCAGAAGATGGCAGAAGAAGATGGAGCTTACTTCGTGATAGCTGAAGACTACTGGATAGATATAGGCTCAGGGGAAAAGCTCTGGGAAGCTGACAGAGTGAAGAGAAACTCTTCGATAGACAGCACCAGTATACACGAGACTGCAGAAGTCAGTGAAGAAGCATTTATAGAAGGTGAAGTAGTTATAGGCCAGGAAGCAGTTGTGGAACCCGGTGCATGTATCAAGGGCAGGTGTTACATAGGAGACGGATGCCGTATAAAGTCAGGGACAGTTGTAAAGGATTCTACAGTGATGGGCCAGACACAGTTAGATCAGTGCAGCGTGCAGGACAGCCTCCTGTTCCACGGAAACATACTGGATGCCTTTACAGCGGTTGAAGACGCTGTTATAGCCGAGGACTGTGACGTCAAGCCCGGTACAGTTATAAGAGAATCGCTTATAGGAGCTGAAAGCTTTGTCGAATCCAATAATACTGTTCTTGGAACCAAGTTTGTCCCTGAGGCCCGGACAGACATCGGCGAGATCTGCAAGTGAGTGGAAACTGATTTAACCTTCTCCACGTCACTACTTCTTATGTCCGAGATACTCTATGAATTCAGCGAAGGACCCTACAGCGTCCTTGACTTTACAGTAGAGGAAAGAGATGGAAAAGCAGTTATAGAGATAAACGACGGCGGGCTTGGAAGACTGCCGGTAGAAGACCTTGAAACAGTTGAAGAACTTAGGAACGCACTTGACAGGATAGAAGAGATGCTTGAGGAGAAGAACAGACACCGGGAAGAATTCTAAACCCTTACGGGAAAAACAAGAGTAAAAAGAGAAGTTAAAATGAAGAATACAGGATAAAAAAGACGTTTTTAAACGTCTCTTGCCTTGACGGTCTTTCGTCCGTTATCCTGTGCTCTCTCGACTGCTCTTTCTACCATTTCCTTTACTCTCTCGTCGAGTGCATCATAGAAATCGCTTCCGACGTTGACGCCGTCAGCTGCGTCACGGACTCCAGACTTCTTAAGTACGTCTACCATGTTAATTCACCAAAAACGTATTGTCAGGCCTCTTTTTTATAGGTACTGGGGTTTCACCGTCAAAACCTGGTTCAAAACACCTTTTCAACCCTGTTTTTGGCCTCCTTCTGCCAGATAGTTTGATTTCTATCGAACAAAATAAAGGAGAGTTTAAAAATATCCAGTGCTGGAAAACAGGTTATGGAACTTGACTTCAAAACAGTGAAGGCTCTTTCCTCTCCCAAGCGTATAGAGATACTTAACGAAACTATAGACGGTGAAATGACTCCTACAGACCTGAGTGAGAAGGTGGGTAGGAGCAAGTCGACCGTGTCCTCACATCTCCAGCAGCTGTGTGAGGCAGAACTACTGGAGAAAGACTCGGAAGAGGGGAGGAGGAGAGTGGTCTACCACCCTACGGAAAAGACAGAAGCAATACTTGAGGGTAGAAGCCGGAAGGTAAAGTTCTCCATACTTTCAAGTCTTTCAACCGGCTGGATCGGTTCTGCTTTCCTGGCAGGTGCAGTGAAAGAGAAAGAGAAGACCGGTTTCACCGCCATGGATGCAGCCTCCAGCAGTTCAGGCCCGGAAAACCTGTTGCTGGCTGCAGGTGCCTTCTTCCTCTTCGTGGCTGTAAGCGGCGTAGTTTACGGCTTACTGGTTTCCAGGGTGAAAAATTGATCAGATTATTAAACTTGTGAAAACCCTGTTTAAAGTAGAGGAGAAAAAACTACCACCAAAAGAATTCCGAAATGACTGTGAGACATAATGCCTAAATGCCAGCTATGCGGAGAAGAAGTTGAATCAACTACAAAGGCTAAAATCGAAGGAGCAGTGATGCAGGTATGTGACTCCTGCGCAGAAATGGGAGAAAAGATAGACACCAAGTCCAGAAAGAAAAAGAAGAGGAAAAAGAGAAGAAACAATAAAAGCAAGACCCTGGCCAACGACTACGGCAGCAGGGTTAGAAACGCAAGAGAAGACAGAGAACTATCCATCAAGGAACTCGCCGACTCACTCAATGAAAAAACATCAGTAATAAAGAAAGTGGAGAGAGAAGAACTCAAACCAGACAAAAGCCTTGCAGGCAAACTCTCCAAAGAACTCGACATCACACTCTACGTCAACCCCGAAGTAACCAACTACGACGACACCTCAGACAGCGACTCCAGAAAAGCAACACTGGGAGACGTAGCAAACGTCAAAAAATAGACTGAAATGACTTCATCTGCGTTGGAAACCTAAGAAAAAGAGCGGAAAGGAGAAGAGAAGGTTACGGGAAGCTTCCCTGGAATACGATTTCATCTAGGTCTTTTCTGCCGTTTGGCTCTACCCGGAAGTCCTCGTCCAGTTTGGATTCGTCTTCTTTGCTTCCGACGGCAACCATAGCCTCAACCTCAAACCCTTCCGGCACGCCGAGTTCTTCCTCAGCTTCTTCGTAGTCAAATCCCTGCATTCCATGGGCGATCAGGTCTCTTCTCGCGGCCTCTAACGCCAGGTTCTCCCAGGCCGCGCCAACGTCGAAGCTGTGCGTCCTGGAAAACTCGCCGTTATGGTCAAAACTAGTTTTTGAGACGATAACAATCAAAGCGTAACCTTTCTCCGCCCACTCCCTGTTAAAATCGCTTAAAAGATTGCAGAAGTCCTCCCATTCCTCGTCTTCATGCGTGGCATAGATAAAACGCCAGCTCTGATTGTTATAGCTGCTTGGCGCCCACCTCGCCGCCTCGAAAAGCGCCTCAAGGTCTTCTTTCTCCATTTCTCTGCCAAGTGCACGGGGCGACCACCGGTTGACAAAGAGAGGGTCAATGTTTTTTCCAGGCTCACGAAAACCTTCCACGTCAGAACGAATCTCTTTCATAACCTGGATTGAAGCCTCATGCTATTTAACCGGAGAAGTAACTGAACAGTAATTTCAGGGACTGGAAGGGAAATACTGGTCAGTAGTTAGAGGCTTTTGAGAGCACCAGGCCAGTATCAGCCTCTCCTTTGAAAATATCATTGAGCTTCCTTCACCGCCTCTTCAAATCCATCTGACTTGAAGAAGGCCAAATTAACGAACAGTTCTGTTAATAGAACGGCTAAACGCCCCGGGAGGCAGGGATTTGAACCCGAAGCAGGCAGAAATGCTGCTTCTTACATCAAATGCCGCCATATCAGATTAAAGTGCGCCGGGGCCGGGATTTGAACCCGGGTGAGAGCGTTGCGCCCTCAATGGCTTAGCAAGCCACCGCATTAGACCATACTCTGCCACCCCGACTTCCAGGTGTAAATGTTTTGTGTCGGGCAAGACTTAAAATCTCACAGGCACTGATAGGGGTAGAGGTTGGAGAAAGGTATTTAAGTTTCTGACTGTTGTTGTTTGTGTGTGGAGTGATAAAAAGTGCCGGAGAATATTCTTGATTTCTCGGATATCAAGCAGAAAGATGTTTTTACGAGTAACGGGTCTTACTGTGGAAAAGTTAAGGATGTTGAGCTTAACCTGGGGAAGTTTGCTGTCCGTGCAGTAGTTGTAGGTGCGGAGAAAGGTTCTTACCTTGCTCAGAAGGTCGGAGGTTCCAAGAACGTTGTTATTCCTTACAGGATGGTTCAGAGCATCGATGATATAATTATAATCAACGATTTCCAGACGAGTGAGGTTGAGGAGAACGAGGAGTGAACTCTGAGTTCTCTGTATGTCTTTTCTGGAAGTTTTGTTCCGGTTTTCTTTTTCTACAGTTTTTTTCTGCCGGTCAGGTTTTAAGTCTGTAGGAGTTAAGGGTTTCTTATGATCCAGGCGTTGACCGGTGTGGTTTACGAAGTTGTTTCCAGTACGTGGATGGTGGCGTCCGTGGCTGTGAAGTATTACCTGGTTTATTCTCTGGTCCGGCTTTACAGGGGCAAGGGTTTGACCAGGAAGCGACTGGCTGAACTGTTTGTAACTGAGAGCAGACTGGTTTTAACCGGTTTTGTAGTGCTTGGTGCTGTTTTCTATGTTGTTGACGTCAGTTTTTCTCCTTTGTTCAGGGTTTTCAGTGAACTGGTTGCACTGACGTACCTGGGTTTTCTGTTCTGGAAGTACTGAGGTGAAGAATTTTTTACGATAGTTTTTCTTCTACTTCGGAGGCCCATGTCTCGACGACTTCGCAGGTAAGTTCCCTGAGTTCTTCGATCGGTAGAGTGGTGTAGACGTAGTAAACTGTTTTTTCCGTCCGGCCTTCTCTCATTAGAAGTTCTTTGTCCATCATCTCCTGCAGTGCTCTCTGTACTGTGGACCGGTTTCTGTCTACTTCCTCGGCTATCTCCTGGACTGTCTTCTTGTCGTCCTGTAGTTCCTGGAATATGCTGCATTGGAGGTCGTTTAGATCGAAGACATCGTATATTATATCCCGGTCATCCTTGTCTTCCATCTCCAGGAAGTTCATTACTTCATGGTATGTACGTGAAACAATAAAAGGGTATCAACCGCCTGCGATGACATCAAACACTTCTACAGTGTCTCCATCCTCCAAGGTATGACTACCAGAGATTATAGTGCTGTTACGGGAAACTAAAACCTCCTGTCTTTCAATACCCTGTTTTTCAAGGAACTCCGAAACACTTAATCCGTCTTCTACCTCCAGAACCTTCTCCTGCTTATCTTCAAGGTCATCTCTGATCAAGGTTACTTCGATCCCGGATCACCCTTCTCAATTATCCTATCCTCGTACTTCTCCAAAGCGGTTTCAAGAGCTTCTTCTGAATCTATACCTAAAGAACTACATACTGCAAAAAGCGAGAAAAACACGTCACCGAGTTCATCCTTCTTCACATCCATTTTGTTTTTCTCTAAACCGTATTCAGATGACTTTGTCACATCACCAGCGACTTCACCTACTTCAGCCATTAAATCTATTATCTGGAACTCCGGAGTACCCCTCATGTCGTATCTTTGCATGAATTCCTCGATCTTCTTCTGTTCTTCACTCAGAGACATTTTCTACACCTCTATAATTCCTTTTCTTGCGGCGTGAAAGATATATTCTTGTGCGTATCCGGAGTAGTCTCCGAAGTGATTTCTCAGGTTTTCGGAAGTTTCATCGTAGTCATCCGAATGATGCTCAGGGTAGTGTTTTTCGACCGCCTGTAAAGCCCATGTGTCAAGAGGATATGCCTGGTAGAATCCTTTGGAGAAGAGGAGGATGCAGTCAGCTACCTTGTCGCCGACGCCGTAGAGCTGTTTGAGGTGTCTACGAGCTTCGATGTACTCCATTTTGTCCATCTCGGAGTGGTTGAAGCCATCTTCCAGAATATCCAGCGTCTCGGATATGTACTTTGCCCTGTAGCCGATACCCAGTTCTCTCAGCTCATCTTCTGAAGCCTGAGAGAGTTCTTTTTGTGTCGGGAACCTGAGAAGTTTCTCTCCGTCTGTCTCATGGAGTTCGCCGTATTTCCGGGCTATCTGGTTGTGCATCTTTTTGATCCGTGGGATCCTCATCTGAGGTGAGCAGAGATATGAGATGAGGCAGGGGAAGAACTCGTCCTGGACTATTCTCAATCCCCAGAGTTCTTGCCGGGCTTTTTCCAGTCTTGAGTCTTCAGGAAACCTTTCAAATATATCTTCCAGGTCGTGGTGAAGTCCCAGTGCTTCTTCAACTTCATCTTTATCAAGTTCTGTCTGGACGTGGAGTTTTTCGTCCTCCTGTTCTACTATCAGTGGTCTCTGTTTTCTGAAGGTGTAGAACCTGTCCGATACTTCTCTGGACGATGTCCGGTCTTTGTTCCTGTAGAGTTTTCCCTGTGTTCTGTGCCAGCAGAAGGTCTGGCCACAGGTCATGGTTTCTTCAAGGTCGAAGTTCGGTGCTTCCAGTGTTTTTGTTTTCACGGTTGTGTCTGCAGTCTTCAAGAGTTATATGGAGATGGAGATTAGTCTTCACTGTCTTTGGAGTAGTTGTGGAATCCGGCTTTTTTCCTGTCTTCTTCGTCCATGTCGTCAGTTTTCGATGAGAACTTCTTGGCGTCTTTCTTGAGGTAGCTGCGGCCGCATCTGTGGCATTTAACTCTTTTTTCTGCTTCGCTTCTCTGCCTGTAGCCGCAGTCAGGGCACTGGTAGTATGTCATAGTACTGTGTGAAAGAGTATGAGGCCTGTCACGGAGATGATCGCCTGGAAAGTTACGAGCGTCTGTGTTATCTGTTTTTCGTTCATTCCATGCCTCATAAGTGGATGTGTAAGGGAGTAGGTTTTCTCGTGCTGTGGTTTTAGTGTGCCGTCTTCCTGAAGTATTCCCCATGAGTGGGCGCTCATCCTGCTTCTGAGCTTCAAAACGAACTCAAGGAACCAGGGTATGAAGATGAAGACTGCGAACTTTTCCATGTTGCCTATAACTGCTGTAGTGAAGAGTACTGCTCCTGAAAGATATGGAAGTGAGTCTCCTGGGAGTATAGAGGCTGGGTAACGGTTGTAGATGTAGAAAGCTGTGAGTGTTGAGGCAAGTGATGCTGAGAGCACCATGGCTTCGGTCCTGCCGTTTAGTGCGGCAAATACTGTCATTGCTGCGGCTGCTACTGCGCTCATGCCCGTTGAGAGCCCGTTTGTTCCTGCCAGCAGGTTTACTACGTTGGCGACGAACAGCAGCATCAATGGGAGGATCACGAGAGGATATATCAGCCCCCAGTTGACTGTGTACTGGATCACAGGCAGTGTCATTGTCCATGAGCCCGCTCCTACAGCCATTAGAGGGAAGGCTGCGGGAAGCACGAAGAGCATTTTAGGTATCTGGCTTAGGCCCTCCCGATGTACATCTGAGTTGGTGGAGTCTGTGAAGTCTCCTGTTATCCTGGTGAAGAATCTGGCGCCTGGTACCTGTACCTCTTCCACGAGGTCGATCTCTACTTCCTCTCCCGTGTGTTCATGTATCAGGGATTCAAGGTCGATGTGTATGTCGTCAAGCAGCCCTATAAGTGCTATTATGTTGACTGATGAAAGACCTGCAAACATGAGGGCGTTGTCTATGCCCTGAGGCCGTAGAAGAGATGAGATACCGGTGTAGAATGTTATGGATAACAGGAAGCCGAACAGAACCACTACCCCTCCTGATGTAGGCAGCCTGGGTTTCTCCTTCTTCTGCTGGTCGATCCCGTATATCCCTGAGGACAGAAGAAAGTTTCTCGCGTAAGGCACGCCGAATAAAACTGCAAGGAAACCGGTCAGAAGAGAGAGTAGAAGCGCGATCATCACTTCTCTTCCCTCAGATCAACCTTCCACATCTTTATGTAGCCATTAGATGCTTCCGGGATCTTTTCAGCGTATTCCACGCCGTGACCGTCCTGTATGTACAGCTTTACGAAAGTCGAGTTGGCTATCTTCTTCGGTACGAGCACCATGCGCGACCTTGCTCCTGCCATTCCTCTCTCCAGGCTGTAGAAAGGATCTTCAGAGGCACAGAACCCTAGATTGTTGTCAACGTCGTAGGTCTTTCTTCCATTTTCTGTGAGGACGCAGCCGATCTTCGCTGTTAAACCGTTTGAAAACCGGACTGTAGGCGGCCCTGTTAACTCAGCCGTTGTGTTGGAGAAACCGACAGGTGCGTATATTTCCACTGTTCTTCTCCCCATCCTTCCCTGGAACGTAGCCACGGTCTGGTTGCCATCCCTGCTGATCGAGTTAGGCAGTGTTTCAGGAGTGTATGCACGGGCTATAACCTCATACTTCGAGTTATCCCTGTTGGATATCTGGCTTACAGCGGCGAACTTTCCTATCATGCTGTAGTCAAGCCACAGGTAGTCCACAGAGTGTTTCTTCAGGAACTCTCTGTCCTGAGGGTTGGAGGCTGTGGAGTTAAGGTAGTCTGCCAGCGGCATGTTAACTGCCCGGGTCTCACTGGTGTAGTAACCTGCGTTCATACCGTCTGCCACTGCAGGCCTTCTTCCCAGTTCCTCGAAGTAGTAGCCGTAGTCCCACCAGGACATTACAACCGATCCCTCGGGTGTTTCGTTGCTCATATAGTCCAGACTTGGCTCCCATATCTGTGGTGAAGGTGATGGAGATCCTCTGATGCTTTGAGCCATGGTAAGACCGGAGAAAAGTGTTGCAGCAACCGTCAGCACGACTAGCAGTGCCGGTACGAACTGTTCCAGTCTTTCCTGTTCAACCATGTATACATGGCTGTAGTCAAGCACCTTCAGCTTCTCAACTATCCTTGCAAGTGCATGGCCGGCGCCAAGAGATACAGCAAACGTTGAAAGGAACACGAGACGTGAACGTACAGTTGTAACTGCTACGTTCGAAACTATCCATGTAAGAGGAATGATAAGATGCCAGCGGTACTCCAGTTCTTTCTCCGGGAAGCTGTACGTGTAATGCAGTACTATAGATGACACAGCTGCAAGGAAAGCTGGTAAAAAGGTTAGCAGGCTAAGAGAAGTAAATAAACCGCCTGAGAACCTGTACGAGTACATTGCTGCTCCCAGTGCCAGGCCGGTCATCAGCATGGTACCGATACTGTATGCTGAGTCCTCCTCAAGCATGTATAAGACTATGTACAGGAATGATCCCATCAGGAGAGCCATAACTGCAGTTATGAAGACGTATGTCTGTAACAGGCCCATGAGCGCTATCATGACTGCTACAAAGGATGCCTGTATGTATGCTGCCTTCTTCCTTCCGGGAACGGTTTCTCCTGTCAGACCGTATTTTCTTGCGGCCATCAGGACTCCTGCGGTCAGAGTGAAGGAGACTGAGAAAAGCATCAGGGTCCAGGGACTTACCATCATACCTACAAGTTCTGTTCCTTGGCCGATACCTGATAATAGACCTGAGCCCAGGCTTCTCATCAGGCTGTCAGCTCCTGGCGGTGCGTTTTCAGCGACGGTTCCTCCGATCACTCCTCCTGAAGCTGCATCCGCGATCTTGAACACTTTGATTATGTTGCTGGCTACGAAATCGGAGTAAAGAGGGGAAAGAACCGCCATTACGCCTCCGAAGACCGCCATCCCGGGAACGAAGTAAGGTAGCCGGGACCTCTCTATGATATTCAGTTTCTCGACCAGGTACCGGGCCCATAGACCTGTCAGGACCGCAAGGTTAGCAAGGAAGAGCGTGTCCGTGAACCAGAAGTTACCCGGGTTAAGTATGGAGGCTGTGAAACCTGCCAAAAGTACTGTAGGAGTGTACGAAGAGACCAGAGATTTTATATCCTGGTCTATGAAAAGCACTGCGCCAGTTACAACAGGGTATAGCAGCCACAGCATCTGGCTTCCTCCCCAGGAAACCGTGAAGAGTCCAAGTGAAAGCCCGGATAGTAAACCGTTAGGCCAGCTTTCCTGTTTCCAGGCCCGGGTGAAGAACAGGAGTGATGTCATCATGAAGAACGTTCCACTCGGCTCCTTGTCGAAGAATCCTGCTGACGTCCTTCTGAGCGCTCCGGCTATAACTGCGAGGAAGAAAGCAGCTGATATACCTGTTTTCCTGCCGTAAAGTTCTTTACCGAGGAAGTACATGGTAAGGACTGACAGTGCTCCCATCATCGCAGGGTAGAACTGCGCCCATTCAAGGAACGTGTCGAAAAACAGTCCGAAACCTGCACTGTGCAGAACAGCCGGTATAACAAATTCACCGTTGTTGTACAGGTAAGTGGGAGAGGTGTACGGGAAGTACCGGTGGAAGTCTATCCGAGGCAGGTTTCCTTCCAGTGCAAGGTGCTGTGCGTTCCTGAAGATGAAGTAAGGGTCTACTGCCTGAAGGTGCTTCATGCCGTTTGCAGGCATGTATCGAACTGTAAGAGCCAGTAGAAAAACCGCTGCGAGGGAAGGAATCTGCCAGTGCTTCCGTATTTTACTTGTGAAATTATCTCTTTCCAGGCTGCCGCCGTACTCTTCAAGTTTTTCGGACAGGTCCATGCTTGAATTGAATTTAGTGTTACATGTTTTTTATGAGCTTACCTCCTTCCCCCCCCTTCCCCTGCCTTCGAGACAGGTTTAAAAGTATTCCAAGATAGGAAGTTTTTCTGTGAAGCTGGAAGAAAAACTTGAGGAGAAATACAGCAGAGTATACGACGAGCATCAGAAGTTCTTTCTTGTTCCCCTGGTACTTGTTCTGATCGGGGTGGCGATACTTGGAGTGCAGTACGCTCAGACGGGTTCTTTCCTTGAGAAGGGAACTGATTTTGCGGGCGGTACAGAGGCCCAGTTGAACATCAATGGCTCCTACACTCCTTCCGAAGTGGAAAGTGCTTTCTCGGAAGCCGGTAGAACCGATGTAGATGCTATAAGGCAGGAGACGACGACAGGAGAAAGTCTTCTGGTTCAGATACCGCCGCCTGATATAGAACAGGTAAAAGTTGAAGAGATACTTTCGGACTCCGGCTACACCGCGGAAGTCTTGAGTTTCAGGACTATGTCTGCTGCGGTTTCGGAACAGTTCTTTCTTCAGGCGCAGATAGCTTTCGTCCTGGCCTTCACTTTCATGAGTCTTGTCATCTTCGTGGCTTTCAAGGACATCACTCCTTCGATGGCAGTTATATTTGCGGCTGCAGGCGACATAATCATTGCCTCAGCAGGGATGGCCGTCCTGGGTATTCCTCTGACGCTGGGTTCTCTGGCAGCTTTACTGATGCTTATAGGTTACTCGGTTGACACCGACATCGTTCTGTCCACAAGATCTCTTAAACGTGAGAGATCAAGCCTGAAGAACAGGATGTGGGAATCTCTTAAAACCGGTGTTACGATGAGTTCCGGAGGTATAGCCGGTTTCACACTGCTTTACATAATATCTTACATGATTGTCGGGCCTTCAGAGCTTTCAAACATCGCAGCAGTAATGATAATAGGTTTGCTGGCAGATATGCCTTTGACATGGCTAGGTAACACGGCGATACTGAAATCTTACATAGAGGATGAAAAATTGATCTACAGAGGTGGCGAATAGATGGAGTTCAGAGAACTTGCAAAGGAATGGAGGATATGGGTGCTTGTGCTTGCGCTTACGCTTTCAACAGTGCTGCTTGTGCCCTGGAACAGTCCTACACTGTTCTTTGACATGAGTGGAGACGATGTCGGATTCACAACCAATCTTGAAAACAGGACCAGTATAGAGTTCTCCGGCGGTACAAGGATATTGCTGAAGCCTGAGACCAACAAGACAGGCAGTGATCTGCGTAAACTGGCCGAGGAGGTCCGTAACACCTTGGAGATACGGCTTTCCAACTCGAACATCCCTGATCCAAGCGTAAGAACAGTAGATATAGGAGATGGAAAGTACCGGGTGCAGGTCGAGTCAGCTACGAGCGACACTGAAAAGCTGAAGAGTATAGTAGAGCGGGAGGGAAGCTTCGAGACACGTATGCCTATCCATCTCGCAGATGAAAGAGAGTTCTCCCTTGGAGAATACACATACAGTTTCACAGTTTTAAATAATCATTCTATAAAGGTTTCAGGCCTGGAAAACTTTTCAAAGACAGTTCAGGAAGGAAAACGTTTCTCAGTACCTCGTAACGGGATAGAAGGATACAATACTTCATTTGTATACAGCGGTTTCAATGAGTCTGCGGGCTCTGCCAACCTTGAGGTCGTGGTCTACACAGGCAGAGATATAAAGTCTGTTGTGGAGAGCGACTCCCAGATAAGGCCGCAGGGATCGCGATACGAGTTCACCTTCCCTGTGATAATATCTCAGGACGCAGCTGAAAACCAGCTTCAGATCGCAGAGAACTACGGTAGCAGGCCTTACTCCGGTATTGGAAGCCAGAGATACCTTGTTATGGAGAACGGTGAGTGGGCTCGCTCCGGTCTCTACGTCGACGGTAACCGTGAGAGCGGTTTGCTGATGGCGGAAGTCTTCTCGAGAAAGGAGGTCACAAAGTCCACGATCTCAGGGCCGGGAGAGACGCATGAAAAAGCGGTTGAGGCCAGAGACCGGATGATGTCTATCTTGAAGTCCGGTAGACTGCCTGTATCGGTCAAGACGGTAAGTTCAAGTACTTTGAGTTCTTCTCTTGGATCGCAGTTTATGTCAGCTGCCGTCCTGTCGATTGTAGGTTCTCTGCTGGCTGTTGGACTTCTTGTGTTCGCACGTTACAGAGATCCACGTGTCGTAGTACCTATGGTTCTTACAGGTGCTTCGGAAGTTTACATTCTGCTGGGTACGTACTTCACCACTGCCGGGACACTCAGTCTTTCGGCCGTGGCCGGTATAATAGCTGCGGTAGGTACAGGAGTAGATGACCAGATAATAATAACGGACGAATCAGGGAAGCAGGACCTGGGAGGATGGCAGAAGAAGATGAAAAGAGCTTTCTTCGTTATCTTCACATCTGCTGCGTCAACAGCAGGCGCCATGATGCCTATACTTTCTCCAGGCCCTATATCAGCGTTGATAGGTATTGCTGGTGCAGGGCTTGTCGGTTACAGTCTGTACAGCAGGGATACGAACCGGCACTTCATTGCGATAGGAGTATTCGTTTTACTCGTATCAGCCTTCACATCAGGTCTCGGGCCGTCAGGTGCTGCACTTTCCACTATCCACGAGTTTGCCAAGACAACTATACTCGGAATCCTGATAGGTATCCTGATAACCAGACCAGCATTCGCGAAGACCATAGAACAGATAAAAGAATAGTAGGGCAGATTGTAGAGGAGAATAAGGAGAGAAAATGGTTTACTGTACTTCCATAACTGCTTCAGCTACGTCTTCAGCTTCCTTCAGTGCTTCACGAGCTTCTTCCTCGCTGCAACCTGTTTTCTCCTGTACAAGGTCGATGTCGTCCTGAGAAGGGCCTTTCTCCTGCTCCGAGTAATCTCCCTGTAGCTGGAACATTTCCTGTCCCTGAGCGTTTATCTTAGATAACTGAGGATTGCTGAAAACCATTTTCCTGTCTCCTACGTGTACTTCTACTTTGTCAGCGTCGATTTCTTCCATGTCAACGCCCATCTGCTTCATCATCTGCTGCATGTTTCCTCCAAACATAGCCTTTAGTTACGTCGTGTTCTTTAAATTACTGCGGCCAGGAAACAGGTGTAGACACCGGATGATAGATCTTCTGTCACTCGGACTTGCAGGAGTTCTTGCAGGAGCCCTCACCGGCGTAACACCGGGTATACATCCCAACACAGTTATATTCAGTTCTATACCGTTCTACCTTTCCTCAGGTCTTGAACTGGTGAGCTACGCTGCGTTCGTCTCCGGTATCTCCATATCACATACTTTCCACGACTTCATTCCTTCGATTTACCTTCAGGCTCCGGAAGCAAGCACAGCACTTTCGTCAATGCCAGGAGCAGAGAAAGCTGCTGAAGGAAGAGGGCCTGAAGCGTTTAATGCCACACTTCTTGGCGGCCTGGTATCTGTCATCACTGTTACCCTGGCTCTGCCGTTTCTTGTGGTTTTCCTGGAGGATGTCTACTCACTGGTTCAGCCTTTGATGGCTTACCTTGTCGCTTTCTTCCTGTTCTTTCTTGTCTTCGAGAACTTCTCGTTGGAGGCAGTTGTAACAGCGGCAGTAAGCGGCTTGCTTGGAATCCTGTCCCTCAACAGCAGTCTTTCAGGAAGCTTTATACTTATGCCTGTATTCTCCGGGCTTTTCGCCGTTCCTGCAGTAAGTTCTTCTCTGAAGCGTGACTTTGAACTGCCGGAACAGGAGGAAGGAGATTTCAACGGTTTCAGAGGAAGTATGACAGGCATGGCTGCAGGACTGATAGCAGGTACTGTTCCCGGAGTAGGCGCTGCAGGAGCCACGACTTTCCTCTCACCTGTTATGGACGACGAGTACGACTTTCTTGCCGGCATGGGAGGAGTCAACACTACAGACATAGTAGTATCCTTCCTGGCGCTGCTCACGCTGGATAAATCACGTTCAGGTGCTTCCGTAGCACTCAAAAGCCTGGGCAATATAATGCCTTACGAGATGTTCACACTTATCGGGCTTTCAGTGTTTTGCGCCGGGTTCTCAGCGTTACTGGCGCTGAGAACACATAAACTGTTTCTCAGAATAGTCAGGTCTATAAACTTCCGTTTAACAGGCTTCTCAATACTCTTGCTTCTACTGATTCTTTCCTATGTCCTGAGCGGGTGGTTTGGCCTTGTAACACTGATCACAGCCTCCGGCATCGGGTTTTACAGCATGATAAATAACTGCAGGGCCTGCTGCATGGCAGTACTTCTGATACCTGTACTCGTAGCACTGTGATCAAGTAAAATCTCCCTCTCTCCGGATCTGAAGGACAGAGACTTTGACCGCAACAAAGGTAAGTATTTAACTTTTCCCGGGCACAGGTTCTGCATGGATGGAGCCCGGGACTCTGTCGTTTTTGCACTGCTTGCAGTGGTTCTGATTTCTATACCTGCGGCTTCTCAAAGTGTTGAGATCAAGGAAAGATCTGATTTACATGGTGTTATAGATTCAAGGTTTTCAGACCGGTTTGAAGTAGAGTTTGAACCTGGAAAAGTAGTGATGTCAATTCTGGGAAGCAGTTCAAAGCTTAGCTCTAACGTAAGTTACAGGAGGAACATTTCAGTTCTGAGGACTCCACAGGGATTTATCAAGAAGAAAAGAACCAGTAATTATTCCATAACTGTAGTTCAGACACCTTATGGAAGGTTCAAGACAGGTTTCAGGGACGGTGAGAATATCTCTGGTTTTGAAGGCGAAGCCAAGGAGAAGGCGGAAGAGGTGAGAAAGATTCTGAGGAAGAAGTTCAGGTCCAGGATGTCGGAGGCCCGAAAGAGGAAACAGATGGTAGTCAGCAGTATGTTGCCGGATGTGGAGCTTGACGTTGTTGCAAGGAATGACACTGTGGAGCATTTCACACTGTCCAATACCGGAGATAAGAAGGTGGATATGGATGAGTGGAAGGTAAAGACTGTGGATTCGGAAGGAGTGATAAAGGAGGTGTTGAAGCTTGAAAGAAGTATTGGTACAGGTGAGGAGACTGTATTCTATTCCAGTAGCAGGGAAGAGCTTGAGAGTGTGGGTATAGAACCGGAAAGTAGTGCCGTTGTGGAGTCCGGGCTGAATATTCTCAACGGCGGTGGAGAAGTCAGGTTGTACAATGAGAACGACAGGCTTGTGGATTCCTATTCTTACTAGAGTTTTTCTACATCTCCTCTTACCCTGTACTTTTCGCCTGTAAGCAGTTTTTTCATCTTGAGTTCTTCTCCCTCGGCTACAAGGACAAGTCTGTCCAGGTAGGGTTTGAGAGGTTCTGACATCTCGGACTTGACGTTGATGAGTATAGCTGATATGAGGAACAGGTAGAGGATGACGGCAAGGCTCCGGGAGCTGTATCCCAGGAACTGTACAAGTGTATAGGCCGCTCCAGAGACAAGCATTCCGTAGATAGCGCCTTCCTTTACGCTGTCCCTCACGTTGATCACTCTCTGTAGTATTCAGCTGTCTTCTTGAGTCCTTCCTCGAAACTGTGTTCTGGCTCCCAGTCCAGAAGTTCTCTGGCTTTGGAGATATCTGCGCAGTGTTCTCTCACGTACTTGTCTCTAGGGTTCTCAATGTGTTCGGCTTCGATATCCTTCCCGAGTTCATCGTTCAGTTTTTCAACTACGTCGTTGAACGTTACAGGATCTCCCCGTCCGACATTGATTACTTCTCCATCAAGTGATTCGTCTCTTTCTGCAGCTTTCACGACGGCGTCTACGGCATCTTTGACGAATACGAAGTCTCTCTCCTGTTCTCCGTCCCCCCATATGACAGGTTGCTCGTCATCCATCATCTTCCACAGGAACTGAGTTACCACGTTGGCGTACTTGCCTTTAGCTTTCTCGTGAGGTCCGTAGATCGAGAAGAATCGGATGCCTGTAGTCTCTATCTGTTCGTTGTAACTGTATGACTCTGCGTATTTTTCACGTGACATCTTCGACGCAGTATAAAGGTTGGCCGGCATAGGATCCTGGCTTTCACGGTGTGGTGGTTTTACAGTTCCGTACATGGAACTTGTGGATGCGTAAACTATTTTTTCAACTCCTTCCTGTTTAGCGGCTTCAACCGTGTTGACAAAACCTTCGACGTTGACACGTGCTCCTTCCTCAGGGTTTTCCTTATGCATAGGGCTTGAAGATCTTGCTGCGAGATGGAAAACAGTATCACATCCTTCAACTGCTTCTTCAACTGCTTGATCATCCAGTACTGATCCTTTCACGAACTCTATTTCATCCTCAACCTCTGATAGATTACTTTCATCTCCAAGATAGAGGTCGTCCAGGACCACTACTTTGATATCCTGTTCTACAAGCTTTTCTACAAGGTTTGAACCTATAAATCCTGCTCCGCCGGTTACCAATGCTTTATCCATGATTAAATCTCCTTAGTACAGTCTTTTTAGTTTAGTCCTTTGAGGTGTTTTACTGCTTCTTCAGTTGCTTTCTGGCCTGCTTCTTCCAGGCTTTTTCCTTTCTGCCAGGCGTTGATGAATGCTGCATCGTATACATCTCCTGTTCCTGTCGGGTTTTCAGGGTTTTGGATATCTTCTACCGGGATGTTGATGCTTTCGTTTCCTCTGTAAATCTTTGATCCCTCCGGGCCGCAATGAGCTATGGTTTTAAACTCTCCGAATCTCTGCAGTTTTTCTACTGCTTTGTCCAGTTCCTTTTTTTCTGTCAGCATTTTCAGTTCCTCGCTGTTTCCCATCAGGAAATCCACATGTTCCAGGGTTTCCATAAATTTTTTTCTCCTGTTTCCTGATGACCTGTTTTCATCCCAGTATGGATCCCAGTGAAGGTCGATAGATGTTTCAACTCCCTGTTTCTTCGCTTCTTTCAGCAGTTTCTTGTTCCCTTCGTTCAGCATGGGTGTGGAGAACCATACGCCTCTTCTTGCCAGGTGACGGGAGTTGTAAAGTGTTTCTCTATGCAGATCGCCGTATTCAAGTTTTGAATTGTTGTCTGCGTAAGTGATGTAGAATCTCTCACCGTTCTCCCTTGGTATAACTGTTGTTGTCCCTGTGTCAACGTCTTTGCTGCGTGCAAGTCTTGGCTTTACTCCTTTGTCTTTCAGGTGTTGTTCAAGGAAGTCTGCGTGTCTGTCGTCTCCAACTTTTCCCTGGAAAACTGTTTCAGATCCGAGTTCGGATGTTTTTACAGCGAAGTTTGCGGCCTGTCCGCCTCTCCGGTGAACAAGTTTATCCACGAAAATTTGGCCGTCTTCCTTCATCTCCAGGTCTTTTTCCAGCGGTTCAGGTACTACGTCGATGTTTATGTCACCTACTACTGCCATGTCGAACTGCATTATATCCTCTCCGAGTCGTATTCATGTTCCCAGTCTTCTCTGTGATTTTCCATGGCTTCAGAGAACATCACTGTGAAATCTACTCCGTTCTGCACTACTATGTAATCTTCTCCTTCTTTCCAGTTTCCTTCTCTCCTTGCTTCTTTCTCGGCTTCAGAACCTGATATGGCAGCGAAGTAGAAGTTATCGTGTTCCTGAGCTACCTCCAGGTCTGTGGTGCTGTCCCCTATCATTATCCCGGTGTAGTCTTCTTCTCCGTAAGCTTCTTCACCCAGTTTTTCTACTCCTGCCGGTTTACCGAACTCGTGGTCAACTTCTTTTATCAGGTCGGCTCCCCAGTCCTCGTAAGGTTTAACCTTGATGTCCTGAGGTGCTGCCTGCATGAGCAGACTGTAGCCTTCCTCTTTCTCAAACTCTTCAAGATCTCTTTCATCCCTGTAAAACGCTATTCTTTCGTCATCTCTTTCCTCGAATCTTACACCGGGGTATATGAAGTCCTCAGTAAATACTTCGGCCAGCACCCTCGAGTCTTCCGAACTGTTTGAGAACAGTATCTTTTCAACTCCGTTTTCCTCGACTTTTTCAAATCCTTCAGCTTCCCTGTCAAGTATAGCTTCGTATATCTCTTCTGTTGAGGGCTGATCTGATATACGGCCTACATCTGCTCTGTCGTTTTCCGCCTCGAACTTTATACTTGCTACAAGATTAGATGAGTTGCCCTGTGGCAGTATCTTCAATCCTTCTCTGCCCTCTCCGTACTCTGCAGCTTGCTGGAAGACGTTCCTGAAGGATTCGTATATATCATCCTTTGATACTTCCTCATGGACAAGCTTCTTCTCACCGTCTTTTTCAACAACTGTACCCATGGAGCCGCCCAGAAGGAAGCTATCGTCCAGGTATTCCTGTCTCCTCCTTCTCAACGTATCTACATCCCAGCCGGATACAACTCCAAACTCCAGTCCATCGCTGCTTTCCAGCGAACCCACAACCTCCTCAACACCCCCCCATGTCTCGGCTGTAGAGACCGAGGGATCCTCCAGAGGCCCATCCTTATCGTAAACTACGAATAAGTTCTCGGAGGATATATCAACCTTATTCTCCTCCAGCAAGCTTTCAACACTGTTTTCCTCCTTCTCCAGGAACATCTCCCGGGCCCTGATATCTCTTGACGAAGCCATAGTATTACGATGTATTACCTCTTATTTTTAACTCCTTGGGAGGATGCATTAGATTTAACTTGAACCGGTTCAAACTCCAGTATACAGGATGAACCAGAACTTCCTAAGGTCGGCGCTGGCGAAGGAATCTCGAGCCTACGGCTTCACTATTGCTTTCTGGGGTTCAGGAGCGATGCTTATATCTGAGAGCGGGCTGCCAGGTCTTTTCGAGGCTTTATCTTATGGCGGTGGCGCAGTTGTAGGTTTTGGCGCTTTAACGATTTTAGCTTATCGCAGGACTTTAAGCCCTGTTGATTTTGAGGAGAGCCAGGTGATGATACTGGGCATGGTCCATTATTTCGCGGCTTTATTCCCTGTTATACTTTCCTATTACCTTGCAGGGCTTCCCTCTCCATGGAGTTTTCTTTCTGCCGGTTTTGCAGCTTCTACAGTTTACAACCTTGGCATGCTGGCGGAGGAAGCACTTTCAGAGAAGGCCAGAGAGCTGGAGGATGTATTTGTGGAAAAGATTTAGTCCTGTATCTCTCTCCATTCTCCTCCGTAGATGTATCCGGATAGTTTTCCCTTCTCGGCAAGGTTTTCGAACACGTTTTCCAGGCTTCGATGGTCAAGGCGGTCGAATATCCGAGGGTCCAGGATGTATGTTCCTGCGTTGATCAGTCTTGACGGCTCGCTGCCTGGCTCCGGTTTCTCCTTGAAACCAAGTATCCTGCGTCCTTTAAGCTCGGCCACTCCATAGTCAGAAGGGTTCTCCACAGCTGTCAGTGCCATAGTGGCTGCCGGGTTCTCCTCCTCGTGAACCCTCAGCATATCCTTAAAGTCTACATCCGCTATAACATGTCCATTCAGGGCTACAAAAGGTCCATCTACCTTGTCTTCAACATTTTGAAGAGCTGCAGCTGTTCCTTCAGGCTCTTCCTCGGAGACGTACTCAAGAGCAACCCGCTGTACTCCGAACCAAAGTTTTCCTCTATCTCACTGTTCTGTCCGGCTAAAAGTATAGCTCTGCTTATGTTTTCCTCTGAGAGATGTTCTATTATATGGCTTAGAACAGGTTTTCCATTGAAAAGTTCTAGAGTCTTCAGTTCAGGATCACCGCAGAATATAACCGCTGTTTCGATACCTCTCTGCCTGAAGTACTCTTCAACTATCTCCTCCACCATCTGAGACCGGTTAAGGTCACGGTTCTCCCTCTCCGTGTCGATCCTCTCCACCATACCTTCATCCAGTGTCAGTGAGATACGTCTCTTCGACATGTATTAACCTTTCTCCGCATTGTTTTAATCATTCGCTCACCAAGAAGTTAATCCTTCTCTATCTGTATCCGGATGTAGTACTTCTCACCGTTTTTCTCGAAGTAAGCAAGTTTTCTGGAGTCAAAGCTGAGCGCTCGAAGCCTGTCGATAGCCTCCTCCATCCTCACCTCTCTGTCAAGATCTATACTACATACCTCATCCAGATCCTCCGGAAGATGAGTTTCACCTCTCTTAAGATCCTGCTCCCTGGCTTCGGCACCGTTTTTTATCTCCTCCCAGTTCTCCCTGAACTGCCTGAACTGTTCTTCCTGAAGCCGGTCGTAAAGAGACCTGGCAGTATCCTCTGGCCGGACCTCGACCTCTCTCCTGTCTATAACAGGGCCTTCATCCAGTCCGGAGTCCATGTAGTGTATGGACACACCTGCAGGTGTGTCTTCTACCAGAGGCCAGATATAAGGATGTGCTCCACGGTTGTAAGGTAGAAACGACGGATGAAGGTTAACTACTCCTTTATCAGGCGTCTCCAGCACTTTCTCCGGTACTTTATGCCTGAAACCTGATGATATCACCAGATCAGGCCTCAATTCTGTGATTAGAGAGAGCTGCTCTCTTTCAGTCAGCAACGCCACCACTTCGACATCACTTCTCTGATTAAGCCACTTATACACTTTTTCACCGGCAGGGTTTGTACCCAGAAAGACAGCCTGTAAAACCATAACAGGGTTCAATCAGCAAAGTTGAAATCAGTACCGGTGGAAAAACCTCTAAGCCCTTTTCAGTTCTACAGATCACTTGGATTTAACTGTTTTCACCACAGAAGCATAGATTATGAGAGCAGCAGTCACAGGAGGCGCAGGATTCATCGGTTCAAGACTTGTGGAAAGACTGATAGAAGAAGGTCACGAGGTGACCGTGATCGACAACCTGTCCTCAGGACAGAAAGAAAACATACCAGAAGAAGCAGAGTTCTTACAGCACGACATCAAGCAGGAAGGTCTTGAGAAGGAACTGAAAGATATCGATACCATGTTCCACTTCGCAGCCAACCCCAAAGTCAACACATTCCCTGAAGACAGAGACAAGGACTTTAATGAGAACCTGAAAGGTACTAAAAACGTTTTAGAGGCCTGTGAAAATGCAAACATTAATGACTTTATTTTTGCCTCCTCTTCCGTAGTCTACGGTGAAGAAACAGAGATACCTACGCCGGAAGAGGCAAATATGGAACCTATCTCCATGTACGGCGCTACAAAGTGCGGAGACGAACACATGTGCCAGGTCTATCAGCAGATATTCGACATAGACATGACAATCCTCAGATTCGCAAACATTGTCGGCGGCAGAAACCAGAAAGGAGTAATCTACGACTTCATCCACAAACTGAAAGACAACCCGGAAAAGCTCGTCATACTCGGCAACGGAAAACAGCGTAAAAGCTACCTTCACATCAAAGACACTATAGACGGCACCATAAAAGCATGGAAATCAGACAAAACAGTTTTCAACATTGGCTCGGAAGACTCCATCGACGTTAACAGCATAGCTGATATTGTAGCCGATGAGATGGATCTTAACCCAGAATACGAGTACACCGGCGGCGAGAAAGGCTGGGAAGGCGACGTACCCGAGATGCGGTTGAGCATCAAAAAACTGAAAGACACAGGATGGCAGCCGAAAAGGAACTCAGCCGAATCAGTCAGGAAAACAGCCCAGGAACTTCTTCAATAAAAACCACAATTTATCGATTTCTGAATAATTTATCGTGACATCCTCTCCGACCTGAAGGACGGACTTTTCCCATTCACATCCATCCGTGATTCACAGGATGCTACACGAAAACGATTTCGGAAAAGGCAAAGAGAACATCTCTTGCCAGTAGTACTTGCAGGTTTCCAGCCACCTATAACCAACTTGATATACAGAGGACTGGATTCAACAATGCTGGATTAGAGCGGTGTCACGCCACCCTAATGTCTGTAGAAGCGGATGATGTATAGAACAGGTATTCATTCTGTTCCCGCCTAACGCTTCCGTATTCACGGCTACACAGGAAACTCGGCTCTTTCCACAGACTCGACAACACAAAGTTTGAACCCAAACCCTGAAATAGCTCGGTCTAAAGGACAGAGCCTTACCGAGCAACAAAAGGTAAAAGAAGTAATCCAGAACTAGTCTCCTTCTCGGATATCCACATCCACGAAGTACTTCTCGCCGTCCCTCTCCAGGTAGGCAGGATTGAGACTCCTGCTGGCGTGTCCTCGACGATCGGCCAGATGTACGGATGCGCACCACGGTTGTACGGCAGGAAGGACGGATGCAGGTTGACGATGCCCTTCTCCGGAACCACGATAATCTCTTCCGGAACTTTGTACTCAAAACCTGACGCGATGACTATCTCCGGCTCCAAGTCCTCGATAGGGAGAACTGGTATTTCTCCGTGAGAAGCACGAGGACCCCTACATCATCTCTACGTTTCAGCCAATCGTATACTTTTCCCAGCCGGGTTTGTTCCTAGGAAGACTGCGCGGACAGGCATGATTAATTTTTATCACGAAGGCTCAAGTTATTCAGACCAAAGAGTTATAATTACTAATTACCAATTAATAGTTATGACTACTGTTACTATATCGGAAAGCACACATCGCATGGTGAAGAAGCTGAAGAAGAAGGAAGGAGCCAGTTCTTTCGATGAACTGTTGAAAGAGATAGCCAAAGAGAGGATGGGGACTCCTTCTTCAGAGGAGATGTTTGGCTCCATGGAGATAGAAGACAGAGAAGAGATCAGAGACAGAAATGACAGAGCTGACAGGTATGACTGAATATCTGCTCGATACCTGGGCCTGGATAGAGTTCTACATAGGCAGCGAAAAAGGAAAGAAGATATACCAGAAGCTGGAATCCAGGCAAAAATGCTATACTTCGATAATCTCACTGGCAGAGATGTCCGACAACTACGAATCAGGAAACCTGAAATCAGACAACAGATGGGAAGAAATCAGAAACTTCGTAGAGACCAAAACAGAATTAGTAGGGCTGAACCCTCATATATGCAGCAAAGCCGGAAAAATCAAACAGGAAGAAAGAGAAAAGTTCCCGAATTTCGGCTTAATGGACGCCATCATACTAGCCACAGCAAGAGAGAAAAATCTGAAAGTAATAACCGGAGATAAACATCTGAAAGATAAAGAAAAAGTAGAAAAACTAGAATAACGGAGAATAAACTTATGCTGCCTTCAAGCTCAACTATACTGAACTCTTCGCCGAACCCCTGTCGGACTCTCTCCGGAATAAACAGCTTCCCATCTTCATCGATTTTCTCCGTAGGCATGAAGCGAAAGGGTTTTGGACAGAGGCAAACAACATGATAGACTTAGATATAGATGAGGAAACGTACCGGAAACTGGAGAAGATGAAAGAGGATAAAGACGTCGAGTCGATGGACGATCTTCTCAACATGATGGCAGATCAGAAATTGAACAACACCTAAATGAATTAAACCTTCGAGGTCTAAACAGAAATTATGCCAGATGAAAAACTTGAGTTAGAGGAGTTGCGTAGCAGAGTCAGGCCTATACTGAGGCGCCACGATGTATCTCGGGCAGAGCTGTTCGGCTCTTACGCCCGCGGAGAGCAGGATGAGGAAAGCGATGTGGATCTCGTAGTGGAGTTCGAGGGGGAGAAAACCCTCGTCGATATCTCCAGGCTGAGAAAGGAACTGGAAAACTCTCTCGGCAAGGATGTAGATGTTCTGACGTACAATTCTGTGCACCCCAACATCAGGAAAAGGGTTGAAGAGGAAGCAGTGGAAATATGACGAAAGACAGCGAAACGCTTCTAATGATAGAGGAGTATACAGAAGACATCTCTCGAGAAGAGTTTAAGTCAGATGTCAAAACACAGGACGCCGTAATAAGAAGACTCGAAATAGTCGGAGAAGCAGTGAAATGACCCGTTACCAAATCAGAAGATTTGGAAGGGGCTTCCGAGCGGAAGATTCCTTACGGAACTTCTTTCCACGATACTTGTCTAAGTCATATCGTCATCTCGGAACTTACGCTTTGAGGAAGTCTGAATTAGGGGAAACCCGTTCCCATATCTTAACCGTCAAAGACGGTTTCCTTATTCGCTCAGTGGTTGTTCCACGCAACTCACTACACCATCCGTTTCCGAAATGGAAACATTTGGCTTACCTTTGAGTTCAGGATTGCTGTTTGTTGATTCCTCGAAAATCCAGCGGATTTTCTGCGAACCACAGATTCCTTACAGGAATCTGTTCGAGCATCGTTCTTGGAGAACGATGTGACACAGAAACTCCAAAGGAGTTTCGAGTAGCAGTAAGCCCTAACCAAACTGCCGTGAATACTATGGTTATAGACCGTGGAACTTTAAAATCTGTCGATTCATCCCTAACCTTAAATCACAGATTTGAGGACAGAGTCTTCTCAACAAGAAGATAAAGAAACTGCCAGAAGACTTCAGAGAAGAGAACAGGGAAGACCTCTGGGAAGGCGCAGCAGGCATGAGAGATATACTGATACATCAGTACTTCGGAGTAGATCTGGACATAGTATGGAATAAAGTCAAAGATACACTCCCAGAACTTGAGGAAAACATACAAGAGATAAGAAAGAATAGTAACAAGGACTAAGAAAGCTTTAAAGAGCTTAAAACTCTACATATACCCGAGTTCTCTCAAACGGTTCATGATCTCCTCATCATCCTTGTTCTGAGCTCTACCCGCTCTCTCCTTTGTGTTCTCTACGTCCTGTAGCCAGGCCGGTATCTCGTCGGACTTATCGGTTGATACTTCTGATCCCAGGCTTCTGAATCCTGCCCAGTACTTAGGACTGATAGGTACATCGTCTTTGGATAGTCCTTCTGGAAGATCCGATTCATCTTCTGGGTATTCTTCGATGTCTACTCCTGTGATGTCAGGAACCATGTGGAACCATGAGACATCCCAGACATCTCTTTCATCTAGCTGCAGGATAGGGTGTACTCTGAGGTGTTCCGGTTCGTCCCTCGGGGAGTAAAAGTCTTCATCACCACGGCTTTCGTGTTCGTCCCATCTTACTCCGTTGATAACTAGCTCGATGCCTTCTTCCTGTAGGAGCTCGTTCATCGGTACTGTCTTGAGAAGGTGATTTCCGGATTCTGTGTCCATCAGCCACGGAACTTCTTCTAGATCTTCATCGATTCTGGCTGCTTCTTCTTGGTTAGTGTCGTTTAGCTCTGCTACGGGAACTGTTTCACCTGGTTGATCTGCTTTCTCGATGAGGTCATCGTTTCTGGCCGTAAGCACTTCGAACCCCCAGTCATCGGCGAGTCTCTCGACATAGTCTTCCAGTTCGTCGAAGTGCTGGCCGTGATCCACGAACATGAACCTTGGTTTCTCAATGTCATGTTCCTCACATACTCTCTTGACGAGCCATGCGGTCAGCGTGGAGTCTTTTCCCCCGGTGAAACCGATGACTGTATTCTCCGGGTCGTATTCTTCAAGCGCTCTTTTGACGACTTCTTCTCCTGCTCTGATTTTTGCCTTTATAGGCGCGTTCTCAATTTCTTCTCGTGTTACAGGTGCTTCTGGCATTATCGAAAAACCTCCGTTTTTCTGTTAATACAGAAATTCTGTGAATTTCGCATTGAACTTCACTTTGGAATATGCATAAGTTATGCATGATGGTTAATAAAAGGGAGAGTTATTTTCCACTCTGGAGAATTTCTTCAGGCGTTATTCTTAATTCTTCATCAAAATCAGTGTCGTAAGTGATGATTCTGTCTAAATCTCTGTCTTTCAAGGCTTGTTCTATCAGACTATCATCAATTCCGGAGTGATTTCGGTCCGCTAAGCCATTGAGCCTGCCAACCACACCCAGATGCATTATCTCTATCCCTTTACTTTGGTAAACACGAGCATAGAACTCTGCTATTTCCTTTTGGGTCAGCCCGTCTCTTTCCATTACTATAGCAGCTGCATCAAGGTGAAATAGAGTAACTGCAGCCTCAACTCTTCCTGAGCCAAGTTTGTTGAGCAGAGTTCTACAAACAGATTCCTCATCTTGTTCTAGGTAAAGGTGGAGAAATATATTGGAGTCAATTAAGTACTTGTTCTTCATAGGCGTCTCCCAGTTCCTCCTGAAGTTCAACAGCTGATTTATCAGTATCTGCTGATTTCTCAGAGAGGAAATCTCCGAGACCTCCTGATAAATCTAAGCCTTCCTCTAGATTCTTATCAGCCCATTCTTCCATTGCTTCCTCAGCAGCTTTACTAATAGAGCCTCTTTTATGGCCGAAAACATTCATAGCAGCCTTTCTAAACCTTTCCTCATTCTCATCAGGAACTGATACCTTAATCGTGCCCATACTATAGCTATGTGACTAAGTACTTAAGTACTTTACTGATGTCTAATCAGCCTCTCCACTTAGAAACAGCCAAGCGTGACATCCTCTCCACCGTAAACGGTGGAGCTTCGTAAAGGTTTCAAGGAGTCTGAATTAGCAGTAGGTCATACTGCCATCTTAACCTGAGAGAACTCAGGTTTCCTTATCCTTGGAGGCGTTGTCACAACGCTCTCTACACCATCATCAGAGCTGAAAAGCTCTGAATTTGGCTTACCTGTTGCTTTTCTTGCGATGTTCGCTGCTGCATTCACATCAGCGTTGATTTCCGTTCCATCACTACTCTGGAACAGGCCTCTCTCCACACGACTACCCTCATACTCCTCCTGATGCTTTACTGGCTCGTTATCAAGGAAACTCGTTTTACTGGTGTGACTTTCTTCTACAAGCTGGTACTCGATTCCTTTCTCTTCCAGTTTGTGCTTGAGTTTCTGTTTGAACTTGTCGAACGGTATCTGGACGAAGTTCTGGTTGTTTCTGTCACCTATATCTATGTTTTGTTTCCAGTTTTTGCCGTCGCCGACATACACGGTTTCTATCTTGTGTTCAACGCAGTAGTCTACGAGTCCTGCTACTGCTTTGTTGAGGCAGTCGTGGATTTTGTTCTCTCGCTTCTTCCGAAGTCGATACATACGATTGGTTTCTTCTTCTATTCCTTGCTTGTCCTTGATGCTCTGTAGCCTTGCTCTACGCTTGTTGTACCACCTGTTAAAGCTCTTTAGTTTTCGCCCATCCAGTATGAATGAGCGTCCAGAATGGTCAACAGCTGTGGCAAGGTTTTCTACTCCGAGGTCGAGCGAGAGAAAGTTTCCTTCTGTGGTTTCTACTTCTTCAGTTTCTTCATCGTAAATTATTCTGTACTCGAAATATTCTGCGTTTTTCTGCGGATGAATCTGTAGCCGCTTAATATCTTTTTCACGGACTTCTTCATAGCTGAAAGGAATCCTGATCTCCTTCTTCTCAAAGCCGTGTTGTTCTCGGAACTGTTTTGGAACACCGACACGGATGTAATCTTCCTTGAGTTGGAAACTCTGTCGAGGGAAATCCAGCAGGTAGAATCCATCCTTGTCAAGATAGCTTGGAATATTGGCTTCTTCGTTGTACTTGCCTTCTCGTTTCTTCTCTACAAGTTTGAAGAAGGATTGGAAGCCTTTGTCTACCTGTTTCATTGTCTGCTGTGCTACTTGAGAAGGAAGTTCCTCGTAGTTCTCGTTGTCCTTGATACGGTTGTAGGTGTTGTAGTAGTTCAGGTATTCACCGTTGTCGAAGAAGTGTTGCCTGACCTCATAGAGATGCCTGTTATACAGATTCTTAGAAAGTCTGGACATCCTCCGAAGAATCTCGTATTCTTCTCTGTCAAGGTTTCTTAGGTTTTGCCGCAAGGATTTTTTTATATTCTAACATATATCCTTATACTTTTTTATGTGTTAGATCGTTCTGTATCTCCGCCCTAAAGGGACGGAGTTTTAGAACTCTTGCTTTCCGCTATAAGGATTCAAAATAAGAGCAAAATACCTCAATCAAGAGCTTTCAAGCTTGATTCTATTTACTCCCGTTTCATCAAATTCCTTGTCAGAACTTATTATCTCTCCTTCCGATTTAGCAAGTTGGAAGGAATCCAGAACATTTAGACCCTGATCTATGTATTCTACAGCTTGATAAACGACCTTTTCATCAAAATCTATTTTTGCTATTTCCAGGATATTTGTAACAACTTTTTCCAACTCCCAATCATAGTCCTGTGCCAGAAAACAGAGTTCAATAAACGTCGGTAGAGAAGTTTGAATACTCCCTCTGTGTTCTTCATATAATTCTAAGGCGTTCTTCTGCAGCCAGTCTTCTTCCTTAGTCAGGGCGACAAAGAAATCAGTGTCCACATAGACCATATCTACTGGAACTCCTCTTTCAACTCTTCTCTGGCTGCCTCATCAATCTCTTCACTCAAGTTCTCTATATCTATGTCCTCAGCACCGTTCATAGCTTCCTTCAAACCTTCAACAGAATTGTCGGCGACAGGAATAAGCTTAATACCCGACTCTAGCTCCACTATCTTGAAATCCTTCTGCTCTAGTTCAGACACTAACTGTTCTCTAACAGTGTCTAGAGCAGGCGGATTTTCCAAAAAGATATTCAGGTCGTTTTCCCACTTTTCCTCCGTTACCGATATATTGAGCACAGCCCCTTCTCCTACTACCTCCATTTTCTGCTTGAAAAGTTCGTTTCTGGGTTCTATCCCCTGGTTTATGAGGTACCAGCAGTCGTAGAGGTCACGGGCCTTATCTCTTGTAGCGAGCGCCCTGAGTTTTTCGGCCAGCAGTTCTTCCCTGCTAAGTCCTAGTGCATTAACTACCCTGATCTCCGGGTATTCGAAGAAAAGTCTGATCCATTCTGGCTCTGTCAGTACGTCTTCTCTTTTCGATACGTCTATCTCTATGCTGCCCCTGGAGTGCTGAGAACCATCATACAGCGGGCCCCGATAGATTAATCTGCATGAAGCGGAAACATCATTCTCTTCGATACTGTCTACCTCTGCTTCAACACCGTAGTCAGATAAGCTCTCTGCCGCCTCTTTCAGCACAGGAACTATGTTCTCAAACCCTTCTCTCTGTGTGAAATCCAGGTCTTCCGAGAACCTGTCTAAGCCATGTGCGTGTTTGAGGAACGTTCCTCCTTTGAACACGAGGCCCTCAGTTTGACTATATAGTTTTTGAAGAAATAATGCCTGTATGTAGTCCTGCTCCAGGACATGCAGAGGCAGATTCTGGTCGTGTAGATCTCTAAGTTGTTTTCTATCAATCATGAGATATCACGGTTTTCGTAAACCTTCCATCTACTGACAGGGTTTTCTCTAGGTTTCTGAGGGTCAAGACAGGTGTAGTGAGTGATCAAGTCTTTGATCTTCTCCCAGTTAAAATCGATTTCTTTTCTATCGAGTATAATACCCAGTCTCGATGCTACGGCCGAACTACCAGTTCTCTCACAGTAATCAACTAGCAGTTGTATGTCTAATTGGCTGTAGTCCACCCTCAGGATGTTTGATAGGTCGCCTGTTTTGCCTGGAAGCCTCAATGAATCTATAACGGTTTTCTCCGGAGTCGATGCCACAGTGTTTCCATACTTGCTGTAGCCGAAGAAGTGATCCTTGTCTATTTTTATGAACTGTATTTCTCTGCCCTGAAGTTCCAGATCATCTTTCCTCTTCGTGACAGCAACCTGAACCTTCTGAGGAACTTGTTCAGTCAAATCATGGAAGTGTAAAGCACTGAAAAATCCTAGATACGAGTAATCGACGATGTTAGAAGCCAGTTCGTATACATCACGTGAATCCAGCGTTTCTTTCAAGATGTATTTCCCTGATTCGACGTTTTCTACCAGTTCTTTATTCTTCATCCTTGAGAGAAGGTTGTAGCTGGCTCTATCGCTTATATCGAGAAACCTCTGAACATCTCTAGGCTGGAAAAACAGCATCTCTCTATCCTTGACCTCATCGATAAGCTGGGCCTCTCTCCGAGAGATGCTTTGACTCATGTAACCAATTTACACAAAAAACAATAAAAAAGTTACACAGAATCAAGAAAATCGCTGTTTCCTCCTACATACTCTTGACAAATTTTCCAGAGGCACTAACAAAAAACTGTTAACGGAAGAATAGCAAGGTAAAAAGCTCACCATACCGGCAATTTAGAAGGGTAAAATGCACACTTCGGTATGCAAAAAGCAGGATTAGACCAAAACACCGTTAAGATACAAAGAATTATAAGTTCTTACATCTAGTTACATATTATTACAATGCCTATCGCTATAGACGAGTTCGAGTCCCAGCCCGAAGAACTGCTAGGCCTGGACAAGGATACGCAGGCGTACAAGGTTCTGGAATTCCTGGCCGAAAACAGCGACAAAGCGTTTACACCTAAAGAGATAAGCAATAGAACTGAGATAAAGAGTTCCAGTATCGGAGCTGTTCTAAGTAGGTTAGAAGATCAGGGACTTGTACGCCACAGAGGAAAGCACTGGGCGATTATAGAAGATGACCGACTGGCATCGATAACAGCGATGACAGAAGCCAGCTCAGCATCAGTAAACGATGACTACTTCGGTGAAAAAGAGTGAAACAGGGGAGACGTAGTAATAGGTCCTGACTTCATCAGAGGCAACAACAGAAGACCTTTCGTAGTCATCAGCAATGAGAACCATCCGTTCCACGAAGAATGCCTGGTGGTCCTGATAACAACCACAGAAAGAGAAGAAGCTATACCTCTACCCGAAGAAAAATTCAGGAAAGGGAAACTACCAAAGGAAAGCTACGCATCACCATGGACAGTAACCACACTCAAGAACACAGCCATGCAGGACAAACTAGGAGAACTGAAAGAAGAAACATTAAAAGAAATAAGAAAAGACATCAACGACTATATCAAAGTCAAATAAACAAAAAAAGAGAATCAGTCATAATAATCCAGAGCATCCTTGAGTTATGGTTCTTCCATTTCCAACTTCTTCCCTATCTCTTCGAGATTGTGAAGTTCTAAATCCTTTCTCTGTTCAGCTTTTTCCTGTAAACCGCGTGTAAACCCGTTTTTGGAGAACAGTGCGAAGTTTTCTTCCCTATCCTGGTTTTTCCACTGGACTTTCTCGGTTTTTTCTTCGAGTTGTCTAAGCAGTTTTTCTCCGACCTTCTGGTTTGTCCATTTTACTTCGCCTAACAGGATTTTGTTCTCCTGTTCGTCCAGTGCCACCACATCTATTTCATCTTCCTGGTACCACCATCTGCCGACTTTAGTGTATTCTCCTGCTTTCTGTACGGTTTCGTGGCAGATCTGCTCGAATGTTTCCGCGACCTGATGGTTCAAGCCACTGATTATGTTTTCTGCTGCTTTTTCCGGGTTTTCTTCCACCATTGATTTCTGTGAGTGGATGTTTCTGTACCAGAACCGGATGAAGTTGTCTTTGATATTGTATATTGATCTCTTGGTCTTCTTGGAAGAAGTTACAGGAGTAGTTCTCTCGATCAACCGGAGTTTCTGCAATTTTTTGAGGTACTGGGGCATCGTCCCGCTGGAGATGCCAGTGTTGTTCGATATCTCGTTCGGTGTTGTGTATCCGTTAGCGATCGATTCGAGGATGCTGAAGTACCGTGAAGGCTGCCTCAGTTCCTGCCTCAGCAAGAACTCAGGTTCTTCGAACAAGGCAGAGGAAGCATCAAGTATTTCATCCCTGATGTTCTGGTCTAAGCTCTTGGAGTAGTCGAAGCTGGTGAGATACATCGGGGTTCCGCCTGTAACTGTGTAGGAGCGGACAGCATCCTCTATACTGTAATCGATCACCTCCAGTGATTCCTTGAAACGGAACGGTTTGAGATCAATCTGGCCTGTTCTCCTGCCGTACAACGGGCTTTCATACCCTAGTACATCATCCAGCATCACGCTTACAGTAGAGCCTGAGAGCACTATCATTGATTCTGAATCTTCCTTCAGTATCTCGTCTACCAGGTACTGGAACTGTGAAGGCAGAGACTCCTCTGATTCTATGGCGTAAGGAAACTCGTCGAGCGCCAGAACTATTTTTTCCTGTTCAAGTTTGCCACCTATGTACTCTACTGTTTCCCGCCAGCCCTCCAGTTTCGGTTCTGGCTCGTCGAAGTATTCCGCTATACTCCGGGCCAGGCGTTCTCTCTGCCGTTTCTCCGTGTCCTGTGAGAACAGGTGGTAGATATGTGGTTTGTCACGGCAGAACTCTTTTATCAGTTCGGTTTTACCCACTCTTCTCCTGCCGTAGAGTATGAAAAATTCAAAGCTGTCGCTACTGTACCTTTTTTCCAGCGCCTCCATTTCGCTCTCACGGTCAAAAAACCTCATAGGTAATTACCACGATAATAATTAACACGATAATGTTTTATCAAGGTTTGTATCTAAACCTCCAGAAAAGAAAGGGAAGCGGGGAAACCACAATACCTAATCCTGGTAGTAATCCAGGATAGCCTTTCCGACGTCTTCCGGCTGATCTATATCGTAGTCAACGTTGCTGGTAATCAGTACCGCATCCTCGTGGTGATCGCCCTCCAACTTTCCATGAGGAGTTTCCTCAGGCAAGGTCTGGACTCGGCCTTCACCAAACTCGGCGAATCCGTGATCCGAAAGCACGATAAGAGGTTCGTCTGAGTCAAAGTCGTAGTACTCCAGAAGTTCGCCAAGGACTTCATCCATCTTCCTGTACCACTCCAGGATCAGGTCTTTGTCGTTCCAGTAGAAGTGTGAAACTCTATCGAGCTGCATGAACACGACTGCGAAAAATTCTGGATCTTCTTCCAAGACTTCCTTGGACTTCTCCAGCAGTTTCTTCCTGTCAGCTTCTAACTCTTCCAGGTCTGAGGAAACCCCAAAACCTTCTGCCTCGTACTCCGTGTTGTAGTTTATCGGCGGGATCACCGCAGGAACCTGAAGTATTTTCGTGTCGACACCTTCAAGCTTCTCCCAGACAAACGTCCCATCGATATCCTCTCTTTTCTGCAGTTCATCATCGACCACGAAATCCTTGTGCTGGTGTTCTTCCTGCCTCAGTCCCGTGAAGATAGAGGTCCATAGCGGAGCACTTTTAGGCGTTTCCTCGACCGTGACCGTCTTGTAGTCGCATTCCTCCATCAACCGGTCGAAGTTCGGCAGTTCGTCTCTGTGAGGTTTTATCATGTCCCAAGTAGCCGCGTCAATCCCGATAACTTTCATCTCAATTATTTCACCATCGATCTTTCATAAAAATAAACTATCAACATACTTGTAAAGAGTTTACCATACCAGTTGGAACCAGTCTATTCTAATTCAGTATATCATTGAGTAGATGAAAAGAGATTAAAGATTAGAAAAACGTAATATTTCTATGGAAGATGAAAAACTTAACTTAAAGAACATCAAAGAAAAGTCCAAACCTCTGCTAGACAAGCATAATGTAGTTAAAGCTGAAGTCTTTGGGTCCTATGCAAGGAATGAACAGGATAAAGAGAGTGACATAGACCTGCTTGTTGAGATGGAGGAAGGAACAACCTTGATAGATGTTGCAGAGCTCAAAAAAGAGCTGGAAGAAAAGTTGAATGTAAGGGTAGATGTATTGACTTATAATTCGATTCATCCAGAGATTAGAAACCAGGTACAGGATGAGGCTGTAGAGATATGAGCAAAGATACGGAAACACTTCTTGAACATGTTCTAGAAGCAATAGAGAGGATCGAAAATTATACAGAAAATACTTCAAAAGAGGAATTTAAACAAGATGTTAAAACACAGGATGCGGTTATTAGACGGCTGGAAATAGTTGGTGAGGCGATAAAAAAACTGCCTGAAGACTTCAAAGAAGACAATAGAGAATCAATATGGGAAGGAGCAGCAGGAATGAGAGACATACTAATTCACCAGTACTTCGGAGTAGACCTAGACATAATCTGGAACACTATAAACCAAACACTCCCCGAACTGAAAGAGAATATAAAAGAAGTAAAGAAAAGTTAACTGGAGAATTCACAGAACTAGTTTTCTACCAAGGACAAGAGGAACTCAGCCAACGGAAGTTTAGTAGGGTAAAAAGTACGGTATAGCGGATAAATAGTAGGACTAAATACACACTGCACCGGGCAAAAAGTAGGGTAACTATTTGCCCTAGTCAAAAAGGATCAACAGATTACTGCTATATAGAGTATACGCAAAACTATTCTCATTTATTTCAGATACATTGACAAAAAACTGTTAATTCTAACAATTAACTTGACACAAAAATAAGATACTCTAAAGTATAATAATCGTAAGAATGTAAGCGGCTCGAACCTATCTTAACCCAAAATGTAAGAAAAGGCCTCTCAGATCAGAGAGACCACGACAATAATTTTCCAAATCAGTCTGGTAACGGCTACTAGAACAAAACTAAAAATGCCACTATTCTATTTCCAGACCCCAGGAAATATTGTTCCACAGCCTTTCCCAGAGATAGTATAGTACTGTTTTGGCGACAGCTGCAGTCAATCCAATACTGGCTGCAGAGGCAAAACTCCCTGTATATAGGAGTGAAACTGCGAACACAGTCAGTGCTGCGAATACTCTGTAAGAAGCTGCTTTGAGTATTGTTCTTTTGTGTTTCTCTACCATTGAGTTTTTACCTGTCTATGTAGCCGAGTTTTTCCAGTTTCTGGGCGATTTCCTTGGCTTGTTCTTCGCTGAGGTCTTCATCTTCGTTGTTTTCTGATTCTGCAAGCTCTCTAAGCTTGTCTTGGACAAATCTTGAGAGGTTAATATGGTTTTCGTCCACGAACTCCGCAAGATCATCCGGGAGAGAAATCGTCTTTCTCTGCATAACTTATGCATAGTGTTTATCTTACTTAAAACCTTCTGAGTTTCTGCTTGAACTTCTTTATAGATACCTGAGGAATACTGGAACAATGAGCGTTGCCTCCAGGCTAGCGAAGGGCGCGAGCATAAGCTTCATCGGCCTCGTGATATCGAAGATAATAGCGTTCTTCTACAGGATAACTGTCGGTAGAGGACTGGGGCCAGAAGCCTACGGATATCTTACACTAGGAATCGCTTCTTTTTTCCTAGCGCAAAATCTTTCAAATATCTCAGTGGACGAGGCGATAGATAGATACGTTCCACAAGACAAAGACAAAACCTCAAGATATCTTTACTCCGCCCTTAGAGTTAGCATGCCGCTATCAGTAATCGCTGCTGTAATAATGTTCATCTTTGCGGAGCAGCTTGTATCTCTCGCTAACCTAGAAAGCCAGATGGTACAAGTAGTGAGGATAATGTCAATCGGTGTTCCTTTCGGAGTCCTAAGCTCCAGTCTGACCTCTGTATTCACCTCCCACGAAAAGATAAGATACAATGTCTACGTGAACCAGATATTCCAGAACGTCGTGAAGCTCGGGACGGGAGTAGGCGCGCTGGCTTTCGGCCTCGGACTCTGGGGAGTCACATGGGGATTCACACTCTCTGTCATAACTTCCGTGGTGCTGGCAGCATACTATGTTCACAGACATTTCGATCTCTCTTGGCCAGAAGACACTAACTCGCGCAAAATAGTCATGTATTCCTGGCCGCTCTTCTTCTCCGGACTGATGGGGTTCGTCCTCAGCTGGACAGATTCAATCATGATAGGATTCTTCACTGGAAGCGGGGCAGAGGTAGGAATCTACAACGCAGCATTCCCTCTTGCACAAGTCATCGGAGTATTCATGGGAGCCACTACTACAATCGCCTTTCCTATCATGAGCAGGCTTTACGGAAAAGGAAAGCTGAAGGAGATGAAAGGGCTTTACCAGGCCAACACGCGCTGGGTACTGATGTTCGCAACACCTGCAACACTCCTCATGGTCCTGTTCCCGGAAGAGATACTACATATCACGTTCGGGAAAGAGTACATCCCGGCAGCAGGAACATTAAGGATACTAGCAGCAGGAACTTTCGCAGGGACCCTAGTAGGACCAACAGGCGTTCTACTGAAAAGCACAGACAACCAGAAGTACTCGATGTACAACAGCATCTTCACCACAGGCGCAAACGTCGCCATAAACTTCTTTCTGATACCTATATATGGCATACTTGGAGCAGCTTACGCATCAATCGCTTCAAGCCTGATAGGGAACTTCGCCGGAGCAGTAGAAGGATACTACGAGGAAGGCGTTCACGCATTCCACACCGGACTGATACCAATCTTCACAGCGTCCTTGATCTCACTGATCGCGACCTATGCCGGCATCAAGTTTGTACAGCCCGTTACAGCGCTCTGGACGCTGGTACCGGGAGCGATATTCTTTGGCACTCTTTACCTTGTACTCCTAATCTCTTTTGGCGGACTCAAGGAGGAAGACAGAGACATCATAAAAGGCGCCGGAAGAAGAATCAGGATGGAAGAAGAAGCAGATAGAGTAGCGGATATAGTGATCAGAGACTAGAAATCCAGGCCCTTCAACTCGTCGGAAACGTACTCGACCTCGATACTCTCATCCAGAAGTTTCTCCGGAAGCTCCGCATCCAGGTCATCCGGTATATCCTCGCCGAGAAGCGCGTAGATCAGCGGCGCCACATCGAAAATTTCAAGATTCTCTTCTGCATCTTCATCGATACCTGGTCCATGCGCGAAGAAGATACCGTTCACGTCGTGCGTGAAGGAAGAAGTGTTGACGAACATCATGTCCGAAGTCAGTACATCCGGTATGAAATCCTCTGTAGTCCTGAAGACCAGGTCCGGCATGTTCTCGGATTCCTCGTAGAGTTCTTCGCCGCGCCAGATCTTCTCCACGACCTTCTTGCCAGAGCCCTCAAGATTCTCCAGCTCATCCTCAAGCTCCTGAAGTATCTGTTCTTTCTCTTCCTCAGAGACTTCTCCATTAGGCATATCCTCCGTGTTGATCTTCAACCCTAGCTCGCGGCCTACCGGCTTCCACGATGGGAGGACCTTAGAAGAAGGCTCTAAAGCGTCCAAGATGTTCTCCTCAGTATCGTTTATCTTCTCGCCCGTGAAGTCGTGATAGAGCTCGTGCATCTTCTTCAGCGGGATCCTGAGAGGTGTCTTCAGGAAAGGCTGTGCAATCCTGTATAGAGTTGAAGTCTCCCTGTCACCGGAAAACTCCAGCAGATTCTTCTCCTCCAGGCACTTCAATGCATTGAATTTTCTCTCGGCATGCATGAATCCATGGTCAGAAACCACGAGAAGATTCGCGTCTTCCCTCTCCGCCTTATCCAGCACTTTTCCAAGGAACTCATCCGCTCTCTCGTACGTGTCAATCACATCAGATCTTTTCTCAGCGTGGTGGGACTCCCTGTCCGTCATCCTGACAACCGAGATAAAAACATCCGACTCCTTACCCATCATCAACTCTCCAACACTGCGTTCCTTCTCATACGAATCGATCTCTCCAATTTTCTCCTCAACCTCTTCTCCAAGCTCATCCGGATATAAATCCGCCCCGGGACCGGGAAAACCGGAACGCATCCAGCCGTTGATCTCATAAGGTGGTGACGTACCCGGCACGAAATGAAGCGAAGCAGTTACATCGGATTTATCCCAGAAGAAGTCGCCGCGGAAGTTCGAGGACTTGGCGATCCCCTGGCTCATATCATCGAAATTAAACACGTTCATGTGGTACGTATCGAACCTGCCCGGATTGTAGCCGGAGAACATGCACTGCCACGCCGGAACAGTAATCGAGGGTGCCGTGCTCGGCAGCTCGGAGTAGAAACTTCCCTGCTTCAACCTTTCCCAGTTAGGCATATCCCTCTTCTCCAGCGCCTCTTCCAGGTAATCAGGTGCAACCCCGTCGACTCCAAGCACAATCAGATCCATCTTCCTCACATGTAGCCGAGATCCTTCAGCTTCTCCTTGACCTCTTCCTCTTCCTCCTCGGAGTACTCTTCCTCCTGCTTCTCCCTCCTGATCTTCTCAACAATCTGCCCCAGGAGATGATCGATGTACTCCTCAGTACTGTCAAAATCCTTCTCTTTTCCACGAGCCTCCAGAACCTCGTACTTGCCGTCGTCAATATTTACCTCTACCATACCCAAGAATGGAGTCCGCTTCTTTATCAATCTAAAAATCCAGATCCTCCAGCTCCTCGGAAACCTTCCTCACTTCTCTTCTATCCGGCTCCGAACCCTCTACAAAGATCTCCTTCGGTACTTCGCCGTCCATATCCTCGGGAACATCCTCTCCCATTAAGTGCAGAAGCGTAGGAGCGACATCTGTAAGGTGCATATCGAACTCGCCGTTCTCGATATCCGGCCCTCTGCCTAGTATAACACCGTTTAGTCCATGTGAACCGTTCGGAACAGATTCGTCAAACACTCTGCCGTGGAGATCGTGCTTAACCTTGTACTTCATATCCTTCGTGTAGAAAAGGATGTCCGGAGACTTATCGTCATACCTTTCGTAGATCTCCTCACCTCTCCAGATCTCTTCCACAACTTTCTCACCGGTTTCAGGATCTTCGACCTGTTTCAGCTTCTCGATTATCTCGTCCCTTACCTCGTCAAACTCTTCCTCCGGTACACAGCCGCCCTCGTACTCCTCCTTATTGACGTAGATCTCACCGACGTAGTTCGAGGCCGCGAAAGCCTGAGTATTCGAGAAATCGATCTTGTCCCAGATTTCGTCTGAAAACTGGACCTGACTTCTCACTCTCTGCGGAACAACATCCAAAGCTATCTCCAGTAAACCAAGCCTTGACAGCACATCCTTGGAAAACCTCTTCACGGCATACCTCAGGTCTTCCCTGCCTGCTGATCCTTCATCTCCCTGGTTCAGAGTCAGATAGCCTTCATCCCTCAGCCAGGAGTTCAGGTAGAAGTTCTTCTCCAGGTCCTCGAAGCCGTGATCCGAAACGATGAACACGTTGTCCTCCTCAGGATCGAAGTGGTCAAGAACCCTGCCAACGAAGTTATCGACCTCCCTGTAAAGCTCTTCCATCTTCTCCTCGTCGTCCCAGAAAGAGTGCTGCAGCCTGTCAGTGACAGAAGTCGTGAACATGAAGAACTCCGGATCCTTCTCGTCCAGAACAGCATCCGCAAAATCAGCCTCATTCCTCAGCTTCTTCAGAGACTTTTTGAACTGCCACATGTTCGGCAGGTAAGGATCATAGTCAAACTCCTCAACAAGACCCTGGACCTCTTCAGAAGACTCGTGAGGCGCGAAAGGCCCTGAAACCAAGAAACCATCAAGATCCTCAGTCGGGACGCTTGAAGGAACACCGATAACACCAGCATCCTCCAGCCTGTTCCAGAACGCATCAGGATTATGCTCACCAAGCCTGTGATCCCTATCAATCTCGTTACCGCCCTCTTCCTTAACCATGAAATAGTATAAATCAAGTTTATCTGGCTCTTTACCTGTGAAAAAAGAGATCCAGGCAGGAACAGAAACAGGAGGATCAATGCTCCTCAGATCACCATTAAAACCACTCTCGTAAACCTCTGCGATATTCGGAGTAACACCTTCATCGACAAACTCCTGAAGCAGCTTCCAGTCAATACCATCCAGGCCAATAACTACAGTCCTTCCCATACATAAAGAATTTCCAGAGCAGACTTTTTACCGTTTCACATGTAGCCCAGATCTTCCAACCTTTTCTTCACTTCTTCATCCTCTGTTTTGATATCAGTCTGGCCGACTTCGGCTTCTTCAGGATTGACAGCTTTTTCCTCTATCTCTCTAGAGAGTTTTTCAGTCGCTTCTTCATTCTGAACTATTTCCTGTCCTGGGAGGCTGAAAAGTTTCTTCTCGCCGTCCTCATACCATACAAGCTTGTAATCATCAGTGGTGACACAAACCCTGTATCTCGAGTATTTTTCAATATCTGAATCCATCTCGATAAAATTCTCTAGGAACTGTTTCGTCGAGCCGTAGAACTCTGAAAACGAAATACCCTCTGATTCCATCAGTGACGTCTCGGCCTCAGACAGCTCAAGTATATGGTCATGGAGATTTCTCAGTTCTGCAGTCTCCTCTATATCCTCAGATCTCCCATCCGGGAAAACCTCTATGAACGGAACATGTGTCACTTCTTCATGTAGACCGGCGACGTGGCCTATCTTTTCGTGTTCGTAGAAGTACTCGCCGTGATCTGAAGTAAAGATGAAAACCGTGTTCGGATACTCCTCCGAGATATAATTGTAGAGCTGCTTCATCCTTCCATCAAGATAGTTCAGCTCGCCGTTGTAGAGGTTCTCACTGATCTCCATCAATCCTTCTTCAGGCTCTTTGTCGCTCCTGAGGTACACCTTTAACTCGTGATCCGATACCTCCTTGATCCTCCTCAACATAAACCTGTTCTCCTGAAACTTGTGGGTGAAAGGAAAAGGCGGCCTGTACTTCGCATGAGGCTCTGTATAATTCAGGAAAAGAAAGAAGTCATCCTCAATACCTTCAAGCTCTTCCTCGACTTTCCTGTTAGTTTCCGAGGCCCCGGAATCACGGAGGAAAAGCTTGTCCTTGGCTACAAAACTCAGGCCCTCAAAGAACCTTCCGATCTTACCCGATCCCAGTATAGATTTACCGACATTGAGATACTTCCCCAGCTCGGAGTCATGTCTCTCATTCAACTCCTCAGGATCGATATCCAGGCCAGAGTAGAGATCATGTCTCTCGTTGTAAATCATCTCATCAAATATCTGATCGTAGTCGAAATCAGCCGAGATAAAATTATTGTTTGAGATAGCGATAGTCCTGTAACCTTTATCAGAGAGTTCTCCTACAAAAGTATCCAAACCGCCACAGGACTCCGGCTGCTCCTTCCCGTTCTCGAAAGTGTATTCTCCGGAGAAGAACGAAGCATGAGAAGGAAAAGTCCAGTTAGCCTGAGTCACCACATGCTCGTACTTCACATTATCCTCAGCCAGTTCATCCAAGAACGGCGTAGTCTTCTTGCTGTAACCGTAACAGGAAAAATTCTTCGCCCTGGCAGTATCCATCACAACAAGAACAATATTAGGCCTCCCAACTTCGCTCATACAAACAACCTCCTATTTAACAACTTAAACCATTACCGTTTTAGCCGATGTTGTTCCTGTTCTTCTTCATCTTCAAAGCCCTCAGATGCTCCTTCAACTTTCCATCAGCTTTATCCAAGGAAGAAACAACCTCCAGACCATCAGCTTTAACTCTGGCAGTCTTCGGATTATTGAAACCTTCCGGAATCTCATCCTCATCAAACATGTGAGAATCAAGACCGAGATAATCCGAATACGCCTCTTCACCGCCGAAGTCAAACTCTTCTCCATCAACAATCGCTTGGACTAGGTCTCCCATATCTTTCAGCTCGAAAATCCCTTCCTCTATTCCTTCTTCATGACCTTTCACAATAAGCGGAACCCTGACAACTTCTCTACGAAAACCACCATGATGCTCCCATAAACCATCAGCATTGAACATCTCACCGTGATCCCCAACGAAGATAAAGACGTTATCTCTGTCGGTGTTCTCCTCTATCTCATCATGAATCTTCTCCAGCATGTGATCCATGTAGTTCAAGCTGGCATCGTAGAAATCTCTGAGAATTTCTGCCTTCTCTTCATCTTCCTTTCCAAGATAATCCGAAGGAGTAGTATCAAGTAATTCTCTCTGCTCATCAATATCGCCATCGTAAAACTTCTTCGCGAATTCTGTTGGTGGCGTGTAAGGGCTGTGGGGCTCGATAAAGTTAACAAAAGTGAACTTCGGAACCTCCGCATCGAAATCCATCTGCTTCAGATCCTGCAGAACTTTTTCAGCACCGTCATCCGACCAAAAATCCTCACTCTGAACCTTATCTAGGAACTTGTGCTCAAAAACGTAGTATAAACCATTTAGTACAGATTTAGGCTTCTTCTCCCTGAAAGCTCTCGAAAAGAAATCCCTGTACTTATCCAGCCTAGAATCCCAGATTCCCTGACCTTCCTTCTGCTCGAACTCCTTCAAAAGCGGTGCCTCATCAAAAAGATACGTCTTCCTATCAGTCTTCATATCAAAATCATCGAAAAAACCATCCAGACCGAAAGAATGACTCACCCAGCCATTACTCGAGATTCCGATAGTATCATAACCCCTTTCCGAAAGGTCCTCCACAAAACTATCAAAGAAAATCTCGCCCTTATCGTGCTTCGAAATCCGCTCATGCTCATGCGGATACATCCCCGTAAACATCGAAACATGAGAAGGATAAGTCCAGATAGAACTCGCAATCGCATTCTCAAACCTGAAACCTTCCGCAGCACATCTCTCCAGAAAAGGAGTAGTGTCTCTCTCATAACCGTAAGCAGAAAGATTCTTTGCACGGGCAGTGTCCTTCACGAAAAGGAAAATATTGGGTCTAGCTCCCATACTTATTAGTTAATCTGTTTAAGTAATTAATACATGTCCTCAATTTTTGAGAAACTGAAGAGGCCTTTCAGGTCAAAATATCTCCAAAGGAAGAATAATGCCAAGATATCGGCTTTGGCTAAAGTATTCAGGGGAACAGAAATCGAAGAAAACGTTAGAATAGGGCCATACTGTGATATAACTCCACAAACTAGAATAGGAAGGTGGAGTAATCTAACCGAAAAAATAACTATACGGGGAGACGTGGATGTCGGGCAATTTTGCGCAATCGCTCCCGAGGTTTGGATCCAGGGTCATAATCACGATATGTCAAAACCGGCAACTCAGAAAAGATGGCAGAATGAAGTACTGGGGAATAATTACGGGAATGAAAACTCTGAAGGAGTAAAAATAGGAGATAATGTCTGGATAGGTGCTAGAGCTATTATACTGCCTGGCGTAAATATTTCGAGTCACGCAATAATAGGTGCTGGTGCGGTGGTGACCAAAGATATAGAAAAGTTCGAGGTAGTAGGGGGAAATCCAGCAGATCACATAAGATATAGATTTAGCGAAGAAGAGAGAGAGGAAATTAAGGAAAAACGTTGGACTGAAATGACCGAAAAAGAATTGAAAAGAAATTCGAATTTTTTCAATAAAAATCTATAGTTTCTCTAACCAGAATTTGATAACTCCAAAATCTTATCATAAAAATCAGTTATATGGGGCGTCTCCTCACCAAATAACTCCTTATTACAAGAATAAAACGCATTTTCGTTGTGGGCTTCTTCATCAGGCAGACCATGGTCAGACATGAAGATTACATAATCATAACTAGCTTCCTCGGCCTTTTCCAGAATCTCTTTGGCCAGATTATCAGATTCTTTATAGATCTCCAACAACTTTCGCCTGTCCCAATTACCACTCTTCTTGTCGCCATATAAGTGATGCATCCAATCAGAGAAATGAAAATGACACATCAAAAATTTTCTTGGAGAGATAATCTCGTTATCAAGCTCCGAAAATAGCTTTCTCTTTCTCACCTCAAACTCTCTATCTCTCAGAAAATCTTCCACCTCAACCTTTGAATTGCCTAGAGATAGTAATTTACCCATCGAAAATCCATTCTTCCAAAGTTTAGACGGGTTATAACCTGGAACGTACATCGCCCTGCTATCATCAATTTCTTCAAAAATAGCCTTTACTTCCAAATCCTTCTCCTCAGGTTTTCTTTTTCTACCATCTATCAAATCGGTACTGTAGAAAGATTCTCTTATACCCTTGAATTTATTGAAGAATTTATTATCCGGAAGTCTATCTTCAAAAAACTGTACAGACTCATTGGTTCTAGTAGTAAGGCCTTCAATTCCATGTTGATCATGAGTTTCACCAGTAATAAAGGAAGCAAATAATTCACTAGTGCTTCTAACAGAAATTTGATCATCGTTATCGATACTTCCAAATTCTTCCTGAACAACATGTTCGAGATCAAACTCCTGAATTAGGTCCTTATCAAGACCGTCAAAAGCCACCACTAGCACACCTTTCGATTTCACAAAACTCTTTTGTTATACCACTCTAATAATATTATCCAAGAGATGAATAGAAATCTACTAAGAACTCTAAGGAAATCTGGGGTAAAATCAATCAAATCTCAGTATCTATCTTGGAAACACACAGGAAAAATGAACAAAATTATCCTGGGGAAAAGAACCAAGTCAAACATATCAAAAAAATCTAAAATCAAAATTGGCGAGAGGTTTAAATTTGGATTCGGTAGTTCTGAAGCGTCAAAACCCGATTATTCTAAAATTGAAATCCTTCCAGAAGCCACACTCCACGTAGAAGATCTTGCTTCAATCAAAGAGTCCTCAGCTCTACATCTCGAAGGAAAACTAAAAATAGGCAACTCCTTCGTAAACGCGCACTCAAGAATAATGTGTGAAGACAAGATAACTATTGGTAATAATTGTGCTATAAGTTAGAATGTCCAAATAGTGGACTCAAACAGGCATGAAATCTCAATAAATGGGACACGTAGTGATAAGACAAGACCAATAGAAATAGGAGATAATGTCTGGATAGGCGCCAGAGCTATAATCCTGCCAGGAGTGGAGGTTTCTAATCATGGGATCATAGGTGCAGGATCTGTGGTAGCTCATGACGTTGAAGAATTTTGAAGTTGTTGCGGGAAATCCTGCCGAACATATTCGTTACAGATTTGATGAAGGCTCTAGGAACGAAATAAGAAATAAAGATTGGACTACTATGAGCATAGACGAAATCAAAGAAGAATGGGATTTCTTCAATAAAAAATTCACGTAATATAGACCACAATATGTCCGAACAAATCTTATTACATAAGTGATACGATAAACCTAGGAGATTGTGTTTATAAAAAAATTAATTTCTTACATCCCAAGGCACTTTTCTTAGTCCTACAGAAGAATAACCTCTCGGATGTCCGTAGAAATTTCCCTCACCTATCAAATTCCCATGATCCGAAGTAATCACTGATAGACCTCTCAAATCTTCAACTAAATCTTCAACATAAGGCATCACAAACTCTAAATTCTTCTTATAGGCTTCTATCGCACCTTCTGCATCAATTTCTCCACGGATTACTCCTTCCCAGACATCGTATTCTTCATCCTTGTAATTGTATCTCTCAGGCGTCTCAGGATGATTCTCAAAAGGAACATGCGGCTGCATGAAATGAACTATCAACTTCTTTTCCGGGAAAAGCTTCTGTGCCGTCCTCGCATCTCTCAACAGGACCTCAGGATCGAACTTCCTCTCCTCACCTTCAACATCCTTCCAGCTCTCGAAGACTTCAAAGAAAACATCTTCTGGTTTCCTACCAGTCAGTTCCTCAAAAATCTCCTCACTAAAATGAGGATTCAAAGTTATATATACAGTGTCGCTCCAGTCTCCTTCCAAGAAATTATCACGGATATAATACCTAGTCATAGAGTTCTTCGTATAATTGAAATCAACTCTTTCCCCAGTAACTTCTTCGTATATATCGTGGCGGCAGGCATCCAAAATCAGAAGATTATCCCAATCCAGCTCCTGTAAATTTCTTTCATCCGAAGAATTAATCTTCTCAGTACGAGAAATCATCAAATCATTTAAGATAATTTTAGGCCTAGAAGAACCCCTTCTACCCTCAAAACAATCTTCTATGTCTGCAGCAAAATTCCTCATCTTCCGCAAAAATCCCATTAATTATTCTCCTCCTGTTATCTTCAGAATTTTATCGTGGAAATCCGTTATATGAGGGGTTTCGTCACCAAATAACTCCTTATTACAAGAATAAAACGCATTCTCATTATGTTCATACTCTGTTGGCAAACCATGATCAGACATAAAAATAATATGAGTGTAACCTGCTTCTTTAGCAGCGTTTTTGATTTTAACTGCCAAATCTTCTGTTTGTCTATATAATTGCTTCAGTTTTCCCTCTTCATACATATCAGCATATTTATCGCCGTAGAGATGTTGATAGAAGTCTGGACGATGAAAGTGCACCATCAGAAAGTCTCTAGGAGAAATAATATCGTTTTCTAGCTCGCTGAACAATTTATTCTTTCTAATTTCATAAGAGCGTTCATCCCAAATTTTCACTTTTTTCCTCCTTGAGTAGCCTAGTGAATTTATCAATCCTAAACCCCCAGCATCCCACAAAAAATCGGGATTATAAGAGGGCACAAACATTGCTCTGCTGTTTTTCATCTCATCAAAAATAGTTGGGCAATCGATATCTTCTCTTGTATATTTAAAAGGAGACTGAGCATTAAGCACCCATTTCAAAGTCTCCCTAAACCTATAAAATCCTCTTATATTTTCAGTAAGCTTCTTCGGAGTGAGAAAATTTATAAATCTCCATCTAAGTGTTTCAGGTTGTTTCTTTAACCCTGTAACCTTATGCTTGACACTTGTCTCTCCAGTTATGAAAGATGCAAATAACTCAGACGTTTTGATATCTGTTATACCTGTAGAATTATCGATACTGCCAAATTCGCTCATTTTTATGTTTTCTAAACCGAATTGCTCTATCAATTCCTTATCTAAACCATCAAATGCAACTACCAAAACTTTGGACATAGGCTTAAATTAGTCTATTAACTTAAAATACTAACATTGGGTAAGATGTCTCTCCTAGAATATCTCAAAAGACCCTTCCGGGCAAAAATTTTAGGCTCTAATAACAACTCCTCTATCTCTCTTTCAGCAAAAGTGTTCAGAGGAACCGAATTGAGTAGTAACTCCAGAATAGGTCCGTTCTGTGATGTTTCACCAGAAACTGAGGTAGGTAGATGGACTAACCTTACTGAAAGAGTTATAACTAGAGGTGAAGTAAACATAGGAAGTTTCTGTGCTGTGGGTCCTGAAGTTTGGATGCAAGGTCACAACCACGACTTATCAAGAGCAGCGGTACAAAAAAGATGGCAGAATAAAATCTTGGAGAATAATTACCAGAGTCAAAACGGAAAAGTAGAGATAGGAGATAACGTTTGGATAGGTGCTAGAGCTATCATACTACCAGGAGTAAGGATATCGGATCATGCAGTAATAGGTGCGGGGAGCGTTGTTACTAAGGATGTTGAGCAGTTTGAAGTGGTAGGAGGATCTCCTGCTAAACACATTCGTTATAGATTTAATAAAAAGATAAGAGAAAAAATAAAGTCCTTGGATTGGACAAATATGAGTATAGAGGAGATAAAAAGCCGCGAGGAGTTCTTCAAGAGAAGCCTAAACAAGTAGGTATTTATGCCAGAAAAGAGATACACCGTGGCTGCATGTAACTACAATATGGCTGAGACTCTGGAAGAAAGTCTGAAAAGCATATTGAACCAACTAGATGAGAGCTTTGAAGTTTTAGTAATAGATGATGGCTCAACAGACGGCAGCCAAGAAATTTTGGATAGACTAGAAAATGAATATGAAATATTTCGCTGGATAGAAGGTGATAACGAAAATATAGGAGAGGCCAGAGCACAAGCAAATCAGGAAGCAAAGGGAGAATATATTTTACCACAGCTGGATATGGATGATAAATACCATCCTGTAATAGAAGATTTTATCCAGATATTTGAAAAACTGAATAATATCATTGACAAAGAATTTTATCTGGCTGGCGGTGGATTAAATATAGGGCCTAAGACTCTTCTTACTGATATTAACTATAGAAGCTTAGGCTATGGTGAGGATAAAGATTTTTGGCGTCGACTTCTCTCCAATAATTCTATGATCATCCTAGATATCCACAATGCATACGATTCAATAGGATATAATTACAGTAGATTAGATAGACTCAGAATTTCCTATGAAGTAACGAAAAACAACTTCAAGTCAGGAGTTACTTTCTCAAGTTTTGTAAACTGGAAAATTAAGAATCTAAACCATGTTGATGACTATTTCAAACTTATTATTTCTCCTTTAGCCTTTCTGAGGGCAATCCAAGAAGGAAAATATACTCAGCCAGAGGGATATGAGAATATGGGGCGGCTTTTCAAAGATCTTAACGAGGAAAAGTTTACAGTTTCAGAACTTGAGGAAAAATACAATTTTGAGATAAAAGAAAAACTTTCTGAGGAAGGAAAGGAAATCCTATATCTATAACATTTCATCCCAGGGAACCTCCCTAAGTTCCTTCGTGTCTACTCCTTTAGGATGACCATAGAAAGTGCTTTCTCCGACTGCGTTTCCGTGATCTGATGTGATTATAGTCTTCCCTTCTAAGTCCTTCACAAATTCTTCTAGTTCATTGAGTATATATTCTAAATTTTCTCCGTAGGCTTCCCAGATATCTTCTTTAGAAAATTCCTCTCTTTCCAGTCTTGGCCATACTTTATTGGCCTCATCTTTTCCCACCATTGCCGAATCTTCTTCTATCTGTGAGTTAACGAAAGGGTGATGTGGCTGCATGAAGTGCACGACTATTCTTCTATCGGGAAAGAGTTTCTTGGCGGTTTCTGCATCTCGTATCAGCGGTTCCGGTAGCACAGTTCCGTTTTCGGTGTCCCAGTCTGACATGTAGGTGTGGAATACTTCGTGAAATATTTCATCCGGATCCCTGCCTGTCAGTTCTGAGAAAAGTTTCTTGGAGAAGTGTGGATTCCCTGTTACATAGACTATATCCGAGAAGTCTCCTTTGGAGAAATTTTTCTCGACGAACTCTGCGGTGCTACTTCCGAGAGAAGTTCTTCCTTCCGTTTCTCCCTCTACTTCTTCATACAGATCTAGGCGGCAGGCATCCAGAATTAGAAGGTTGTCCCAATCCTTCTCAAAAACATCGAATCCTGGTTTTTCAGGCTTTTCCGCGTATCTCTCCGCCAGAGAGTCGAGAAACATCTTGATCCTTGTGAAGCCTCTCCTATCTCTCATCCTGTAGAATATGTTTTTCATATAGAATCTTCTGAGGCCGAAAACAAGTTTTTCAGATATTTTCAATCAAGCTCACCGTTTCTGAAACTGTTTTATCCCAGTCAAATTCTTCGGAGATCTCATCTACTTTCTCCTGGATTTCTCCATTGGAAAGTTCCTCCAGTTTTCCAGGAACATCGGAGACTGATTCTACTGTTATGCAGTATTCCTTGACTTCTTCCGGTATGTCGGCGTCTTCGTAGATGAAGACTGGTGTTCCGCAGGATACTGCTTCAAGCACTGGGAGGCCGAAGCCTTCGAGTTCTGATGGAAAGAAGAACGCTTTAAGAAAGTTGTACCATTCTGTGAGTCCGTCTTCAGGTATCCTGCCCTGGAACTTGATCTTTTCTTTTCCTGAGTATTTTTCCTTTAGTTTTCCTTCCTCTGATCCTCCGCCGCCTCCGAGGACGAGTTCAAACTCTTCAAGTTCATCAGAGTTTTCTGTGAAGTCTTCTAGTAGTCTTCCAACATTTTTTCTCGGCCTGAAGTCGCCGAGGTATCCGATCTCGTTTTCTCGATCTTCCCAGTTCTCCTGGATTGAGAATTTCTCCCTTACTCCGAGATTTATTACAGATATTTTCTCTTCCTCTACTCCTTCCTTGATGAGCTGTTGCTTGGTCTGTGTCGATACCGCGATGAAGTGGTCAACATTATTTATCGCTCTCTCGAATCTTCTAACATAAATTTTCTGCCGGAAGTTCTCGTAAAGTCCGTCTACGTCCGTGTAGTACTTCATGAAGAGGTCGTGGACCGTCACGATGTCAGTTCCAGGTGTCCTGAAGTATAGCTCCGGCTGGACGAAAAGATTTACTCCAGTCATGTCTTTTTTCTGTTGCCGGATGAATCTTGGACGTGTCCAGACCAGGTTCTTCACTTTCCCGAATACCGAGTCTCCTGAGATGTGTGTGAAGTCGACGTCGGAGAAATCTATCTCCTGTTCCTTCAGTCCTTCCTTAATTCTGTGTGCGTACCTCGGTATTCCTCCTGATCCTGGGTCAGGGTTGTTGTAGATTAAGGTTAGTTTTTCTTCCATCGATTTTTCACTTCTAGTGTGGGTTGACCTTGTCGTATAATTCTCTTACCGGCCTTTTGTAGACCAGGTCTTCGAACAGGGTTTTGAAAATGTTTGAAGGTTCCCAGTCCTCGCCGTTCCACTCCCATTTTAGTTTGAAAAGTCGCATCGGCGTCATGCAAACACCTTCATCAGGCGCACCTTCAGTTGTAACATTGATTCCATCGACTTCTAATAAATTGGCCTTGCCCATGAGTGAGAACGCGGTCGGGATTATATCCACACTTCTCATGTGGTCAACGTTTGGATCAGCGTTGAGGAAGACGAGCGGTACCTGGCCGACATCCTTCGAAGGTGGCGAGTTGTGGCCGTATCTCTTCCTGCCGTAGATCCTCTGCCCGAGTGTTTCGCCGTGATCAGCTGTTATTACGATTAGAGTGTCTTCATAGAGCCCGCGATCCTTCAATTCCTGGACGTGTCTCCAGAAGTGTTCCTCCATTTTATCCACAGAGTCCTGGTACTTTTCCTGGATCTCATCGTCCGTGTATTTCGCGTAGTACTCGTCACCGTGGGGTTCGTCGTGGTCCGGTATCTCGTTGCCGTGGCCCATCTTTCCGTACGGCTCGTGTGTCTCCAAAGCTCTCTCAATAAAAAAGAACGGCGGCTCGACTTCGTTCAGTTCTTTCGTGCCTGGTTCGATGTTGAGGCAGTTCGCCACGTTCGAGTATTCGTGGTCGTAGAATACAGAGTCCTTGAAGAAACCCATGTATGTGTCTTCCTCGAGATTGTCGAAGAAACCTCCGATGCTGTGGTTATAGGACTCCAGCGAGGTCAGTATTGAAGCAAATGACTGCGGTGAGTGAAGGGAAGGAGCGAGACACTTGATCAGGCCGGACTCGCTCTCCTCTATTATCTTCTCCGGCATGTATTCATGATGAAGAGCGTCTGATACGAAGATGAATACGTTTTTGAACTCGCTCATACGTGAAGTCTTGATCAGTAGCATTTATTTCTGTACTGTGTTTTGAGATTTGCAGAATTTAGAGCTTGTAGTTACCATGCGTCCTTACGTAGTTTTCTACTCCTCAAAAGGAGTAGTGGTCGTTGACGAGAAGTATTTTCATTTTCGATCCTGTGTTTTTTGTTTCATCTCTCTGTATCCTATCTGTCTCTGAATACGCCGTAGATCCTTATGGTTTTGTCTTCTATGTTGTAGAATATTCTGTGGTTGAGTTGTGAGTTTCTGTCCTCGGCCTGTAGTTTTAGTCTCTGCATCTGTGTTCCATCTTCCAGAGGTATTACCTTAGAGTTTTCCGGCAGAGGGTTTTCCTCCAGTTTGTGTATGTGGCCGAGCACCTCTCTGTATATTTCTTCATCTAGTTTTCTGAGGTCTTCGAGTGCTTCATCCTCGAATTTCAGATTCATCTATGTCTAGTTCCTCCATGACTTCTTCCATAGAGTGCCATTCGTCTTCTCCCTTTCTCTCCTTCTCTCTGACCTTGAGAAGCCTCTTCAGTTCGTCCGGGTAAAGTTTTTGTTCTTCCTCGATCCTCTGTCTTATGGTTTCTCTCACCCATTCGGACATGTTTGGATAGTTCTTCTCCTCTACCAGCCTCTGAATCTCTTTTTTCTGCTCGTCAGGCAGCTTCACAGTAATCGAACTCATATTATCTCACCTCCGTAGTACAAGGGTAAGTCGAACGTCTTATATCTTGTGGTTAGATAGGTTCAGTATCAAAACCGTGGAAAACTAGGTTCAGTAACTCTCTGATACTTCGAACTCTTCCCGAGATTCCAGTTCTCTTTCAACTTCTCTTTCCTGGGTTTTCTTTGAAGCTTTCTCTGTCTGTTGAGGCTATTTCAGTTGCTCTTCCTGGAGAGACCTCTTCCCTGTAACTGTTAGATAATTATATCAGATGTCAGAAAATTGAAACAGTGTTTTAAGAGGTCTCTAATATCAAATTTTGTAGTAGTCGTTTACTAGTAGTATTTTCATTGTATTTCTGCTACTTTCTGTGAGAATATTAGTGGTATGAATACTTCGTCTTGGTTCTTCTGGAGTTTTTCCTGGTTCATCAGTATCATGTTTTTTGGAGAGTATTTTTTCTGGAAGCTTCTCATTGATCTTGTGGTTTTAGGTGTTGTCTTTATTTCGTAGGCGTTTATATCTGAGCTTTCTTTGATGAAGTCGACTTCGGCTCTGCTTTTGGTTCTCCAGTACTTGAGTTCTGTACGGGCCTGTGTGAAGAAGAAGTTTTCGTTCAGCTCGCCTTGATCCTTCCTTAGTTCGAGTTTGTTGAAGTTGTTGATCAAAGTGTTTCTGAAGCCGTTGTCGTAGAAGTAAATTTTTGGTTGCTTGGTTATTTCCTTCTGTTTATTGGTGTAGAAAGGTCTTACCTGTTCCAGGACAAAGGTGTGTTCCAGGACGTTCAGCCTGTCCTTTAGTTTGTTGTGATTTATCCCTGTTTTCTGTGAGACTGTGTTGTACCTTGTTTTTTCTCCCATCTGGAGTGCCAGAACCCTCATTAAGTCCTTCATTTCTCTGTCATCTGATATATCCATAACGTCTCCTATCTCCCTGATCAGGTATGTTTCAACGATGTTTTCCAGGACTTTCTGTTTCTCTTCCTCGGAATCTGCGAGTACGACTCGTGGATATCCGCCGTAGATAGAGTATTCTTTACGTAACTTTTCGAGCCGGGAAAGGGTTGTATCGGTTATATCCAGGTCTTCTTCTCCTTGTATCCAGTCCGGGATTTTATCTTCTCTGGTTCTGAACAGTTCATATAGATCTTCATCCCTGTATCTCAGGAATTCCCTGAAGCTGAAGGGATAAATGTTGAACTTCAGCACTCTTCCTGTAAGATGTTTCAGGCCTTCTATAGTCATCTCGGCCGCTGATGAGCCTGTAATCATGATTTTCCCAGGGTATTCATCGTATAGGTACTTCAGTTTTCTGCCTCCTTCCTCAGCGTATTGGAACTCATCTATCAGTAAATAGTCACTGCCTTCCAGGTAGAGTTCTGCAAACTCCTTCTCATCTTCCTCAAAGACAGATAGAACATCCCTGTCCTCAAAACTGATGTATCTGGAGTTCTCCAGGTCCTCCTGAAATTTTTTGAACAAAGTAGTTTTTCCGGCCTGTCTCGGCCCTACTACTGCAATAATCTCAGGCGAATCCAGATAATTTCGGATCTGATCCTCAAGATCCCTTCTAACATACTCCATGCTTAAACTTTAAGCCTACTAAAATTTAAAACTCTTCGTATTTAACCCTACTAAAATTAAAACAATTTTGTAATTATACTGTTTCACTCAGTATTATCTCAGTAGTGATCAGTTCTCTTCCTCTACCACTTCGCTTACTTTCTCATCGAAGTTTTTGACGAACTTGTCCCATGTGTACTCCTTGCTTCTTTCCTTGCCTTTCCTACCCATCTCCTTGACGAGTTCTTCGTCTTCCGCAAGTCTCTGCATGGCTTCCGCCATCTCCTCTGCGTCGTCGACCAGGAGTCCAGTCTCTTCGTGCAGGATTGACTCTGTTGGTCCTCCCTCGTTTACGCTTATTATCGGTTTCTCGTAGCTGCCGGCTTCGATCGGGATGATTCCCCAGTCCTCGTTTATGGCGCAGAACAAAATCGAGTAGGCGTTCCTGTAGAGATCCTCCCATTCTTCACCTGGAACATCTGATTTCACCTCTACTCCTTCTATCCCTTCGGCCCTGGACTTGATCTCCTCGTAGTATCCCTGTTTTTCTTCGTTGACTCCTCCAGCTATAAACAGTTTGAAGTCTGTGTCAGGGTTTTCTTCCAGGAATTTTTCCCATGCGTCCAGCGCGAAGTCCTGGCGTTTGTAGTACGCAAATCTTGAAGGGTAGAAGAAGTAATTGTCGTATCGGTTCCCTGAGTTGTCGCTGGTGTCGGCTCCGGGATGATTGATCGAGGTCTTGTCTTTGTGGATGAGGTGGTCCGAGGTGGCTCGTTCCTGAGTCGTCTTGGAGTTGAATATCACGTGGTCAAACTTCTTCCAGGCCGGTCTCTCGATCATCTCGTATGCTCTGGTTGCCAGTCTGTAGAAATTCCTTTTGAGCAAGCCCGAGTTCTCTATTTTATGCTGGTAAATGTCGTCATCGTGTACTGGTCTTAGCGGTGTGTGGCAGAAACCGATCAAAGGCTTGGAGTCATTCCTGTAGTTTATGACTTCAGCGACTCCTCCTGTGGAAACTACAAGTGCATCATGTTCATCCATTGGAAGCTTTGTAAGAGCTGCAGCCAGTGTGAATGTCGCACCTCTAAATATCTCTCCGATGATGGGCAAACCACCCAGCTCTACCACGTCATGGTCCTCGAACTCCGAGTAAGTGTCTTCCGGTACGTACTTGTTTGTGTAGACTGTGATGTCGTGTTCGGAGTTCTCGAGTAGTTCGAGAAGTACTTTCTCTCCACCGCCTTTGCAGTGGATCCATGCGTGGTAGATCGCTAAGTCCATGTTACATGTCTTGGAGCGGAACGGTTTTTTATCTGTGTTGCTTAAACCCGGTTTTTAGGCTATGGATGTCAGGAAGCGGAAGATTGTTGAGAAGATTGAGAGCATGATTCTGAACGATCCTATTATGGTGGTGGCTACAAAGTTGGCCAGCATCCTCTCCCTGTTACCGGGTGCGTATTCCGAGCTTCCTGAAGAGTGACTCACTGCCTATGTACTGGGGAACAATATTTTTGAATAGATATGTTTTTTGCACTTCTGCTATAATAACGTGTTTTCTGGCATCTGCAGCCAGCTTCAGACATGTTGCATCCTGGAAAAATCATGTAGCTATGGCAGACATGAGCGGCCAGATATTTTTCCCTCTATAGCCTCTATTCAACCACGATCATGTTTTCTGGAGGATTAGAGAACTTCTGGAAGTGTTTTTTCTTTTGATGTTCTGATACATTTACCCCTTGCTAAACTTAGATAATCCAAATTAACATAATCTAGATTACGTTAATCTAGATTTACTTATCAGTGGTTTTTTAACTGTAGACAGAAAAAAGAAGATATGGAATTCATAAACAGAGAAACTGAAATGGAAAGGCTCAAGAACAGGTTAAACAGCAAATCCAGCGAATTTATCACTATCTATGGACGAAGACGGATAGGTAAGAGCGAGCTAGTGAAACAGGTGTTGAAAAGCGAAGATATCTATTTCCAGGCCACAGAATCTACTCCAGAGCTCCAGCTAAATGATTTTATAGAAGCAGTTCAGAGAACATATCCTGAAGTTAAAACAGTTAGACAGGACTGGGAAGCTATCCTGGAGTTTTTAGCCGATAAAGATGCCACTCTAGCGATAGACGAGTTTCCCTTCCTCGTTGAATCGGACAGTTCTTTGCCCTCTATCTTTCAGCGCTTCTGGGACAACCAGGAATCCGAAATGAACCTGGTTCTTATCGGCTCCTCTATCAGCATCATGGAGGACAAAGTACTTTCCAGTGGAAGCCCGTTGTACGGAAGGTGGACAGACAGGATCGACCTTCAACCTCTCGGCTTCCAGAACGCGGCAAAGTTCTTTCCAAACTATTCAGCCGAAAGCAAAATAAATACTTGGAGCGTGTTCGGAGGCACTCCGCACTATCTGAAAACTCTTAACCCCGAACAGAGTTTCCAGAAAAACGTAACCGCTCTACTACTGGATCAGCAGGGAAGGCTTTTCAACGAACCAGAGTTCCTTCTCAGAACAGAACTATCACAGCCTCAGCGTTACATGGCGATACTGAAATCGATAGCCGCCGGAAATACCACTAGAAATAGGATATCAAACGCTACAGGTATAGAAAACTCAAGTATAGGAACTTACCTCTCCAAACTGGAGAGGCTGAGGCTTGTGGAAAGAGAGGTTCCTGTAACTGAAGAACCTCCGAGATCAAGGAAGGGTAGATACAGGATTATGACGCCTCTGGTCAGGTTCTGGTTTCGTTTCATATACGGAAACGAGGATACCATCAGCCTCACCGACAACCCCTTCCACGACATAGTGAAACCTGAACTGAATGACTATGTAAGTCGTGGGTTCGAGGACCTCTGCATACAGAAACTTCCAGAACTGACAGAACGCGACTTTGAGAAAGTAGGAAGATGGTGGCATAAAGAGCACGAAATCGATGTAGCAGGGATATATAGAGAGGGTGGAAAACTCCTGGGAGAATGTAAATACACCAACTCCGATATAGGCCTCAAGCTACTCAGAGACCTGGAGGAAAAGAAGGAAGAGATCAGGATTGGAGGAAGAACGGACTACGCTCTATTCAGTAAAAGCGGTTTTACAGAAAGACTACGGGATGAGGCCGATGAAAGAGGAGATCTCCGGTTATTCAAACTCAAGGATTTAACAAACTCCTAGGCTAATACAAAGACCTCTTTTCCTCCATCAACTACTTCTTTCTCTTAACACTCTCAGGTAAAGAACTAACTCTCCATACCCTGGAAGACAATATTTTTGAACTATTCCACACGAAACCTCCACATGAAACAAGGGGGTCTGGAGAGTCTTTCTGTACAGTAAAAAAGAAGAAAAGATAGTAGAAAAGTTTCAAAGTGTTAAAAGCTGATCTACTCTGGTCTTATTTGGAGAAGTTTGATGAAGTAAGATTGAAGAGCAGATAAAGTGTGAAAAATCATGGTAGAATGTGTTGTTAAGATTGAGTTAAGTTGTTTAAAAGTGTTCTAGTCGGCCGGTAGAATGTTCTGTGGTTGTGGATACACTGAACCACCCACCCCCTGGTTTCGTCTGGAGTAGAGTTTCCAGCTAGCGGTTTCTGGATTATAACACCGATATACTGTTATAACACTGTTATACTAATATAACACTGTTATATCTGTAAAACGTTGGGCAGATTCTGTTTCCACTCGAAATCAGGGGGTGGGGGTCGGTGTTACCTCGGCTTCACATGGAAGGGATTATAAACCTTGGTTTCGGTTGGAGTATGTACGGAGGGGAGAAAAATTATGCAGAGTTTTGTCAGGGTGGTATCTTGGGACAGAGCAATCTGAAGTCGATGTTTTCGAACTATGTGGATCAGGAGTCTTTGTTCAAGAACAAGGATGCTCTTACCACTAACTGGAAGCCCGACAACATACTGCACAGAGAACAACAAATGAACGACTTAGCGTCTATCCTAGCACCGAGCCTAAAGGGAAATGATCCGAGTAACGTCTTTCTTTATGGCAGCGTTGGAACTGGGAAGTGCGTACATCCTGAAACGTTAGTACTTACTTCGAAAGGACCTA
>JBDGSL010000019.1:16316-24228 GCA_042217555.1 Candidatus Nanohalobium sp. | reverse complement strand
CCATGTTTCACATGGCTTTCAGGATTTTTGGCAGGAATATCCAGGATTTTCAAACCGAGGAACTTCGGTGCCGAGGAGAAGAAAATCCTCTGATTTTCGAATCCTGAACGCCGAATGATCTCTATGAGATCGTATGCTTGGAGAAACTCGTAGGGTTTCGTGCCGCATCTCTCAAACTTCTCGGTTAGTCACAAGTTTATACTGGACGAAGGTTCTTATCTTAGAGTTCGGTAATTTTAAGTATTTTCGCTACAAAGGTAAACTGTGGTATTATGGCTACCGTGAGTGTGAAGATTCCGGACGAGATGAAATCCCAGGTGGATGAGATGAGTGAGGAGGGTCTGTATCAGAACGGTTCGGAGTATATTCGGGCGGCTATCCGGGAGAAACTGGATAAGGACAACGGTTTGACTCCTTCTGAGGAAGAGGAGCTTTTGAAGAGGATTAAGGAAGTTGAAGAAGGAGGAGCAGAGATCTTGAGCGAGGATGAGTTCAGGGAGAAGCTGGATATTGAATGAAGCTGAACCTTCATAAGAAAGCAGTAAAAGAGATCACAGAACTTAAACCGGAGCATCAACAGTATATCTGGGAGAAGCTGCAGGAACTGAAAAAAGAGCCTAACAGCCATGAAAACACCGGTACTATACAGGTTCAAGGCCGGACGGTTTTCAAGTACGTGATGAAAGGTGAAATAGGAGGAAAAGACTACAGAGCAGTCTACGACATAGAAAACAGCAGAATTAGAATATTCGCCGTGTTCCACAGAGACCAAGGCTACGACAAAGATAAAATCGCACGGAGGTTTTAGTCATGTCGGTCTACCCTGTCAGGGAAGATACGCTTCTTGTCAAGAGGAGTATTCCAGAGGAACTGGAAGATGTGGACTTCCTTGAGGTTGGAGTTGGGAACGCAGAGGTGTCCCTTGAAGCAGCTGGGAACGGTGCAGATGTTACAGCTGTTGACATTAACCCTGACGCGGTTGAACATGCTCGGGAAAGATTTGAGGAGGAAGGTCTTGAAGCTGAAGTTTTTAGGAGCGATATTTTTTCAGAGGTTGACGGCTGTTTTGACTTGATCGTTTTTAACCCGCCCTATCTCTCCGGGCCGAAAGATATAGGTGATGAGGAGATGTGGCGTGGAGGAAGGACCGGTCTGGAGACAGCGGAAAGATTTCTCAGCCAGGCCGGAGAGCACCTGAAAGAAGACGGTGAGGCCTGGATAGTTTTAAGCTCCAGTACCGACCACATTGAACTTGTGGAACGTTTTGATCTCTCCGAGATCGACCGGGAGAAGCTGTGGTTTGAAACTGTTTTCCTGTACCGTTTGTAAATAGATTTTTTAACGTCCCCTGTAAAGACTCTATTGTTATGAGTTTTGAAAGAAAAAGACTGCTGTTTGTACTGTTTCTGTCGATCTTTCTGACAGCGAATGTTTCCTCTGCTGTTTCAAACTGGAATATCTATAGTGTTGATGAGCCTTTCTCCATGAACACAACAGGCCTGAAAACAGGTACTGTGCAGGTGGTACGTATAACCTATGATGACCCGGCGACATCCGATGAACTGCCGGTTACTCCGGAAAACCTTCTCACTGGAAGTGAAGGCCAGCAAAACTTCTACTACAACAAAAGTAACGGTAAATCAAGGGATCTGAGCTACCTGTACGACGGTTACTGGTACGCTGGTTTCAAACCCAACTATACCAGGGGCGACATGATAAAGTACGAGGCTTACGGTACTGTAAATCATTCGGAAAGCCAGGACGTGTCCTCAGGTACTGAGGCGAACCTCACAGAGGATATCAATGTTGGCGACCTGAATATTTCAGTCCTGACGGATATCGGGGACGAGGTGAAAGCTGGGAAGAGGATAAAGGCCGATGTCGCCGTGGAAAACGCTTCTACCGGTGAAACTGTCAACAAGACAGAGGGCAGTGTCAGTTTGATCTTCGCCAACGATACATGGTCGGAGACATACAGCCTTGACAACTTCAACGGTGAAAACGACCCTGATCCCTATGATAGTTACGACAGCTACTTTTACAACAGCGAGGTATATCTTCCTTCCTCGACAAATTCAACATACCTTATGCATGTGAAAGCCTCTAAGAACAGTGGCAGGAACCCTCACGGAACCCTGTCAAAAGTGATAAAGACTCTTCCAAAGGTACAGGGAGAGATAACAGGGTTTTCCTCACAGAACTGTGAGTCCTCAAGAATGGTCGAAAAGTGTGAGCCAGGGGCTGAAGTAGAAACGGAGTACACTGTTACGGACTCTACAGCAGACAACGTAAATCTCTCGGTGAACCTGTTCAACTCTTCAGGCAGGCAGGAACTGGAAGTGTTCAGGATGGATGGCAGCGGCGACGTATACCAGCAGAGCTTTACACTGCCCGAGATAAATACTTCTAACTACAGGGGCAAGGTGGAGTTCGAGTTCAATGCCTCCAGCAGCGGCCGTTACCACGTTGACAGGAGAAACGTTACGCTTGACTACTTCAATGTTGAACATGTAGGAAGCCCTACCACGTATGCAGGAGGCACTTACACGCTCGAACTTTTCTTCCAGAGGCCTTACAGCCTTAAATCGTTAAACAAGAGCAGCTTCGAACGTATAAACATTAACATAACTGATCCTGACTCCAGAGAGGTGGAAACCCTTGACATGTCCGAACTGAGTTATGATCGTTCGGATGGAGTTATGAAGACGGATGTATCCCTGAACCCGGATCTTCCGACCGGTGTCTACAACGTCAAGGTCAACGCTACCAACCGTTACGGCGTTACCTCAGTGTTCAACTCAGAGTTCAAGGTCGAAGACATGGAATCTACTTTCTCACTTGACTCCAATACGGATTACAAAGCAGATACTCTTGAAGCAGAGAACTTCACACTCGGCATAAACTCCCGTCTATCGGCTGACAACCGTTTAAACATCACAGAAGACACACCGGCCAATATCTCTGTAGTCAACGAATCCTTCACACTCCTGGCAGATGCTGAAGACAGGATCTACATAGAGGTAAACCTTTCAAAACCGGCAGATACCTCCGGAGAGTTTAAAGTAGAGGACATAGACACAGGCTACAACAGGACAGTAGAAGTACAGGTCGACTCTATAGACTGTCAGGAACGTTCCGGCAGGCTTTGCCTCGTGAAGGGAAACACTGTTGAAGACGGCTGGATCAACCTCTCCATAGACTCACAAGACCCGGTGCTCAGAAACGTGGAACTTGCCAACCTCAGACCCGGGAACGGCAAGATAAACTACAACGTCACTTTCAGCGGCGACATCGCAGAACACGTCCGGGTAGATGGCCCTGCAACCAACCGAAACCTGACAGAAAGGGAAGAACTGGTGTTCAACTACACAGCAGCTTCCAGAGGAGTACACACAGGCAGTATAGAAGTTAAGACAGAGAAGGGAGAAAGTATAGAGATTGATACCTCGCTGAACGCTTCAGAACTTCCAGTGCAGAAGGATAAAACCGTTAACTTCTCGCTCGGCACTCAAACACTGGACCTGGGAGAAGTCCCACAGGGAGAATCCCGGACAGAAACCGTAGAGGTAGAAAACACCGGTGAAAAACCTATCACAGGCTTCAACGTCACATCCTACAGCTACTCGGTATCAGTTTCCAGTCCCGAGATACAACCCGGTGAGACAGGAGACATCGAACTGACATTCCAGTCAGTGGAGACAAGTAGCGGACAGATAAACATAGAAAGCGGTTCGGCAACTTCAACAATCGCGGTGACGGCTACACCTGTAGAGAACTACGGTAAAAAGGCAGATAAACTTGAGAACAGGCTTAAAACACTTCAAGCACGTGTAGAATCAGGTAGCTCACTTGAAGGCCAGCTTACCTCGGTATCAACCAAGATAAGCCAGATACGGACCGCATGGGATGGAGGGAACTACGAAAGGGCTCGAAGCCTTTACAGCACTGCCGACGCAACACTGACAACAGTAAGCAGCCAGCTGGACTCACAGAGCAGTAAGGAACCAGGAGGCAGTGATCCAGGAAACACAGGAGGTAATACAGGTCAAAATCAGAGTTCAAGCGGAGGTTCGATCCTACCGGTTATCGGAGGTGTGCTGGTGATAATAATGATAGGGTTCATCTTCTTCACCAGCTACGTCCCTGATGAAGGAGATCCTCTATACGATGTACTGGGGCAGTAAAAAATGTTGAACGAGTTAAGTCAGCTTACACAGGTCCAGATAGACGGTATAAGCATAGTACTGATAGTGGCGTTGATAGCTGCCTTTGTCGCTGCATTCAAGATAATGGAGATGATATTCGAAACCATACTTGTCTCCGTGCTCTCCGGAGTTTTCTACCTCGTGCTGAGATACATACAGGGAGGCCCGGTAAATATCAACGACCTGCTGATGTTCTCCGTACTGGGTTCATCACTTTACATGGCCTACAGCCTGGTATCCTCACTTTACAGCATAGGAGCAACCGTCATACCGATACCGTACCGACTGGCCAAAGCAGTGGTAAAACCGTTTGAATACGCCTGGAAAAAACTGAAACAGCAGGTAGGCAAAACCCGGAGTGACAGAAACGTTTCAACACGTGAAGTAGTCCTCGACAACCAGGAAGAAAACGAAGATTAAAAACCGGAGAGCCACCAGTTATATACTATGGATATCAAGATCCTGGCCGCAGTACTTGGAAGCCTTACCGCAGTCTTCGCCGGTGCCGGAGGAGGAGTCTTCTCAGATGTAACACCTCAGGACCAGGCCGTAACCATGTCCGACACCTCCATGCTTCAAGACCTTCCCATCATAGGAGAGATATTCCGGAAACCAGAACCCAGCAACGAAATCCATGCAAAAATGGAGATAGACGGTCCAGCCACGGTAAAAATCAACAACGGAGGACTCAAGGCAGAGAACCTGACAGAGATAAACGCGTCCACAATGACTATAGACTCAGATCAAGACATAAAGTTAAGGAAGTTCACAGGAAAGGTGAAGTTCGGCAACACATCCAGGATAGAAGGAAAAGCAACCGGGCTGAAAACCAGCGGAGTCAACATAAACACATCCATAAGACTTGACACCGGATTGAAAACCCCGCTAATAAAGATAAGTGAAACCCACAGATCACAGATCAGGTTCAAACAGGCATCGATCTCACCGGTCAAAGACTCCGACTTCCCTCTAAACACCAACAGAAGCAACATCAAGATAAACTCTTTCACCGGAGACATAGAGATATATCCCGGCAGAAACACGCTGATACTTGACGGAAAAGTCAGCAGCCTCAAAGCAGGAAAAACCTCATACGGAAACTGAAAAAACCTGTTTAACACACAGCCTTCTCCCAAAAAATATGGAAAAGATAGTACTGGTAGAACCGGAAAAACCTGAAAACACCGGTTTCATCGCCCGACTGGCCGCAAACTTCAACGCAGACATAAGACTGGTAAACCCAGGTTTCAACCTTTCAGAAGCCCGTAAAACCGCAAACAACGCACAGGAAAAACTTAGAGAAGCCAAAATATACGGAGAACTGGAAGAAGCAGTAGAAGACCTTAAACACGTAATCGGAACCAAACCAGGACGTGGAACCCCATTAAAAGAATTCAAGCCAAGAAAAGACAGTTCAATAGTTATAGGCCGGGAAAGCTCAGGACTGTCCAACAGAGAACTGGAACTCTGTGACTCAGTAGTCCACATCGAAACAGGAGAATACCCGTCCATAAACCAGAGCCACGCCGCCGGCATCCTTATGCACAGCATGTTCTCAAGACAGAAAGAAAAATCAGGGGTCAAAAAACTGGATGCAGTCTCAGAAGAAACAGGACAAACAACACTGAAACTACTGAAAAGAGCCTCTCCAAGCAGTAGAGAAGCCAAAGCAGTGATCGCAGACTTCAAAAAGAGAAACTAGCTTCTAACCCCTCCATCCCTCATACCAGAAAAAACATAAATCAGCAACCTACCCACAGAGAACAGTACAGAAAGAAGAACCCTCCCCCTCCTTAACTTTGAGATAACATCCCCACAAGACCGGCTTGACAGAGAAGCAACCCTGAAACTGCCTCTAAACCAGTTCTAAACCCTTATACACGCTGCCTCAGGCTTTCCAGAACTGCCTGATTTACCATTAAAAAGGTGCAGTTTTCAAACTTTGCCATGGTACTACCTGGTTTAATGGACTCCGGTAATCAGATAGTTCAAATCCTTCAGATACTATCGTTTCTGCTTTTCCCCATACTGATAGTTTTCGGGCCGAGAATAATGGTCTGGCAGGCGGATAGAAAGCTCCGTACAGTTCTCTCACAGATAGAAGACTACCACCAGACCTCCGTATCGCTGTTCACGGACAAGATGGATGAATCAGGAAACTTCGACAAGAGACTTGACTCCATGAAGAACTTCCAGTTCTCAGCACCTACAACTCTTGACCCTGCAGGCATGGTTGACAGGCTGGAAAACGTCCTGGATGCATCGGAAGACAAGTTCAAACGTTTCATCGACAACCACGCAGAGACAGAAGACGAAGAAGAACTCGCAGACCTCAACATGGCGTTCAAAGGCGTTATGGGCACACAGCAGATCTACAAAGTACTGAGACACTACCGTGAACTTATCAACGAGACGAAAAACTTCCAGTTAGTCGGACTGATCAACATGATGCTTCCGATCTACGAGGAACTTGCCGAAAGCCAGAAAGGAGCCACCCGTGCATTCATGGACGAAGCACCGATCGGAGACTCCATAGGGCCTCTCGTAGCGGCCAAACTGATAACCGACGAACCAGAGGAAGTCGCAGATAACATCGTCCACAGCGAGGAAGAGATCTCAGGACAGACAGTACACGTAATAAAATCCGACGGCCCCGGCGCAAGACTTGGAAAATACGGCGACGCAATCAACCAGCTCGCAGAAGAAAACAACCTTGAAGCAGTAGTCACTGTCGATGCAGCCTCCAAGTTCGAAGGAGAGGAAACCGGAAAAGTCAACGAAGGAGTCGGCGTCATGATGGGGGGACCAGGAGTAGAAAAAAGCAAGATTGAAGAAGCAGCAACCAGCAACGACCTACCGCTTGAAGGAGTAGTCATCAAACAGTCCGCACCGGAAGCTAGCAAAGCCATGAAGAAAGACATCTACGAATCATGGAACGAAGCAGTAGAAAAAGTCAAACACGTCGTAGAAGAACACAGTGGAGAAGTAGCAGTAGTCGGAGTCGGAAACACCTGCGGCATACCCAACACACGCCAGGAAACCTCAGGCGTACACAACAAACTCCAGAAATACTGGGAAGAATACGAAGAACAGGAAGAAGAAGACGTCTCATACATGGGCCTTATGAGCGTAATGCCCGGAGGAAACGCAGAACAACTCAAGAAACACGCACAAAGAACACTCTGGAAACTACCACGGTGACATCCTCCCCGACCTGAAGGACTCGATGAAATCCAGGTGATTTCACTCGATCAAACGGACTCGCAGAGTCTGTTGAGCGGGGCTTCCTTGCCGTTTAATTGGTTCTCCTCCACATCTGCAACTTCATACCTGAACGCCGTGTCAGGTAGAGCGGTTGCGTCATCGTTAGGGAGTTCGTGGGCTATGTCACAGTAGCCCCTGCGTCAGCCAGAGGGCTTGTTTCAGCCTTACCTAACGCCCGCTTGGAGATGTTCCAAGCACCGTTGTAGTCTGCGTCCATTTCTGTTCCAGAGCATTTGAACCTTCCTCGATACCTGCTTCCTTTTTCTCCGCACTTGTGACAAGTCTGACTTGTGTATGCCTCATCTACTTCTATCATCGGCAATCCTCTTTCCTTCAGCTTGTAGCGGAGTAGTTGCTTGAACTTGTAGTGCGGGAATCTGTGAAGTTTCCTGTTCATCTCTTTCCCTCTGTCTTTGTCTTGGATTCCTTCGAGGTCGCCTACC
>JBDGSL010000019.1:0-16187 GCA_042217555.1 Candidatus Nanohalobium sp. | reverse complement strand
AGACTCTGCCACCGACAGAGCCACTCCAACTACAGGGTTTCGGAGTCCAAGGTCAATACCATAGATTCCGTTAAGGTCAGAAACAGGTTCTACCTCGTAACTGACCGAGATATGTATGTAGAAGTTGTCGTCACGCTTGATTACCTTGCTTTCTCCTATCTCCCAATCATCCTCTATCTCTGTATGAGTCTTGACAGGTAATTTGAGTCCTCCGTAGCGTTGTGCTGTCGGAACTCGGACAAAGTAATCAGCTATATCAGACTCACATTCCTGAACATCTATCAAGTCTTTACGGATGGAGATAGGATACTCGCTGTCCTCTTTGATTGTGTCGTAGAACCGTTCTGCCTGTTGCTTGTTCGCAGAATAGACCTCAACATCTTCTTCACCTTGAAGATATTTCTGTAGATTCTGATACTCTGTTTCAAGCTCTTTCCGTTTCTGGTTCGTGAGTTCTACTACGCCTGCCTGAACTGTTTTCTCTACTTTCACTCGAACTCACCTTGGTTCTCCACATATTCTTTTAGCTGGTCGAGTGTTACTTCACCTGTTGTGGCGAGGAAATATGAAGGCGACCACAGTGCGGAGTGTTGTTGAAGATGGTCGTATTTGTTCCGTAATTTTCTGCTTGTAGCACCTTTCAGGCTGTTTATGAACTTGGATAGTTCTGTTGTTGGTGTAGCACGGAACAGGATGTGGATGTGGTCTTCGTCCGTTTCTTTGTTCAGAACTTCTATATCCTTGTTTTCTGCGATACTATCGACCTGTTGTTTCAGGTCTTCACCTACTTCGCCTTTCAGTAGGTTGTGCCTGTATTTGGTAGCCAGTATTAGGTGATACTGTAGCGAATACTTGCTATGGCTACCGCTTTGAGTATCATATCGCATTAGGTTATACTTATGTCATAGAACTTAAACGTGTTTTGGCGGTGTATCTCCAAGCTAAATTCGGAAATCTTTGATTTCCTGTGTTTCCAGAAACTCCTAGCAAGGAGTTTCGAAAAGCACGGAGTCTTACCGCCCAAAGAAGATAAACCTGCACTTTCCCTCTCTCTTACCTTCCCTCCTACACCACACAACCCTTCTTTTTATTAACAGGTATAACCACAGAAACCTTATGGTACAGAACAAGACCAAGATCTTCACTCTTCTACTACTCACAGTAACACTTTTCTCACTTAACACCACCGCAGCAACCTCTGCATGCATAGACGGAAACGACAACGACAACGAAGGACTGGTAGACGAAAACGACCCGGGATGCACCAAGCCATACAACATGGACAAGTCAGAGGGCGAAGCCTGGGACACCGACGCCACAGCCCTACTCGGCGGACCAAATGGCCCTACAAAGTTCATACCGGGAAAAGTACACTACGGAGCAGGATCAACAACTGCCGACTCAGGAGCACTGGAAGAAGCATACGTACAGAACCCTGGAAACGACTCCGGAAACCTGGGAGCAGGAACAGTAGCCACCCAGACCGTGAACGGAAAACCTGAATGGGATGTCGTACAGAACGGCTTCCTAGGACTGGTTGGAGAAGCCGAGTTCATCGACCCTCCGAGAGACGGCGACTGCGGAGACGGAACAGACGACGGGGAAAGCAGTCTTGACTGTCCAACCGACGTAGGCATGGCAGAAGACACAGGAGAAAGCACTTCCACCGTCTCCGACGAGCTGAAAGTGTACGAAGTACAGGAAGGAAACAGTCCATCCAACGGAGACAACATCTACGCACGTGAATACGGTGCAAACGGCCACGGAGGAGACTACTCTGAAGATATAACCGGTGGCAGCGGCGGTAAAACCTTTAACGCTGACACAAAAGGTGCACCGGACCACTTCATAGACTCAGACAACAGGAACGTGTTGAGAAAACTGAATGTAGAGACAAGCACAGAACAGGTATGGAGCGTTACAGACTGGGACGCACCAAATGACGATTCAGTCACCGACTGGGACAGCAACGGACAGGTCAACACCGACTGTACAGCACTGGATGAAAACTCGACATGTAAGGTAACCGGTACAGCATACACAAGTCTTGAATCACGTACAGTTTACGATGAACAGCTTCAGAGCGACAGTGAAACAAAAACAGTGGACGCAGACTGGTTCACTGTTTCAAGCGACGGCGTAGGATACTCCAAGAACCCACGTGACGACAACTTCCAGATAACAGTCGATAGAAACGTACGTGGAGGCCAGAACGCGATAAACTACCAGGTCGGAGGAACCAAGTCAAACACCTACAAATGCGTGGAAGAAAAAACACCGACTGCAGGATGTGACATGGGGACAAGCATGTCCTACACAGAGAGCGATACAATACAGTACGCCGATGACTACGAATCAAACACTGTAACATACAGCATGGAAAGAGTATCACTTAACTCAGAGAAAGTATTCGACACGAACGACGCAGAAACCTCCAAAAACGCAAAAAACATTCTATTCAACAGAGACTACAGTGAAGAAATATTCCATAAAAGCACAGGTGGGGAAGGATACTACTCCGTCGACAAAACCCGGGACAGCCTTGAACTAGGTAACAACCGGGCCTTCGGATGGAGCAAGTTCGAACTGACAGTTGACGGAAACCAGTTTGTCTCAGAGAGAACAGACTTCCAGAACTACGAACCGGACGGAAGCAACGGAGAAGGCGACGGACTCATCGCATACCACGAAGGAGAAGGAGTGGTAGGAAGCAAGACAGACTTCGGCCCACACCTCAGTGCAGAAGACATAGACATGAGCTGTCCCGGACGCTACACCAAATGCATAGCAGCAGTCAACGTATCCCTCAACTCATTTGACACCTGGGACTCACCAACCAACCCCGAAAGCGGCATAGAATACAGCATAGCCGCAAAAGCAGGGACAGGAGAAGGCTTATCCGCATGCAACATATACAACCAACTTGGAGGAGACGTACAGTGCTACTATCCAGGAACAGACAGTCCACGACCCTACGGACCACACAGCGACCAGCCAAACCAGTACAGAGGAGTATTCGGAGGTCCAGCAGTCAGCGGAGAAGTAGCTAGGCGTTACCCTGCACTATACGAAACAGTGATGGGAGCAAGATCCGTAGACGTAGTATTCGCTATCGACGACAGCCTCAGCATGAATCCATACATAAAAGAACTTCAGACAAATACTGAGGAGTTTATTGATAAACTTCCTAGAGGCACCAAAGCCGGCATGTTTTCATATGCAAAAAAGACCGGGGGGGGAGACGCGGAACCAGGAACTATAAACCATAAAGTCCAGTTCACCGAAGATCTGTCCAAAATCAAGAGTACCATGGAAGATGCCTGGTCCCAAACACATTGCTGTGTAGAGGAGGAAGACGTTGCTCTGAAAACCGCGATTCAGGACTTTGACTGGAGAGAGTCAAGCAGAAAGATGATAATTCTTCTCGCTTCAGAACCTGTAACACAAGATTTAGGTACTTCAAAGTCTCCATCTGAATGGGCCGAGATCGCCGAGGATAAAGGAATAACAGTCTATTCTATTGCAGACGCAAATGGAGGAGGAGAGGATAATGGCGTAACCAAAGGAAGATACGGTGAAATTGCAAAGTCTACAGGAGGGAGGTATTATCCTATTAACAGCGACTACCAACAGATACTTGATGATGTAGCTGGCCAGGTTGAAAATAGCTGTGTCTACAATGGCAGTGTGTATCCTGAGGGAAGCCTTAAGGATATAGGAAAACCTGTTGAAGTGACTCAGGGAAACATTGTAGAAGGTATCTCGTTTGAAGCCAATCAGGAAGGAGCAAGATCACTGGACCAGGAGATATGTATTGATGCTGACGATGATAACGTAGGAGAATGGCACGACACCGATACCAGTGAAGTCAACGAGTATCTCAGAGACAACGAAGATATAGCGCCTCCAGCCTACGGCTCTCATCCTGACAGTGAAGCAGCATCTAGTACCGGGGTCATCCAGGAAGGCCTGGCACGTGAAGACGACTGTGTCGGCAACTGCAGCGACCTTGGAACCACAGGAGTGTACTACTCCCCGTTCAAGGAAGGAGTACCTGTCGACGACGCAAACCCTGTCGACAGTCTAACACAGGACAGCCAGACAGAAACAGGTCCCTGCGAAGTACAGGTTGATCAACAACAGCAGACACAACAGGTACAGCAGTCAGGAACACAGAGATCAACTAATATGTTCTCTGGAAACGGAGGTCTCGAAGAGATAGATGAAATACTAGATGAAATATTCGGAGGGGGAGACGGCGATGAAGACGGGGAAGATGACGAAGAGAACAACGTACCTGAAGACGAGGAAGAGGAAGTCACGAACTGTGTCAATCAGTGGCAGCAGGAAAACCCTGTCAGCAGTGAGTTGGACGTGAACAACGAGATAGTCAGTGCCGGTGTACTGGCTAACAGGGTTCAGGCCGGCGGAGAAACAGGCCACGGCGCACAGAACACGCAGGGACAGGAACTTAAAGAAGGGCAGAGCCTCGGACCTCTTAAAAACAGCCGTGTAGACTCTAAAGACGACGAATGGGCTTTAACTCCGAACCTGAGCTACGTCATAGCAAACGACGGAACACCGTACCTCAACGGATCATGCTACGGAACAGGAGACAAGGCTGAAAGAGTCTACGCCAACTCCTTCGCAACAGTACAAGACGGAAACGGAACATGGGTCAACCCCGACAACGTCAAGATATCAGCCACCAAAGGAGGAACCACCTGCGACATCTCAACAAACGACTGGGGATACGGATACGATCCAATAGTGAAGATGATGGAAAAAGGTGGAAAGAAACATGGCTCCATCAAGGAAGTTATACTTAAAGGAAGTCAGCCGGTGCACTTCGTATATGGAACGGATATTTCAACAGGCTCCTCTGGTCATCAGATAGAGACCGGTCTATGGACGGGAGAAGATTTTACAATTGATATCTCAGGGAAACCAACTAAAGAAAATCTTACAGTTACATCAGGAGGTAACAGTGTCTCTCTACCATCATACGACTTAATAGCTGGTAAGGACCATACTAATGGCGGTGAAACGAAGAATTACCAGGTTTTTGATGCTCCAAAAGCAGGAACCTACAGCTTTGAGGTAAATTACAATTTAGGAGCAAACGCTGAACCTGGCGGAACTGCTAGTTCAGAGATAGTATTTAAAGCAGGAGGAGAACAAAAGAGTAAAACTCTGACAGTTAACGATGATGAGGCCGATGCTAAAACAGGTACGTTCTACCTGAATGACGTAAGCATGGATAAGGGCCAGTCAGCAACGGTAGAACTGAGTGGTTACTACTGTGCAGGGTGTGGTTTCAACGTGGGACTGAACGGAGGAGAAGTAACCCCAACCTACGAATCTCATGACATGACTCCTTCATTCCAGGTTGGTGCAGATGACGGAGGAGATGATGATTCAGAAAGCAAATCGCAGACCAAGACAGTATTTGAAGCAGAAACCCCTGCTGTATACAAGATAGGAGGAAGTTATGGAGGTAGCGTGATAGGATTCAGAGGGTCTGGTAGTGCAAGCATAAACGTCAAAAAATGCACTGACTCCGGATGTAACTCTATATATCAGGACTCCTACAGTGCAGGATTCGGCAACTCTAACTACTTTGATGGAAGCAGCTTTGCACCTGAAGTAACGATGGAAACAGGTGACAAGATCAAAGTAACCCTATCCGCTAGTGCAAGTGCAATGATGACAGGATCAGCATCCGGAAATATAAACTTTGGAGGCGGTACGGCCAGTGTACTACATCCGGCTACAGGCGATACTTCAGTAACTATAAATGGAAAACAAACTGAGCTTGGTAATTTAGGCGGAGGTGAGTCCTCAACAGTCACAAACATAGATTTACGGGACGGAACTAACGTGGTAAACTTCACTACTTCAAAAGCTAACACACTTTCCTATAGGTTTGAATGGACTGAAGAACCACCAACATCCTCTTCAACAGGCATCTGCCTGGGAGAGGGATGTGCTTCCAGAACAGGAACTAAGGATACTATGCTTGATCAAGACGCATATCTAAACCAGTCAGGTGATATAATGAAGGGCACACTCTATACAGAAGCTCTGAAAACACTTCAGGACACTAGGATATGCATAGGTCCTGCAAGTGAATGTAACAACATTGAATCTACCTCAGGGTCTCCATTAGGGGAGGAAAATCAGGAAACAGCACCAGGCTTCACACTCGATGTTCCGTATGTAAAACCGCTTAAAAGTGAGAACTTGTGTATAGGCCCAGAAAATAACTGCTGATCAAGGCTACTATCTACTCCTCTTCCATTATTCACTATTTTTCCCGAAAAGACAGATGAAATATTCACTAGTTTCACATATGAATCATCGGTGAACCTCGGAAAGGCGTTAGGTACACCTTTTTATTCAAGCATGCTTGAATTGACATGTGTAGAGGTGTGACTGTGTTTTCGTTACGTGATTTGTCCGGTTCTGTAATGTTTTTGGCACTGGTTTTCGGTGTCTTGATGGGCGGTGTTTCGGCTCAGAGCAGTAATGATGTAGTGGTGCAGGAGTTTTCCTGGGATATGGATGGTGATCCGGATGACCCCGGTAACTATGACCAGGATGATCTTCAGCAGTGGAAGTCTGCGTGTGGAGACGACCCCAACGAGTATTTGGTCAAGGAGCATATCGGCAACAGCGTTGAGTCTGAGACAGAGGACGATCACTATGCATGTGTGGACAGGCCGGATGACTGTGTCTACAACACTACCGGTTCGGACAGGGTCCGCGTCTTCAGTGAAGGTGAGACATGGAATCTTGGAAACGATGAAGCAGGCAGTGATCCGGGTGACCCTGAAGTATGTCTTGACTACGATCAGTCCAGGTCTGGCGGTGAGTGGTACGACATGGATGCAGACCACATGACGAAAGATAATCTTAACAGCGACCAGTTCAATGCTCTGGAAAGAGCCCAGATAAACGCTCTCTGGGGTTCTAACCCCGGGACAGATAGAGGTCGGGCGCCGACAGGTTACGCTACTGAGGACGACTGTGACTCAGGTAAATGTGACGACAACGGTCAGGGAACCTCTTCTTCCGCCTGGTTCAACGCAGGAGAGTTCACTGAGGGAGCGGAACAGGACAACAACGACGGTGTCCACAACAAGATGCAGGACGACTCAGATCAGTTCGAATCAGGTGCAACGACAGAAGACAACTGGGACAGTATCTACAGCGGTACGCCATGGACAGATAACGAGAAGGATACTGCTCCGGGTCCGGACAACTGGGGTCTTTCAAGCCACCTGAGTGACGGCATCAGCAACACGGGAGAGTCCTACGCCGCAGGCTCCTGCTACACACGTACAGGAGTCTCTTCCAGGACATCTACAACGGATGATACACTGCTTAAAACACAGAAAGTGTTCGGCAACTCCTACATCCAGAATCAGGGCGGGGACGGTGTCTGGAGGGATCCGGATGATCTTTCCTGGAACCTGTTAAGCTTCTCATGTGACCTGACAGGTTCCGACCGGGGCATAGGAATCAATGCCAGTACAGGAACCACTACAAGAAACAACGACAAAGAAGTCAGGGCACCGATAAACTTCGCGGATGGAAGCGTAGACGAAGGCTTCGACCAGGAACAACCTGTGTGTGGAGACGACAACAAGGAGTACCTGATAGAGGGAGTAGGAGAAGCTCCAAACAGTGAGATAAACAACGGCAACTGGGGGTGCGCCGTCGACAACGACTACTGCTACACAGACCAGGGCCAGAACTTCTACAAAGATGGAACATACATGGACACGGACGATAAAACAGAGGATGAAGGCCGGTTAAAGAGTGACGGTGAGCTGTGTATCTACAAGGACTCACTGGTTCACGGCCGCTGGGCCGACCAGGACTACGGCGATGTAGACGGAGACGGCGTACAGGACACCTGCAGGGAAAACAACCTGTACGGAGAACAGGGAGTAGACTGGATCACAAGCAGTTACGTACAAAACAATCCAAACGCAGTCACAGGAGGAATCGACGACGACTGGAACGGATACCTGCAACAACAGCACAACAACGGAGAAATGTCAACAGTATACACATCAAAACCTGACTCCTCCACATGGGGAAGCACTGAATCACCTGTACCAACAGGAACCAACAACAACAGTATAGACACACTTGGATTCTGCGGAGGAGACGACAGCTCAGAATACCTTGTCTACCAGAACTGTCAATCAGGCCTCTGCAACACCAACACAAGCATCAAAGGAGTGGCAAACGACCCAGACAAATGCGTACTGGAAAAATCAAAAGTAGACGGCCTAACAGGAAATAAACGACAGCTGTACGACGAAGGAGACAAAATAGAGGCAAACGGAGGAAGCATGGCCTGCTACGACGGAACATGGTTCGGAAGCTGGCCTATCAAACTCTACAGAGACCAGGTCAACACACAGCTCGGAGGAACAGAAAACATCGGACTAAAGGTCATAAACGTAGAAAACCAGGCCTCAACATTCGAACTCGAACTCAGCACCGGATCAGAAACACTCGACACACTCACAACCTTCAGAAGCACAGGCAAAGACCAGATAACAACAGAAGTACCGCCAAAATCATCCAAAACATTCAACATCGAAGTAAAAGGCAACAAAAAAATAGAAAACTTCAAACAACTCGAAGTCATAGCACAGAGCCAGGACAGAAGCCTAACCGGCAGCGACACCACAGAGATAAAAATCACAGAAAACGGAGGAAACCAGGCAAGTACAGGAACCACAACCCACAACATCCCCGGCCTCACCACACCATACATCATACTCCTCACAGCCACAGCCACACTCCTCTACCACCAAACACTCACATAAACCCCATCCCTATATAAACCGGTTCACGTAAAAAACACTACATGAAACACCTACCAGTCAACAAGTCCCACATCATCATAACATCAGCACTACTTCTACTATTCACCGCATCATCCACAGTAAACATCCGAGACACCACACAACTATTCGGAAACCTCGACATGAACCAAAACAAAATAGCTAACCTTACCAACCCAACCAATCCACAGGACGCAGCAACCAAAAGCTACGTCGACAACCAAGTAGGAAACGGCGGCGGAGGCCTTAACTGGACTAACAAGTATCAGGTGAGTGATAAGTGTGGGTATGATTGTACTGCGTCTGTGTCCTGTAATTCAGGTGATGTTTTGGTAGAGGCCTACTGCGAAGTGGCGATTAAGGTAGACGGCGATGATCCTGTGAAGTGCGATAGCTTGACGGGGACAAGTGCAAGTGTGACTTACTCTGGTTTCGGTGCTGCTGTAGTTGGTACTTGTGTTCCTACTTCTTGATATTTTCTTTTTTCTGGTGGGGAGGGAAAGGGTTTTTTGTTAAGTTTTTGTTTGTTTTTTGTGTTTTGGTGGTGTGTTTTTTTGGTTAGGGGTTCGTATAGTTTGGTTGTGAGGGTTTTGGAGGAGTTGGTTGTTGAGGTGGGTGCTTTGGGGGAGGTGGTTTTTTCTCCTGGTTTGTATGTTTACAATGGTTCTGCTTTTGGGCCGGGTGGTTTGAAGAGGGTGGATAGGCATAGGGAGTTGTCTGTGGAGGGTGGTTCTCCGCATTGGCATATTGATTACTTGTTGGTTAGTGATGTGGTGGAGGTTGTTGATGTTTTCTGTGCTGAGGGCTGTGATCTTGAGTGTTCTCTGAGTAGGGTTATGGGTGGGAGGTTTGAAGGTGTTCCGGGTTTTGGTTGTTCGGACTGTGGTTGTGGTTCTCATCTGTTCTACGGTGAGGGGGTTGAAGGTTTTCTGGAGGGTTTTTACCGGAGGGTTTAATTTTTTCCGGTTTGTATGTTTTTTGGTATGAAGTTGTTGAGTTTTGTTGCTGGTTTGTTTGCCGGTTTTTTGCTGGGTGTCGGGGTTTTTGTTGTTTACATGAGGTGGAGGTTGACACGGCAGTTAACTGTGATGCAGGAGAACATAGGTGACATGTTTGAGATGGTGGAAGAAGAAAGAGAGGGTTAAAAAGAGAGGTTTTTTTACTGTTCTTCGTAGAGCTGGTAGCCGAAGTAGACCTGGTAGAGTCCTGAGAGTCCTACCAGTAGGTATACCAGTGCTTCTATCTGGCCTCCCATTAGTCCTCCGAGCAGAAGGTTAACCAGGTTGAAGGCGTTTTCTCCCTGTCCTGAGATGCTTCCGAGGCCTACAAGACCCCAGTTAACTGCTCCTACTATTACCAGGACGAGTGAGGTCCAGTCAAGGTAGTTGGTGTCGCTCATTGTTTTTCACCTGTGTTTTTTAACCTGTTGCTGGCATAAAAAGGTTTTTCTCTCAGTTTTGTTCTTCCAGTTTTTCGGCTGTTTTCTCCATCTGGCTGGATATTTGACGGAGCTGTTCTATAAATGCTTCTGTCCGGGCGTTCATTTCTTCTTCTATTTCTACGTCTCTCAGGGCGGCTCTGAGGTGTGATTCTTTCACTTTTGCCATGTACTCGGCTTCGTCCAGTGTTTCGTCTATTATTTCGTCGAGGAGGCCGGAGAGAACGCAGTTTACTACGTGTGGTACGTCGCCGTCCAGTGTCTGGTCTTCGTCCATGTTTTCTCGGAACAGTCTCCGGATACGTCCTTCTGAAAGTGCAAGATCTGAGTTTTCCAGTTTTCCGTAGTCGTCGGGTACAAGCTTCTCCAGGTCCATAGGTAACTGGTCTAGTCAATCTTCAAATATGTGTTTTCTCCCATCTCTGATGTTTCTGTTTCACTGTAGTCGGCTTTTTCCAGTTCCACGCTGGGTACACCGTATGTATGGTAGAGCTGGTGTCTGACCCTGTTCAGGTCGTTTCTGCTCGGTTCTCTCAGGACGGGTTCTTCGCTGTAGAAACTGTGGTCTTCTTCTATTACGCCGTAGACGAATGCTTTTGTACCGTTTTCCGTTCCTTTGCTCTGGTAGAAAATTTTTACACCGTTTATTTCTTCGACTTTTCCCTGTGTTGGCTCTTCAAGGTGTCTTTCAGCCTGCTGTTTCAGGGAGTTGAACTTCTTTGTTTCTGCTATCTTCTCGATGTAGTTTTCCATTGAAAAGATTGAGTTTTCCCTGTTGTTTTAAAACATTTCATACCTGTAAATAGGGAAAGATTTAAATACTTTAATGACTGTTAATGATGTGTGAACAATCTATGACTGAAGTTGTTGAAACCGCGGAGGAAGATTCGAAGCCGACTGAGTGTCCTAACTGTGGCTCGACTGATTTTGATAGGGATAGTGCTGCCGGTGAGGTTTACTGCCGGGACTGTGGAGTTGTGGTGGATGAGGACAAGCTGGATTCGTCCGGTCCACGTACGTTCTCTGCTGAGGACAGGAAGGATAAGAAGCGGTCGGGAAGCAGCATTACGTATACGCGACATGACAAGGGTATATCGACTGAGATAGGTTCTGGTAGTATGCAGGGCATGTCTGGGGAGAAGAGAGGTCAGTATTACAGGTTGAGGAAGTGGCATTCTCGTAGTTCTGATTCGAAGTCCAGGAACATGAAGACTGCGTTGAGGCTTATCAACGATATTGTCAACCAGTTGAATCTGCCTGAGTCTGTAGAGGAGGAGGCGGCCAGGATGTATGAGAAGTCTATAGATGAGGAAGTGGTTAAGGGCCGTAAGATAGAGAAGATTGCGGCTTCGGCTGTGTTTATCGTTGCAAGGAATCAGGGGATACCACGTACGATGAAGGAGTTTGCTGAGGCGGCAGGTATCTCTGAGAGGGAACTGGGGAAGAACTACCGGTACGTGTCTAAGGAGCTGGATGTCAACGTTCAGACTATCCGTCCCGAGAACTTTGTACCGCGTTACGCTTCCAAGCTGGATCTTTCCGGTGAGACACAGGCCAGGGCCAGGAACATAATCATGAAGGCACGTGAGCAGGGCCTGACCTCGGGTAGAAGCCCTGATGGTGTGGCCGCAGCCGCTATCTACATGGCTGCCAAAGAGAACGATGAGAAGATAACTCAGAGAGCAGTCTCCGATATAGCAGGTGTGACAGAAGTAACTATCAGGAAGGGGACGGAACAGCTGGACAAGATAGAATAAGAAGTATGTTCAAACTCCCTGGGAGACAGGGAGGAAACCTTCTTTTAAGTAAAATAGGGGGAAGAGTGGAAGAAGTCAGGCTCTCTTACCCTCTGTCTTCCAGTCGTCGATAATGTTTCTGCCTTTAGAAGCCTTCTGTGTGGATTCACTGTCGTTCACGTGCTCTTCAGCTCTGTGAACGCCTTCCTTGGTTCGAGCATCAGCTTCGCTCTCGCCTTCGAAGATCTCTCCACAGTAAGGACATTCCACTTCTGCGTTTGCCATAGATAATGTCACCTCAAAATAACGAAAGTTATAACAGTTTCGGTCAGTTGCTGTTTCCGAAACGCTTATCAAACAACGTATCACAGGATTCACCACCAACACTTAAAAATACATTCCCTCTTCTTTCCGTGGAAGTGGTTTGGAGATTGATTCTATGTTCAGTAAATGTGTGAAGAAGGAGTGTGAGCGGCCGACTATGTTTGCTCTGTGTAACCTGCATGCGGATGAGAGAGTGGAGAGGTCTAGGGATCTGAACAGTCTCTGATAAGGCCGCAGTTCCTGCATATAAGCTCGCATGCGACGTACTCTTCCATCTGTGCTCCGCAGTTCCAGCACTCTGTTTTCATCTTTTTTCAGTACCAGTCCGGTTCTGATATCTCTATGTCGCCGTAGATCTTGGCCTGGCATCCCAGTCTGAAAGGTCCTTCCAGGACTTCATCTCCCTGGAAACGTCTTAACGTGTTTTTTTCGTCTTCCTGCATCTCAGAGACGTTGTCTGTTCCCTCCTCTATCTTCACGCGACAGGTGGTGCAGTTGCAGAACCCTCCGCATGCGTGCATCCACTCTACTCCTCCTTCAAGAAGGGCGTTGAGTATGTCCTGTCCGTCTTCTGCCTGGACTTCTTCGTCCCTGTCTACTATCTTTACTGTATGTGTGGTTGTCATGTTTTTCCCTATGAGTGTGTAAAGTTAAGAAAAGAACAGGTTAGAAAGGCCCGATGATGCTGTAGGCCAGGACTGACACCAGTACGAGTATCACGAACCCTGACCAGATGTTGACGTACCGGCAGTACTTCTCGCCTGCGAACCGTTCCACGACTGCGTCAAGTATGTGGCCTCCATCCAGTGGTTTGGCAGGAAGCATGTTGAACAGGCCTATTCCCAGGTTGAGAAGGCCAACCATTCTCAGCATTTCGAGGAACCAGTCCACTACTCCTTCGTAGCCCTGAACCACGTCGGTGTAGCCTGTCTTTACTCCGGTAAACTTCAGTCCTATGTAGCCTCCTTCAAAACCTTCCTTTTCGGTCGTGGTGACTGTGAAATTGCCTTCTGATGTCACAAGCCTGACTTTTTCACCGGGTTGAAGGGTTTCAGTGGCTTTCTGCAGCGACTTCACTCCTTCTATCTCTGTACTGTTTATAGCGGTCAGTGTCCCGTTCTGCATGCCTGCTTCTGCCGCAGGGAATCCTTCCTGTGTCTGGTAGTTCAGTCCGTCAGCGTATACAAGCTGGCTGGATGCTCCTGCAGCGGCAAGGAGGAAGACTGCGGCCGTCACGTAGTTCGCGAAGCTGCCTGCGCTCAGGACTTTCACCCGTGAAAGCCAGTTGCCCTGATGCCATGCACCGTGATGACTTCCATCCCCATCTTCATCTTCTTCTTTTTCTCCGGGAAGCATGTTCTCTCCCTTCGGTTCGACGAAGGCTCCCGGGATAACGCCGAGAAGTATCAACCCGACAGAGTTGATCTCGAACTCCTCCAGTCTTGCTACTATTCCGTGGCTCAGTTCGTGGACGGCCATCAGGACTGCGATGCTTATCAGCCAGTACTCTGCCGGTATGAACGTTACACCGGGCTGAGCTGACACCGAGCTACCTGTGCCCGGAGCCACAACCCCGAAACTGGAGCTTGGCTGACCTGTTAATACAACGTTCAGAACGCTTTTACCTATGAAGTAGGTGATTGCTACGATAGATACGACTGCTGCGGCAACGCCGGTCCATGAGTACATCTTCCAGAAACGGGGGAACCGGTTGGCAATCCTGTCTATAAGTTCTATACCGTTTTCAGTTCTTCTGTAGAAAAGTATGCCTGCTCTCTCAACGTTCTCCCTGTCTTTCCACATCAGGAAGGTGAAGACGCCGAGTGCAGCAAGTAGAAAAACCATTCTCAGACCTGAGGCATCCATAATAAAGAACCCTGCAACCCAAGTTAAAAAACCATGTTTTCTCACCGGTTACCTGCTTCTATATAAAAAGATCGAGTTGAAAAATGACAGGTATGAAACAGTTCTCACAGGGAAAAACAGGTCTTCCGGTTGAAAACCTTTACCACGTTTTTGAAAGTGAAACGGTATGACGGAACAGCCGTTGTTCTGGGCGGATCAGCTTGCCTTTGGAGTGACCAGAAAGTTTCCGGATCAGGAAACGTATGTCTGTGCCTCCGGTATCTCTCCCTCTGGCCTGGTACACGCCGGTAACTTCAGGGAGATAATCACAACTGATTTCGTGGTGAAGGCTCTGGAAGAGAGAGGGGAGGACACACGGTTTATCTACTCCTGGGATGACTACGACCGTTTCAGGAAGGTCCCGGCGAACGTTCCGGACGAGTTTGAGAAGTATATCGGCCTCCCTCTGAGCGAGGTTCCTGACCCGGAAGGATGCCATGACAGCTACGCTGACCACTTCGAGTCACGTTTGGAGGAAGAGCTTGAAGGTATGCACATGGACATCGAGTTTATCAGACAGTCCGAGATGTTTGAGAAGGCAGAGTACGCTGACCTGATAAAGAAGGCTATGAACAGAAGAGGGAAAGTTAAACAGATACTTGACAGGTACAGAAAGGAGCCTCTGGAAGAACCCTACTACCCTCTCAGAGTCTACTGCACAGAGTGCGGTAAGGACTTCACCGAGGTTACCGGTTACGACGGAGAATACACCGTTGAGTACCACTGTGAGGAATGCATGGAGGAGAAGGAGCTGAACTTCAGAGAGGAAGGTAACGTGAAACCGCCGTGGAGGATTGACTGGCCGATGCGCTGGAAGTACGAAGGTGTCGACTTCGAACCGGCAGGGAAGGAGCACAGCGCGTCAGGAGGTTCCCGGGACACAGGAAACGAGCTTGCTGAAGAGATATACGATAAAGAGCCGCCGGTACACCAGATGTACGAGTTCGTTACGAAAGACGGTGGAAAGATCTCATCGAGCAGCGGCAAGGACGTATTCACGATCTCCGAGCTGAAGAAGGTCTACAGCCCTGAGATGATCCGTTTCCTCTTCTCAAACACGAAGCCAAACAAGGCATTTGAGATACCGTTTGAGGATGAGGAGATCTTCCAGCGGTACGAAAAATTCGATGAGATAGAACACCAGTACTTCAACCCGGGAGAGCTTGACAACGAAAGGGAAAGAAAACACAGGCAGAGAGTCTACGAAATGGCAATGGCAGATATACCGGAAGAAGAACCGGTAAGAGTACCTTTCAAACAGGCAGCATTCGTAGCACAGACAGTACCCCGGGAAAGATGGAAGACTAAAGGATTCGAATCACTGAGAAGAACAGGACACCTGCCCGAAGAACTATCCGAAGAAGACAGGGAAAGAACACTGAACAGGTTGAAAAGAGCCAGGAACTGGGCCCAGGAATACGCACCGGAAGAATACGTCTACAGCATCAACACCGAAGTACCTGACAACCTAAGAGAAAACCTGACAGAGAAAGAAAAAGAAGCCGCTACCTCACTGGCAGAGATGCTGGAAAAAGACACATGGAACAACCAGGACGAACTCGACGGCAAGATATTCGACGTAAAAGAAGAAACAGGACTTGACACCGGAGAATTCTTCCAGACAATGTACAAAATCCTCCTGAACAGAGAAAACGGGCCAAGACTCTCCAGACTCATCACATCACTCGGAACACAGAAAACCGTCGAAACACTGAAAACAGTCAACCAGTAACCCAACCCCTCCCTTCAACTTCCACTCTCTCTTTCTACACCTTCAAATCCAGAACAAAGTCAGCACAGAATATAATTGACAGGCCGAAAACCCTACGAGTTTTCTTGAGCAGCGTCATCGCTTAAAAAACGTTGGCAGGACCCGGACTTTTGAACCGGCAGTTGGTGATGAAGGTAAAGAGGTTA
>JBDGSL010000018.1:3906-11616 GCA_042217555.1 Candidatus Nanohalobium sp. | reverse complement strand
CATCCTCAAGCTCGGATGCAACAGCTTCAGCGATTTCTGTCTTACCCGTACCAGGCGGACCAGTAAAGATGATATGCTTTCCAGAGTTCAGCGCACTCTCGATCTGCGACACAATCTCCTCACCCTGACCATCAGGGAAGTGAAGGTATTTCTTACCCAAAAGATCATCAGAAAGTTCTATCTCGAGTTTTTCGTCAACTTCGATATCATTACTTTCATCCTTTTTTGAAGGCGCTTCTAGAGAAAGGATCGTCTCGAACTCATCTTTCTCCAACTTGAAGATGCTGCCTTGAGCTGTGTTTATGACAGGTTTCGCGTCCTCTAGATCCGGTATCTCTTTCAACTGACTCCAGGAAATATCTCCTTCAATTTCCCGAGTGTATTCCAAAGTTACTCCCTCAACAGGATCATCATAACCCTCAGCTTCCTCTTGGTGAAGGCCTTCATCCACGACACCTTCAGCAACCACTTTCTTCACTGGTGTAGACTGGTAGAAAACCACTCTATCGCCTTCAGAGGCCTCCTCAAAATTACTGAAGATTCTGGCCTTATTACCAGAAGGAAGGTAGGCAGGATAGAACTTCTTATCTCCGCTTTCAAGCTCTGAAACCTTCCAGATAGAAGGATCAGCAGTCACCCAGAAATAACTCTCGGCTTCTTGACCCTTGGCTCCATTTTGAATGAACTTTGCTGCTTCTTCCGTAATTTCAAACAGGTATCCTTCATTGAGATCTCCTGACTTATTCAAGACATAGTACTTATCCAGCTTGCCTCTTTCATCTTTCAGCTTAGGAATTATATCATCTCTATTGATCTCCTTGTCAAACCTCTGGAGGTCAACCCCTACCCTAAGTTTTCCCTCAGATTTTTCATAAGCCTCTTCAACAACTTCAGAGTAACCTATAACTTCCTTATCCGGACTAAAGTAGTGAATTACGATGTCGCCCTCACTCAACTTCTCTAAATAATGACTTGGCTCCGAATCGTCTGCAGACGCCTCTAAATACTCATTTTCCAACTCGTTCTCTTTCTTCTGAAGAACCATGAAATAATCAGGACTTTTATCCACACGATCCCAGAGATGATATACGTACTGCTTTATTTCCTCTCTAGAATCTTCAAACTCCGGATCTATTCTATAAAATCCATCCTCTTCGATGAAGGAAGAATATTTTTCACTGGTAAACGCCTTCCCACGATAAGACATGTAAGAACTTTTTGTACCTGGCATACTAGCCTTGTATCTTCTTTTTACAGCTTCTCCTAGTTCATCGTCACTTACTTTTTCCTTATCTAAATCGAAGAAGCATTTGAGGCCAAATAACCTCGTAAAGCTGCCTCTGTTATTCTCAGAATTTTCATAAACTGCGTCGAGATCTTGTTTTACTTCTTCTGGAAGATCCTGAGATGATTTCTTGAACTGAGATAAATCGATTATTTCTTCATCAATATCATACTTCTCTGTGTTAAATTCCATTCTCTTTAACTCTCCATCAAGTGAACCACTCCTACCTGCCTCAATTCTATCACCTCTAGTACCTTCGACATGGATATAGGCCTTATTCTTTCTAGCATGAATAATTTTCCAGCTAAACCAGTTCCTATTGTTAGAAAAATCAATACGGCCGTTCTCCCTTCTTTCTTCAGCTAGTCCTCTCAACTGCTGTATCTCTGCCTCCAGTTCATCCCTAGTACAGCTACCTTTTTCTTTAGTTTTCCTCCTGACAATCTCCCCTACTACATCCTCCACTACACCATCTTTCATATTAAGATAAGCATTGCCAACTAAAAAATAACTAATCCAAGAACTCAGAAGACTGTTAAAAATGAGACTCATCAATAGGTATATGTGGTTATATGGCCAAGGACAAGATAAAAACTCATTTTGAGGATTTGGAGACCTTTTCCGAACTTGTAGAATTCATTGCCAATGATTATGGTCTTGAATACGAAAAATTGATGGAACCTAAGGATAACGTCCAAGAACGGGATTTCTGGGAGGGAGAAGGAAGAGAAGTCCACCTCAAAAATGAAGATAGAACCATTGTCCGCATAATTCGAGTAGAGGAAGACGAAGTAGATCTCAGAGATATTAAAGACAGGATCAAGAGAAAAGGCCGTAGAAACCAAGAACTATTCACGGTATTTTCCTATGTCGATGAAGAAGGAAAGCTGGCGGGTAAAACAAGGTTCTTCTGGTTGAACAGAAGGATTTCAGAAGAAGATGTTGATGTAGAATACGATCTAAGATACTTTGAAGCAAACCCAGAAAAATTGGATCCAGTCTATATAGACTACTTAGATAATCTCAGAGTAGGAAGTAAGAGTATAGAGACTCTTGAAGACGATGAATCTGACGAAGGCCTTAGAGAGATATTCTCTATTGAAACAATTACTAAGAGATTCTACAGCGAGTTCCACGATGTAATAGAGGAAGTAGAGGACCATATTGAAGGCCTTGATAATGATGTAGATGAACACCACTATGCACAGGTCTTGATCAACAGAATCCTCTTCATCATGTTTATAGAAGAGAAAGAATGGCTCAGCAAAGAACCAGACGACTACTCCGGCGACAAAAAATATCTGGAAGAAAAATACGAGGAGCTGCGGGACAGCGATGAAGTAGATACTATCTGGAACGACTTCTTCCGAAACCTATTCTTCAACGGACTCAGCCACAAAGGAGAAAGCCCAGATATAGTTGGAACAGTGCCTTACCTGAACGGAGGACTGTTCGAGGAAAAAGAATACGAAAAAGATGTACATGTAGAAAAAGAGTTCTTCGAGGCCTTGCTTAACCCTGATACAGATGAGCAAGGTAACAGGAAAGGCTTCCTGCTACAGTACAAGCTCAAACTAAGTGAAAGCAACCCTTCAGAACAGGAACTTGTCGTTGACCCAGAATTCATCGGCCGCGTATTCGAGATGTCCATGCAGCAAGATCCAGAAGAGCGTGGTGAAAAAGGAGCATTCTACACACCAAAAGATATCACACAGTACATGTCCAAGAACTCGATCAAGCAGCTGCTTCTAAACGAGCTTCCTGAGAAAGAAGAGGAACTTTCACAGCTGGTGCTGCACCATAAAATTGAGGACAACTTTACAGAGGAAGAACTTCAGAAGATCCACGACGAGCTGAAGGAAATTAATGTACTGGATCCTGCAGTAGGTTCTGGAGCATTCATAATCGCAGTCATGGAGGAACTGGTTGGAATATTTGAAGCAATCAACCCTGAGATAGGAGAGGAAGAAGACACATACGACCTCAAAGAACACATGATCGCCAACAACCTCTACGGAGTAGACATCGACCAAGCAGGAATCGAACTCTGCAAATTCCGCACCTGGCTCCACCTCATGCAAGACCTCGACATCAACCTCAAAACACTCAAACAACAAAACGACAAATACGCACTACCCAACCTCGACTTCAAATTCTTCGTAGGAAACAGCCTCTCAGGAGACTACAAACCAATAGAAGCAATCGACGAGATAAAGAACGCAGGATACCAGAAACGACTCGACGCAGACCAAGAAGAATCCAATCTTATCAACAAGATCGAGGAGAAAAGAAGAAAATTCACAGAAACACATGATCAGGAAGAAAAGAAGGAACTTGAAAACGAGATAAAAGACCTCACAGACAGACTAGAAAACTCTATTGACTGGGCTAAAACAGATTATTACATGGAAGAAGTAGTTCAAAGCTCAGGAGACGACTTCAAATGGAGCGTCCACATGCCAGAAGTAATGGCAGAAGGCGGCTTCGATATAGTGATCGCAAATCCTCCATATCAGGGAAGAGCCAGATTCAAACAGGACTATATTGGAGATTTGAGCCACTTCTACGATAGGCAACTTGATTTCTATGTTACCATTCCTCGTATGAGGCATGATCTATATCAAAAGTTCACAATACGTGGTTGGGAGTTAACTAAAGCTCAAGGAGTTTTAACCTATATCACCAGCAAGACATTCAAGACTATAGGTTCTAAAGAATCTACCAGAAATATCCTGCATAACAATTTATTGGATCATTTAGTTTTCGCTAATCCAAATACTTTTGATGCAAAAGTTAAGCCGGCAATTTTCTCGTTAAAGAAAGAGGATGTAGAAAAAACCTACAAATTTAAGTACATAGATGCTACTGGGGCTGACATTGGCAGCTACACAAGTCTGCTGCATAAGGAGCCCGAACTACCTAAAATAGATTTATATAATGTCGATATAGAGCTTTACCGGAATTCAGTGAGGTCTGCCTTCTTCAAACCAACTGAGCAAAATCAAAAGCTAAACAAAAGGTACATGTCAAAAGTTAGCTCATTAGTTACAGAGTGGAAAGATGAGCTGATGGATTCAGACACTTTGCAGGAGTCTCGTGAAAGAATAAAGGAGGAACATGTTAGTAATCTATCCGAAAGCGATGTTTCACTATTTGGATTACTTACAGAAGGAGGTCAAGGATTAGCAACAGGAAATAATAATGAGTTTTTAGCTTATATAGACGGTTCCAAAGGTGCAGAGAAAGTAAAAGAAAGGAATGATAAATTTGAGTATGTAGAAAAGAACGAAAATCAGTATAAGTACATGAGCAGAGTAATAAAGGAAGAACATATAGCTGATGTCTCTGATATGAATCAGGAAGAAATGAAAAAAGGTTTTTCAGGGGATGTAGAATCAGCCTGGGTCCCTGTAGAGAAAGGCTTTAAGGAGGGAGAAGAATATTACAAAGAGCCAACTGAATATATTAAGTGGACTGAAAATAAGCTGGAAGAGCTTCAAGAGGGAACAGGACTAATTAGAAATAGAGATATTTTCTTTAAATCAGGAGTTTACTTTGTATTAGGAGGTTTTGCCAATATAAGATGCAGGTTCAGCAATAATAGAGTAATAGAAAATGGTAATCTGTTTTATCCTCACAACGATAAGATAAGTTCAAAGTATCTCACGGGACTGATTAACTCTAATTTTATGAGACATATATTTTCCACATTTATCAATAGTGAAGGAGTTTCCACATCGAATCTAAGGCTATTACCAATAAAAATTCCAAGTGAAAATGAAAAGGAAGAGATGGAAGATTTAGTTGAGAAAGCGATAAAGGTACAAAAGAATGAATTGGACAAAGAGTTAGAATCAGTTCAAGAAAGTATAACTCAAAAGACAGCAGATATCTATGGTGTTGAGTTGGATGAGTGATGATGTTCAGTATCCTGGTGTGATGGATAATCGGGAGTGGAGTGTTAGTGACCGGGCTAATCAGTATTGTGCGGGTGCTGAGACGGTTAAGGTGGCTGTTGGTTATTTTTATGTTGCTGGTTTTGAGTTGTTGAAGGAGAGTTTTGCTGATGTTGATGAGGTTAAGTTGTTGATTGGTCGGCAGACTGATGAGCAGACCAGAGATGAGTTGGTGAAAGGTTTTGCTGATGAGTTGGATGATGTTGAGCAGAATGAGGATACTAATCAGAGTGTTAGGCATCTTTATCAGTTGATTCAGGAGGATAAGGTTAAGGTTAAGATTTATACTGGGAGCAGGTTCCATCCTAAGCTTTACTACTTTGATAGAGGAGATATCAAGGATACGGCTATTGTAGGTTCCTCGAATTTCTCTCCGAGCGGTTTGAAAGGCAATGTAGAATTGAATGTGGAGAAAAACGAGCCTCTGCCGACTAACTTCTTGAATAACTGGTTTGAGGAATTATGGGAAGAGGCGGATGAGTTCAAGAAAGATTTGCTTGAGGTAGTTGAAAGTTCCAAGTTTGAAGATGAGGCGAAGAAACCTGTTGATCCGGGTGTTGAAGGTCTGATCAGTCCGAAACAAGCTACCGAGATGTATATCCGGAATCACTTCGAACGAGAAGTTGAGGACGGTACATTATTTGAGGATATTGAGGGAGAGTATGAGGATCAACTTGCCGAGTTCCAGAATGATGCAGTGAGAGCAGCGAGATATACCCTGGATCGCTACAACGGAGTTATTCTTTCTGATAGCGTTGGACTAGGCAAGACTTGGATAGGTTCCGCTCTTGCAGAAGAGTATTCTAATCCGCAGTCTCAGGCCTTGATTATTGCTCCGAAAAGGCTTCACAGTATGTGGGAGCAGACTCTGAACAAAGAGTTTAATGTTCAGGGAGAGCAGAGGATTATTTCGTTCCAGGAGCTTTCTATGATGGATGCAGACGATATTGAGCGTTTCAGAGATTACGATCTGATTTTGATTGATGAGGCCCACAAGTTGAGAAATCAGGGGAGTAAGCGTTACAGTAATATTCAGAATATTGGGCGTAAGGACAAGAAGTATATTCTGTTGACTGCTACACCTGTACAGAACTCTGCTACTGATCTAAATAATATTATCAAGATTTTCGCGGATGACGATGACTTTGACATCAACTTGTACAATGATGAAGGAGTCTCTGATATTTTCAAGGCCTATCAGAAGGAGAGTTTGAAGGATGATCCTAATGAGGATAAGATGGAGAGATTAAAGGATGATATTGAGAGGATTATGCGAGAAGTGGTTATCTCAAGGACTAGGGACTACATTACGGATAACTACGATAATGTGATGATTGGGGATCGTGAGATTAAGACTCCTGACCGGAAGCCTGAGCTTGTTCCTCCTGAGAGCGATGACATGAAGGTTCTTTACAGCGAGATAATTGATATTGTCGCTGGTAGGGATGATCAGGATGATGAAGGCTTGAATCTTCCTTATGTAGGTGTTCAGCGTTACGGTGATGCGGAAAGTGACGAGTTCGAGATCCAGTACCGGAATGCAGGAGCCTTAATTACTATTTTACTCTTCAAGAGATTGGAAAGTAGTCTTGCTGCTTTCCAGCAGTCCATTCATCGGTTGAAAGAGCGTGAGAAGGCTATTAAGAGAATTGCTAATGGTGATGTTGATTCTCCAAGTGAGCGTCAGGAGATTATGGAGTACTTTGAAGAACGGGATGATGAGGGAGAGCTTGAAGATGTCGATATTGATAAAGTAATGGATGCAATTGAAGATCTCGACCGTAATGAGAGGAAAGATATTACTAATGATGTTGAAGAGGATCTTAAAGACCTCAGAGAGCTTGAAGATAAAGCTGAAGAGTTCGTTCGTGAGGACGGTACCGATGCTAAGGTGGAACAGCTCAAAGAGCTGTTAGAAGGAGAGCTTAATGATGAGAAAGTTTTGATTTTCACGCAGTATGTACCAACTGCTGAGTACATCTTCGAGAAGCTAACTGGAAACAATGGTTCTTCTCAGATTGCTCAGTTTGGAGATAAGAAGATTGGTTTTGTTCACGGAGATTCCTTCAAGAGAGAAGTCGTTAACCAGTTTGCACCTAACTCCCAGGGCGCTCAAACAGGTCTCTCAAGTGAAGATGTGGATGTTCTAATTACTACTGATGTTCTCTCCGTTGGTCAGAACTTGCAGGATGCGAGAGTGGTCGTAAACTATGATCTTCACTGGAATCCTATGAAGATGGAGCAGAGAATCGGTAGAATCGACAGGATTACTACTGAACACGATGAACTTCTTATCTACAACTTCATTCCTACTCAGGAACTTGATGATACTCTTGGACTTCTGGAAAGAATCAGGAGAAAAATTGACGATATCTCCAACACCTTCGGTAAAGAGGCTCCTATTCTCGAAGATGCCGAAGACAGAGTAGAGAAGAATCTGATAATTTATGACAAGGTTAAGGAAGATGG
>JBDGSL010000018.1:0-3806 GCA_042217555.1 Candidatus Nanohalobium sp. | reverse complement strand
ACAAGAGATGAGGTTGATACTGAGAGTTACGACATTGGAGGACAGCAGGCAATGACCAATCTGCCAGTAGATGAGGATGATGAAGCCGAAATTTTCGATATAATCAAGTCAGATAGAGCAGAGAGGAATCCCGATATAGATGAAGCTAGAGATATTGAGGAAATTCTTTCAAGTCCAACAAAATGGAACAACCAGGTTTTAGATATCGAAAACAGTGTACCTGAAGACCTGAATGATCTCTACAATTATTGCAGTGAGATAAGCCAGGACGAAAGCTACTCATTAGAAATTAGGGATAAGGCAGAAGAGATCATGGACAATCTGGATGACTATAAACTAACAGATTACTATATCAAGGAACTGAAGAACATTTACCGTTACAGAAGGAATTACGGCAGAGAATCTGTAGTCGAGAGAGTATGGGAGAAAATGCAAAGTTTTGAGTTAATCTCACCTAGAAAGGTCGAAGATGTTGAAATTAAACTTGTTGAGAAAGTGTAAATATCCTGATCGTTGAGTGACAAACTTTATGTGATTTGATGATTAAGGTAATATGTGCCTATTTACAGGTTGAGGGGAGGGAAAGAAGTATCTTCGAGTAATGCTGAGACTTACAAATCCGCAGTCAAGGATTATTTGAAGGCCGAAGGCAAGGTTCTTGAGCGAGATTCCAGTACTCATGGTACTACTCCTGATCTGGTGGCTAAGGATCCAGTTGATGATAGATTGATTTGGGTAGAGAGTAAAGATACTGACTTGAGTAGATGGAATGATGATTTTCTGACTGAAATGGGCCGTTTCTTTATTGAGTACATAGATACAATAAATAATACCCGGTTTGATCTGTATGTCTTTGTCCGGCGTTTGAAGGCTTCTAAGAAGTGGGATAATATTTTTACCGCACAGAAGAGAGCTTCTAAGGATGTAAATGAGTTCTATGAAAGAATTTTAGATGAAAGTAACTTGCAGGATGAAGAAGTTGAAAAGATCGAACAAGCTGCTTTTGACGAGTTTGAAGAGTTTCTGGGAGATGTCCATGTTTACGAGGTTGATTATGAGAAGCTTCAGATGCGTAGGGAGGAGTTAGAAGAGAACGAAGATCATGGCATTCATGATATCTATTTGAGAGAGAAAGGTCCGATCAGAGAGAAGGATGAGATCACTCTGAATCTATTGAAGATCGAAGATTTCCCAGAGAGAATGTATCAATTCAAGTACTTGAATTCCTCAGGTATGCATGATGTTCTTGATGTTGCACCTGAAGATTACCCTCTTTGGGTAAATGGACCTAAAGTTTTCACATTAGAACCTTATGGCGACCTTCCTGACAAATTACAAAATAAAGTTCTCGAAGACACTCAGTCGAGTAGAGAGTTCGAAAAGGAATTGGAGATAGATGATTTGATTCCAAAGATTTTGATTAAGAAGTCTCTCGGGCAGAAATTGAGCAGAATGGGATTTGTCTTGAAGAAATATAGGAGCCGACATTACTATTATTTGAAGCATCGAGATCTTGACGAAGAGGAGCGTAAACTCGAAGGACTACAGTATAATCGTGTTTTTGAAGACACTGACGAAACCTTCGTCAAACATGATGCTCTTAGGATAAATTTACTACATATTGAAGATGAATACTATCTAGAGCTCGATCCATGCATCATATTCACAGAAGACGGAGAAAAAATGATTACAGGAGAGGATGCGGATAGATTGCATGACAGTTTCAGTTCTAGGTTTGAAAACAACTATTCTATTTTAAGGGATTTACGAAAATGGTTTGACATTCTGGGAATAGATCAACAAGCTACTTCTGTAGATATTTCCACATCAGAATTCGAAAAATCTGAGGCTCCAGTAAGACCACCTAAGAACGGTTCTGAAAGAGACGATATAATGAAAATGGAAGGGTTAGAATCTTTTGGGATTTGAGACAGAATACTTGGAAGAAGCAGATTTACAGTTTGCAGGAGGAGAGTCCAAAGATCCACGAGTAGGCCTAATCAAACACGGACCAAGGACGCCTCAGAATAAAGAAGATCATAAAGTTGCAAAAATTGGTATAGTAGGTTCAGCAGAATCAATTGCTGGCGTAGAAGAACTTTTGCATCAGATGAAGACAGAAATTCCTCCTGATACTTCTCAGCAAAGATGGAACCCTCCTTTTCCTGGACTGGGAGAAGATTTTCCTTTAAATCTAACATTAGAGGTCCAGAAGAGGTGGAGGGAGAAAATAGAGGATGATGAAATTAGCGATGTTGAGGAAGCAGGATCGATTAATGAAAAAGTCAAGGAAGCAATTTCGATCTTCGAAGAAAAAATTGAATTGATCTATGAAAAAGAATCCCCTCCTGATGTAATTATTGTAGCGATTCCACCGAGAATCTATAATGCATGTACAAACAGTAAGAAAGGGGCAGCGAAGATTCAGAGCGATGAAATTGATTTCCATAATAGAATAAAGCTCATAGGAATGCAGCACAAGATTCCAACTCAACTGATAAAACCAAAAACTCTTAGAAGAGAAGAAACACAAAGTCTAGCAAATATTGCGTGGAACTTCACTGTAGGATTGATGTATAAGGCCCGTAGAGGTCATCCATGGAAACTCACAGAGCTAGAACAAGGAACTTGTTTTGTAGGCATCTCTTTCTACCGTGAGATGGGAGAAAAGGAGAGAGCTAGAACTTCTATGGCTCAAGTTTTCTTGGAGACCGGAGAAAGTTTCATTCTTCGTGGAGATCCTCTTGAAGATGAAAAATTAGGTAATTCACCAGGCAATTATCATATCACTGAGAATGATGCTAAAAATCTCATAGGAAAAGTCTTAGATCAGTACAAATCTATCAAGGGGCATTCTCCAAATCGTTTAGTTATCCATAAAACCTCAAAATTTTGGGATGAAGAAAAAGAAGGCTTTATCAGTGCAAGCTCAGATTTGAATGAAAGAGATTTCATTACAATTCATGAAAATACCGACGTTAGAGCATTTAGTTCCAAAAAACATGATTATCCTGTATTAAGAGGAACCGTTGCAAAACATGATTCAGGCAAGGAATTCTACTTGTTCACAAAAGGTTTCATACCATCCATCCAGACTTTTCCTGGTCATCGAGTTCCCAAACCAATAAGGATTAGGCCTGATGAAGAAGTAAATGACTCTAGTTATAGAAAAATCTGTAAGGAGATACTGTCCTTCACTAAGCTAGATTGGAACACTTCACATTTTTGCAGAAAAATGCCTGTTACCACGGTAGTATCTGATTCGGTCGGAGATATATTAGCAGATTCTTCCGCTAGAGATGTTAAAGTAGATCCTCACTATTACTACTACATGTGAGATCTTATAGAGTTAGAGAAGAAATATATCTACTGTTATCAGCAATAGTCCTATTCCGTAGATTTCTGCTGAGCTTCTACTCTGGAATTTCCAGTTGGTGACCTCTTTGTTGTTTAGGCTGGCGACGAGGATTATTACTAGGCCTGCTAGTGATAGTGTTCCTATTTGGTAGGAGAGAGGTATTGAGATGTTTTTGTGGATTACTGGTGTAAGGAGGCCTGTAAGTAGTATTGCTGCTGATCTTATCTCTGTGGCTGATGTCTTGGACTGAAAGTTGCCGCGACTTAGGAATGCATTGTGTCCTGTAGAGTAGATGAAAGAAGTTGCTAGGCCTAAAATAGATCCGGTGAATATTAATGCTAGATTTTGATCTATCCAAGGAATCACGGTCATGTTATTCCGAGATAATTTCTAAAAGTGTAATCTGTGAATACACACTTTTGGGCAAAAGTGTTAGATGCGAATACAC
>JBDGSL010000017.1:0-13967 GCA_042217555.1 Candidatus Nanohalobium sp. | reverse complement strand
CGGATGGCAAGGTTGAATACGATTCCGTTACCTTTGGATATGATGAGGAACCTGTGGTTGAAGACCTGAACTTCACGATTAAGCCTCAAGAGACTTTGGCGTTAGCTGGGCCTACAGGAGCAGGAAAGTCTACGGTAGTCAAAATTTTGCTTCGGTTCTACGAGTTAGACGAAGGAGAGATCAGAATCGATGATCAAAATATTCAGGATGTCAACTTGAAGAGCTTGAGAAGTTCTATAGGATATGTTAGTCAGGATAATGTCTTGTTCCCTGAATCTGTGGAGGAGAATATTGAGTATGCTGTTCCTGACGCAAGTAGAGAAGAGGTTGTTGAGGCGGCAAAAAAGGCTCAAGCACACGAATTTATCCAAGAACTGCCTGATGGCTATGACTCCGAAGTGGGAGAGGAAGGAGTCAAACTATCGGGAGGTCAGAGGCAGAGGATCGGTATTGCGAGAGCTATTCTTCAAGATCCTGAAATCCTGATACTGGATGAAGCAACAAGCGATGTTGACACGGAGACAGAGATCAAGATTCAGAAAGGTATAGAAGAGTTAATTCAGGATAGGACGGTTCTGGCGATAGCTCATAGGTTGTCTACGATCAAGGATGCTGACAAGATAATTGTTTTGGATGATGGAAGGATTGTTGAGAGAGGTAGTCACGATGAATTATTGGAAGAAGATGGTATCTATGCGAAGCTCTGGAAGGTTCAGGCAGGTCAGACAGAGGATGTCTCCGACTACTTTTTAGAGGAAAGAGAGTAGGCTGATACCCTGTTTCCGATTGAAGTCGGCGTCTTTACCGCCTACCGATTCAAACTCGGTTTCCATATTACGGTATATTGATTTGCTTACTTATGAATAATATGGCAGGACCCGGCTCATTCCTCCTTGAAAGCTCTAAATATTACAGTGGATGGAACTTTGGAAAGCAGGTCTTGGTCAACCCATTGTTCGCCTTCATCTCCTGCTGCTTCTCTCGGGTCAGGTTCGATAATTCTATCTACCTGAAATCCTGCTTCCCTGAGGCTATTGAAAAGTTCGCCTACAGTCCTCCTGTAGATAATCATTTCATATTCTTCTCCATCTTCCTCAAGTTGCTCTGTCTTTGATACATCTGCATCCAGATAATGTTCTTCAATATCAAGTTGTTGGGTTTCAATTTCTCCTCCTAAAAACTGGAAGAAGGGGTGTGGAAGACTAAATAGGAACATCCCGCCTGATTTTAATGCTCTATGAGCCTCCGAGAATACTGCTTGAATATCTTTCAACCATTGGAAAGCATATGCAGAGTATACTATATCATAAGAGCTTGATTCTATCGTCTCCATGTCTTTGATGTCTCCCTGGTGTAGTTCAATGTCAACTCCATGTTCATCTATCAATTCTGTGGCTATCTCCAGTTGTTCTTCTGAAATATCTACTCCTGTAACTTTTGCACCTTTCTTCGCAAATGCTATTCCTCCTTGAGCTGCACCACAGCCCATTTCCAGAACTTTCTTGCCTTCTAAATCCTGTTCTATTAATCCCAGTTTGTCCTCTAAAGGAGAACCTGTTCCATAATGGATGGCTATCGGTACATCTGCTTCATCTTGAAAATAGCCTGCTGTTACCTCCCACCATTCCTTCGCTTTCTCTTCCATAATCAAACCTTCAGTAAGCTAAACTTTAGAATTTATTCCACAGAAATGCTTTGGCAGTTTCGGGATTTCTATAAAATTAAGGTATATGCAATTGGCAGGAGGCGGATTCGAACCGCCGTCCGCACGTCCCGAACGTGCGATGATGCCGCTACACTATCCCGCCGAAATCGGAGATTTCGTGTGGATTAAGAAAACTCTTGAGTTTTCGATTCCACCGAAAAATTAGGAGAAAGAAGTTGTTAGCTCATTTCTTCCACCATTTCTCCTGCTTCAACTTCCTTCTTTTCTCCGCTTCTGGACTCTATCTCAATCTTTCCGTTCTCAAGGAAATTACTGCCCACGATAACTTTGCGGTTGACTCCGAGAAGATCAGACTCCCTGAACTGCTCGCCTGTAGATAGTTGACCGTCATAAAGCAGAACGTCTACTCCCTGCTCCTGTAGCTCTTGATAGATGCTCTCTGCTTTCTCCGTTACTTCCTCTTCGTGCCTTGCGGCAATCACAGAAAAGTTGAAAGCAGACACTTCTTCATTCCAAGTGATGCCATTCTGATCGTGATTCTGCTCTATGATCGCTGAAATCAATCGACTTACTCCGATCCCATAACTGGCCATAACCACGTTCTCTGTATCTCCCTCTTCGGTATCGAAGGTTAGATCCATAGATTCGCTGTATCGGGTTCCAAGTTTGAAACAGTGACCGATCTCTATACCGTTCACTTCACGGAGCTCTGAACCACAGTTGCCACAGTTTCCAGTGTCAAGATTCTTGGTTCCGAACTCACAGTTGTCGGATTTCAGGTAGGTGTCGCTTCCGATTTCTGCTTCGGCCATAAATTCGTGGCTTTGACTTCCTCCCATAGAGCCGTTGTCAGTGGCAACGACAGAGTACTCAAGTCCGAGCTTGTCGAAGATAGTTCGGTAGGCGTTGAGGAACTCACGGTACTTCTCCTGTAGCCCTTCTCTGTCTTTGTGGAAGCTATAGGCGTCCTTCATAATGAACTCTTTCGTCCGCAAAAGACCGTTTCTGGCGTGGTCGTCTCTGAACTTTCTGCCGATCTGGTAGATCGTTAGGTCGAGATCCCTGTAGCTTCGGATGTACTTCTTTGTGAGTTCTACGGATGCTTCTTCGTGTGTTGCGGCGATGGTGAAGTCTTTGTCGTCTCTGTTCTTGAAGTTGAAGAACTCTTCTCCTTCAAAGTTCTTCCAACGCCCTGACTTCTCCCACAGTTCACTGGTCTGGAGAAGGTTCATCTTCACTTCTTGCCCGATTTCGTCCATTTCTTCTCTGATCACTGATTCTATGTTATTCAGAACTCTCTGACCGAGATGGGAGAATCCAAAGGTTCCAGAGCCGTAGTTGTGGACAAGCCCTGCTTGTACCGCAAGTTCGGCACTTTTACAGTGCGTGTCGGCTTCTGTCTCTTTGGAACTGGTTACGAAGAGATTACTGCGTCTCACCAGCGTTCACCAGAAGTTGAGGAAAAAAGTGTTGTTAAAGGATTTTGAGTGGTTCGAAACTCTTCGAGTTTCTGCAACACCAGAAACTTCTCCAAAGTTTCGATAGTTATCGAATCTGTTGTCGTGGTGGAACGTATCCACCTGTAGTTGAAACTTTGTTCATAGAAATCACGGAAAATTCGGTATTCTGGCGACTAAAAGAACTCTCAAATATTCTACTGCCGAGGAACGTAGTCACCAGACATAACTATCAGAGATGTGATGAGTTTCTTAAATCTTTTCCAGATATAGAAGCAATTGCCTTAAAATTATAACAGCCTGAAAGAAAATCCTCTCTATGGCTGGAACAGTATTTCTTAAAGGCGAAAAAATCAACTTAAGGACAATCGAAGAGGAAGACATAGAATTTCTCCGAGATGGAGTAAATCACCCTGAAGTCCGTGTATATATGGGTAACAGAAAACCTCAAAACCTTGAGAACGAAGAAGAGTTCTTTGAAGAACAAATCTGCGGAGAAGACACAGTACACTTGATGATATCCAGAGATGAAGAAAAAATGGGTATAATCAGTCTGATGCCTCAAGGCGATAACGCAGAAAAACTTGCCGAAATCGGTATCTGGATACACCCAGACCACCACGGAAACGGATACGGCACAGAAGCGTCACAATTAATTACAGATTACGCCTTCAACCAGCTAAACTACCACAAAGTATACGCACGAGCCTATCAAGGTAACAAGGCGTCACAAAGTGTCTGGGAAAAACTTGGATTCGACAAAGAAGGAGTATTCAAAGACCACACCTTCAAACAGGGAGAATACAAAGATGTCGTTTACTACGGCGTTGTAGAAGGTGATTGGCAGTGACAGAAACAACAAGTAAGTTTATGGAATGGGATGATGTAGTTCTCCGACCAGTAGAAATGGAAGACGCAGAGTTTATCGCAGAAACAATAAGCCACGGAGAAGTCAGAGCATACCTTGGTAGAGCTCCAAGACCGATTAATGTATCTCAAGAAGAAGAGTATATTGAAGAATTTAGTTCAGATGATGAAAGCGTCCACTTCCTCATAGAGTATCAAGGAGAGAAGGTCGGCCATATCTTTCTTGGTGGTTTGGAAAGTGATTATGGACGTAGCCACATAAGATACTTTGTACACCCAGAATACCACGGACAAGGAATCGGAACAAAAAGCCTGAAAATGGTAGTAACCTACACTTTCGAGACTTTAAATCGTCACAAGATCAGGGGCGGTTATCTCGAAGGTAATCCTGCGTCAAGACGGGTAATGGAGAAAGCAGGATTCCAAGAAGAAGGCACAGAAAGAGACTACAAGTATGTAGACGGAGAATGGAAAAACGTCACCTGGATGAGTATTTTAGAGGACGAGTACTATGAGTGACCAACTAACAGAACACGAAGAAGAGCTAATAGAGTATGCCAGAGAAAGAATCGAGGAGCACGCCAAGAATCGCTGGGAAAACGATCTATACGATGTTATCTACGCCTTCGTATTATCCGAAAGCGGAGAAATCTATGAAGGAAAACCGTTTGAGTCGAGCCAGCCAAGTTTCAATTTCTGTGCCGAGAGACACGCTATAAACCAGCTACAGTACGAAGAAACCGAATATTCAAAGATAGAAGCGGTACTGGTAGCGGGGCCAGTACCAGATAAAGATCACAAGGGAACTATGCCTTGTGGAGCTTGTAGACACGCAATAAACGAGTTCGGAGACAAAGACACAACAGTACTGGTCAGCAACTTCGTCAGAAAGGAACGTGGGGAATGGAATTTGTTCCCTCAAATCCAGAAATTCCAGATCCAGGAACTCTACCCAGAAGCATACGAACCAGTGGAGTGGGATTAGAACGAATTTTTATTCAAACAGATTAAAGCTTCTTCTATGGTTGATGAAGATCAGTTCAAAGGATGGGCAGAATACTACGATTATATTTACTCAGAAGACGGAGAAGATGTTCAATTCTATCTAGATGAAATAAGACAGACTGATGGAAGAGTATTGGAGATCGGCTGTGGAACTGGAAGAATTTACCTTGATGCTTTAGAGAATGGAGCCGATATTTATGGATTCGATATATCAGAAGAAATGTTGGAAAAATTGCGGGAGAAGGCTGGTGAAAGAGGCTTAGATACGAAAGTAAGGCAGGCTAAGATGGAGGACTTTAACTATGATAAAAAATTTGACTTGATTATAATACCTTTCAATACCTTCATGCACAACCTAACCATCGAAGAACAGATATCAACACTGGAGAACTGTAAAGAACATTTGAAAGAAGACGGAAGGCTGATAGTAGATTTCTATATACCTGACTTCGAGAAAGTAGCGGAAGGAACAGGAGAAGGGTCACGATCAACCGAAAAAGTAGAGATTGAAGGTGAGGAATACGAAAGAGTAGTTGAGGTTAACTGGGAAAGCGAAGTAGAACAGATAAGAACAGTAAAGAACGAATTATACAACTCTCAGGATGAGATTGTTTGGGAGAATGAGTTCAAAACTAAGCTGGTCTCCAAAAGAGAGTTTGAACTACTTCTTAAGTTGGTAGAATTCTTTGAATGGAGTGTTTATCAGGGCTTTGATAGAGAAGAGCTTGAAAAACCTGTAAGATCGGTTTGGGAGGTTCAAAAATGAAAGTGACTCTGCTTGGTTCTGGCGATGCGATCGGCATGCCTGTTCCTATGTGTAATTGTGAATACTGTCAGGAATCGGAGAAGAGAAGACGACCAAGTCTACTGGTTGAGACGGATGATGTTACTCTGGTTTTCGAGATGAGTCCTGAGATCAAGGAGCAGCTGCATGAAGTCGAAGTTTTTGATGTTGATGGGTTCTTTTTTACACACTACCATTTCGATCATTTTTCAGGAATCCGTGAACTTAATCATATCGCTATAGAAGAGCACGTTTTGAATCCTGAGGATTTCGACTATAACGGCTGGCATGGAAGAAAAATAACAGTTTACGGGAACCAGACAACCCAGAACTACCTGCAGGAAAAGCAAAGCCACATAGCCGAAAACGAAAACATCAACTTCCAAACTATGAGTTCGGGAGAGACAGTCGAAGTAGGCGATGTCACTGTAGAGGCTTTCAAGGTCGAACACGGAGAAGAAACACAGGGTTATGTGATCCGGAAAGAGGGCAAGAAGGTTGTTTATGTGCCTGATGTCCGCAATATTCCCGAAGACGAAGACTGTTACGAGAATGCTGATATTGCTTTGATAGAAGGACAACTGTTCGGAGCAGAAAGCCACGGATACACAGAAGAAATAGAACAGAATATCAAACAGGTAGACGCCGATAGAACAGTTCTCGTCAACATCAGCGAACACCTAAACCAGATGCACACAGAAGAACTGGAAGAGGCAGCCGAAAAGAGAGGTTACGAAGTCTGGAGCGACTTCAAAACTTTAGAGATGTGATGTTTTATGGCCGAAATTTCAGATCAAATGGTTCAGAATACTGTGAGTTCGTTGGAGGCATCTTATGATGTAAAATCCTTTAGGAAATATGATTCAGGTTTCGCAAGAGATGTTCTTGAAGTTAAACTTGAATCAGGAGATAGCCTAATTGTTTACCTTTGCACCAATACCAGTACGGAATACGAGAGGCGGTTCATGAAGGAGGAAAAGCTCGTGGAACTTGTCAACCAGAAGACAGATATTCCTACACAGAAAATACTGAAATCGGACTTTTCAAAGAAAAAAGTACCTTATCTATTCTACATAGCCGAAAAAATTGAAGGATATGATCCACAGAACAGGTTCAAATATCTGCCAAGAGAAATTAAAAGAAATATCGTGAAAGAAGCAGGAGAATATCTAGGAGAACTCCATAAAAAGGTCGAGTTCGACTCTGCCGGCGAAATAATTTACAAAAATGGCGAAATAGAGATAGAGGAGCACGAGTGGAAAGAATACTTGAAACAAATGGCGTTTGAACGCCTCGAAGAACTTGAAAACACTCGTTTCAGTGATATGGTGGAGGATGCTCGACAGTTCGTAGATCAGCATATAGATCTCGCCGATACAAACGACTACTTTTGTTGCATCCACTGGGATGTCTCTCCAAATAATCTCATAGTCAAAGATGATCATATAAATGCTGTAATTGACTGGGAGAAAGCTATCTCAGGGCCGCCCGAATGGGATCTCGCCAATTCCAGAGTTTCGATGATTTACCGCTGGTTTGAGACAGAGAGCATTAATCAAGAACTGGAAAGAGAATTCTTCAGAGGATATAGAAATCAGAGAGAGTTTAAAGGTCGATGGAAACAGAGAATAACCTATTACAGCATGATTCAAAACTTTGAAGGTATGAAGAAATTCGAAAATTGGACTGAAAGAGAAGGGCTAAGCCAAAAAGAAGTAAAAGAAGAGGAAGAATTCTTCAGGCAACTATTCAGAAAACGTCAGAAGAATCTAAAAAAGGCGGCTGAAAAGGAAATAAGCTACGACCGGGGGGGGGAATTAATGAAAATCAGAAGATACAAAGATAAAGACAATATACGGCATTTAATTCGGGCAGCAGTCGAGGATATTGAGCTGGAGTATTATTCTAAGGAACAGCAAAGGCATTTGGAAGAAGTAATCCCTGATATGAACCTGGAGTTTGCTGAAAAGGATAGATATGTTTATTTTGTGGCTGTAAAGGACGGTGAGATTGTAGGCGTAGCTGGTTTTCAGAAGGAGAGCGGTACGGTTGCAGGAATATTTGTCGATCCAGACCTGAAAGGATCAGGGATTGGTTCAAAATTGATGCAGAAACTAGAGGAGAAAGCCAGAGAAGAAAACTTGGAGGAAATGGAGACTCTGGCGTCTCTGGAAGCAATTGATTTCTACAGGAAAAATGGTTATGAAGTCACAGAGGAGAGAAAGCAAGACATAGAAGGTAGGGATATAGGCGTTAAAGTAATGATAAAAGAGCTGTAAAATCAGGTTTTTAGGCTTTCTTTGGTTCTTTCAACTATGTCTTCAAATTCTTCTCTTATTTGTCCTTCAAATTCGTCCTTGTCTTCTGAATTCCAGTCTTCTACTATTCCGGGATAAGCCCAAATTTTGTTGATGTAGTAGATGAAGTTGTAAAATTCTCTTCTCTCTTCCCAGCCTTCTTTCAGACTATTAGTTTCCTGATAGCCTCTGTAAAGATGTTTTCTCAATTGTTCTTTAACTTCTTCAGTTTCAAATGCGGTTCTAATAAATCCTCTTTCGGTCTTGAAGAAGTCGTATTCCTTGTGTCCTGAAGCTGCTCTTTCCCAGTCTACTATAGCTGTAACTTGGTCTCCATCTGCCATAATGTTTTGGGGCAGACAGTCTTGATGTACAAGGACAGGCTGAAATTCTCTATCAACGAGATGGATGTAGTCGTCTATTATTTCCTGTATTTGTGGTATGAGGTCGGAGAATCTTCCATCTTTTATGTCTTGTATTTGTTCGTTGAGTATTTCTCTAAGTGCTTCAGGCCATTCTGAACACTCTTCTACCGTTAGTTCTTTCTTTTCCAGGTCATAGCTTATGTTTCCGTGTTTTGAAAACTGGATTTCGCTATGGATTTCTCCTAGGTGTTTTCCTACTTGTTCTAATATTTTTGCTTTCTTTTCTCTACTGAATCTTCTGAAATCTGGTGTTCCGCCGTAAACACTCATCGCTTCTCCTTCAATTTTCTCCATTACATAGTACATATGCGGAATATTTTCTTTGCTCAGGTCAACAGAAATTACTTCTGGAACGGGTACATCTGTCTTTTCATCGACAAGTTCCGTGGTTTCGGCTGCCACTTCGAAACGATGTTCCAGGACTTCTTCATAACAGTAGGCGACAGCAACCTCTCTATCCTCTAATTCTACAATAAAGACGGCGTGAGAAAGACCTGAAACATCTCTGACATTCTTAATTACAGGATCATCAAACTCATGCTTGACTATCTCTCTAGCTACTTTCTCATCAGGCATAACTGTTAATTTTCAATTGAGACTTAAAGTAATTCTTCGAGAATCTTTCCCGTTCTTTTTCTGATTGTTTCTTCGCTGTTTGCTCCTGAGTCAGAATGGAAAGCCATTTCCAGAGTCATAGGATATAGGAGATATAATTGTCTTCTCTCCTCCCAGCCAACTTCCAAATTCCTTATATTCTCATAGCCTTTATACAGTTCTTTCCTGTATTTTTCCCAGATACTGTCTGTGCTGAAGCTGTGTGCTATCATTCTTCCTTCTGTTGTCACAAGGTCAAATTCTCCGTGTCCCGCCACACATGCCTCCCAGTCCAGAATCGCTGCAAGCTCGCCATCTTCAACAAGTATGTTCTTAGTGTCTACCTCTCTGTGAACCAAGACAGGTGCTCCTACATTTTCTATCAAATCCAGGTTTCTTTCAACAGCATTCTTGATTTCAGGTATTAGATCATCGAACTTGCCGCCTTCCAATTGGTTTATCCAGAATAATATCATTTCATGAAATAATTCTGACCATCCTTCAGCCTTCTCAACTGTCAATTCTTTATTTTTAACTCTCAACTCGCCAAAATCCTCAAACTGTATCTGATGGAGTTTTGCGATATTATTTCCCAGTTTCTGTAAAATCTGTTCCTTTTTGTTCTCTCTTAAATTTCTGAAGGCAGGGTTAGAAGAGCTTTCTGCCGGAGCAAAGCCTTCCATCTTTCGCAGTATGTGGTAGTATTCAGGTATAGTGGTTTCGGAAGTATCTCTTGCGACACATTCGGGAACGGGAATATCGGTTTTTTGGCGGATTAAATCCAGTACATAAGGTTCAGTTTCAAACCGAGCATTCCAGTCTTGGTTCTGTTTTTCGACTAAGTCAGCTAAACCGTTTATCTTCAGTACAAAGCTCTCGTCCTTGAAATCTATGAAGAATGTGTCGTGTGCAAAACCTCCTTCGGCCGGGTAAGTATCTACAGGTTCTCTATCAGGAAACTCTTTCTCAAGGATTTTCTGAACCATTTCTTCAGGGTTCATGGTAGCTAATTTGCTTTTCTTGAATTAAAGTTCGGTGTAAGAATAGAAGATAAGAAGGAAATGTTTTAGATTCCTTCTCTGACTCGTTGTAGACGTCCTTTGAGTTCTTCGTCTTCGATTTTTTCGTCGAGTTTGATGTCTACGAGGATTTTGGCTGCTTTCTTAAGGTCTGCGTCTCTCATGGCTGTCTCGCTGTCCAAAGGCAGAGAGCATTTTGGACAGTATTCGGCGTTGGCTGGTCGTTTTTCCTCGCAGCGTGGGCATTCCTGCATCTGCATCGAGTTGTTGGTGTTATCCTCGGTTTTGATTCCTTTGTCTTTCAGGATGGCTTCTGTCATCCGTTTGTTGTCCTCGTGGCAGTAGGTTTTCGCCCGGTCTGGCTTTTTCCACGCATACCAGTACATCATCCTGGAGACTCCCCAGTCCTGTTCTGTGCCTCTGAATGTGGCGGATGAGTGCCTGAAATCGTAGACTTTGACAGTTTCTGGGTTGTCTACTACGTCTGCTCTTTTGGCTAACCGTTTCAGGATCTTGTTGATGTTCTCTTTCTTGAGTTCACTGCCTTTCTCTCCGTACCCTTTGTCGTTAAGTGTTACGAACAGTGGTGCGTCAGGTTCTTCTTTTCGTGGATGGCTTTCGAGCCATGCCCGTAGCTGTTCGATGCAGTGTGTCAAAGGTAGGTCTCTTGGCGGTTTTCCGTTTTTGGAGTCGATGAACTCTACTATCCATGTCTCGGACTGCTTTTCTATGTCAGAGAGCTTTACTTTCCTGATTTCCTTGTTCCTGGCTCCTGCATCAAGACATAGGATTGGCAGTAGGGCGTCTCTGGGGTTTCTGGCTGCTTCTACCATTTTCCAGATTTGTTCGGGGCTGAACAGGCGGAGTTCGGTTTTTCTGTCTGCGTCTGTGTTGCCTTTGAGAATTCCTGACTGGATGATTCTCTTGACTCTCCGAGGTCTGTCCATCTTCAAGGGGTGGCGGAGTTTGAGAAACATCTTGAAGGCGGTCTTGAACCCGTTCATGGTTTTCTCCACATACTTCTCAGGTTCGCTAACATCTTTGATGTTCTCTCCGAACTCTGTAAGCTTGTAGTCGCCGTCTTCTACTTTTGCTGCGGAGTAGTCTTGGAGTTGGTTGAAGATTTCTTCGCTGGGTTCGTAGTCCTTGTACTTCACGGAGTCGGAGTAGATCTTTTCCAGGCTGTTGAATGCTTCCTCTGTAAGTCTTTCTGCAGCTTGTAACGGTGTGAGGATTCCTTCTTTGGTTTCTACTCCTTTTGTCCAGAGGTCGTTCATCGGCAGTTTCTTCATTACGCCGATTACTGCTAGTAGGTCGGATTTGGTGAGTTCGTCCAGTTGGTCGTGTTCCAGTGTTCTGTCGATTCGTGTGTCTTTCTCGAACCTGTCTTTTCGGAGGTATTGTTGTAGGATTGTGGAGAATTTGGAGATGTACCAGACTGTTCTGCTGTCGCTTGTGCCGTCTCGTGCCTGGAGTTCTTCTACGAACTCGTCGAGAAGTTGTGCGTTGCGTTTTGAGACGCAGTCTTTGTTTTTGAGGGTTTCGAGTCTTCTGTGTATGTCGGAACTGTCATAGTTTGTCTTGGTTGTTGTTTCACGATGCGTGTCGGTCGGTTGTTGTGCAACCGACTTTCTAACCCCCATCCGCATCGTCACATCCGTCACTGATCCCGGACGCAGATCCTGATGAATATCAGAGTGTGAAATACATAATGGCGTTAAAGGAAGTTCCTGAAGTCCTGAACGAATTTCTGCCATGGGTCGTAACTCCTGGAAATAGAGCCAGTAAGAGAGATAGAATGAATAAAGTCCACGGAGAAAAGGACTGGGAAATAGCCGATACCTGGGGAATGATTAATGATGGAAACCACCGAGCGATTGCTAAAATTTTAGCCAATGACGTAGGTGAGATAGATTGGTATATAGGTCGACGGCAAAAATCTTGACCGTCAAACATTCAAATATTCGAAAACTTTTTTATGTAGTGATTGGTAAGTAATAACTATGCCTGGCGACATTGTGATGCCTCCAAACCTAATGTATAATGAGCATGATGGAGGTCTAGCAGATCTAACAAGACTAGATAAAGAAGTTCTTGGAGCCTTTATAGTTACCGACTACGAGCAGGATCCAAATTCAGATGCTGGAATTGCAGGCTACATAACTTTAGAAGTAGGAGATACAGGAGAAGTAACAGGAACAAAAGAAGCTGATGAAATATTAAACGAATTCTCAGAACAAGGCGATACAAGCCATAGATACTTCCATACACATCCTCTGGGAGCTCTAGAACTTGAAAACGCTAATCTGGAAGGGATGTCTGGAGCTGACGTTGAATCTTGGCGAGATAATCAAGGATATCATGAGGACGAACACTGGTGGCATATGATAGTATACAACAGCCCGGAACCAGGAATGATGGCAGGAAGAAAAGTCATCACCTCGTCAGACTGGGATTTAAAGGGCTCAAACTGGAGTAAGGATGGCGATGAATGGTACGAAATCGGCGGAGAAGCGTACGACGAACTAATGGACATGGGACTAGAAGAAATAGACCCATATGAACAAGCCACAAAAGTAGCTTGAGTTCATTTTCTCTGAGCTCGTATATCTGATTAATTTCTTAACTAGGTACGGGAATGGACTTCACAGACTGGTTAAATTTTTAACCAGCTACTTAATTTTCTAACCTAGAACATCAAATAGCTATTTAAAAGTTAAGTAGAAACCCTAGACAAGGTTAAAGCCTTAACCAAAAGTATAGAATGATGCATAAGTCTTGTAGCGTGTCCCCCGCAAGCTGACTATCTGTTTGGGTTGTTTGACTTCTCCGGAGACTAGATAACCAGAGAGCCTTCAGTATATGTAGAGGATGAAAACGGAGTCTATGGATTTGGAACATTTGATGGAGATTACGACAAAACTGATTCCTACGATTGGGAACGAAAATGGCATCCTTTTAGAGGAGTCCCTGAAGAAGCTCAGCCAGAAATCAGTTAATATGTAAAAATCGATGAGGATTATAAATTATGAAGACAAAGCCGGTCAAAGATATAGATAGCCCTGCAAAATTCGCTTTTACATACGAAGAGAATTCCGATTATAATGGTTTAATTACATTTAATGCTTTCAAAAAAACAGCAAAGGAGTTTTCCGAAGAAAATAGAGAATTGATAAGTAAGATGTTTGAAAATGGGTTGCAAGTTCAACTGTATTCTCCTGTTCCAGAAAAACTATTTCCTATTGGTTCTGATGCTGATCGACCTATAAAGTGTGAATTATGTTCAAAAAAAAATTCAAAATGACGAATCAAGAGTATGGATATTAGAAAATCCGGAACGAGAAGAGGAATTAGATTATAATTTCGATCCAATAAAAATTCATACCGAATGTTTCAAAGAAATAACGCCTCAGAAAGCAAAAACTCTACTTGATGAAGTCAACTAGAATAAACAAGATAATTAAAGATTGGTTTTAACCTCATTAATGGAGACAGTCAAACAACAATATCCCGACACTTAACTCGCTTAAATCCTTTCAAAGCAAGAAGGGAAGCGAGTTAAGGCGTGAAATCGTGAAAGAAGCGATTTCTCCTGTCCGTTAGCGGTTCGCAGGTTCAAATCCTGTCCCCTGCAACTTAATTTTTAACCTCAGATCAGTTTCTGAATATAATTATCTCCGGGAAATTTCTTGAGTTGTTAATTATTCAATCTAGCTTAGAAGTATGTTAAATTTTTTAAATCTTTACAACACTTACAATGTTATTATGTCTGCGACAAAGAGAATTCCGGTCTCCGAAGAAACCTGGAAAGAACTAGGTAAAGAGAAAGAGCCAGGTCAGACCTGGGACGAAC
>JBDGSL010000016.1:0-6901 GCA_042217555.1 Candidatus Nanohalobium sp. | reverse complement strand
AGTTCGGACAACCCCTTTTAAACAAGAAACAGATTACTTGGACAGAAGGTGAACAAACAATGTTGGAAACCGTACTCTCCGAACGAAAGACGATAGAAAAACTCAAAACCAAATCCTCCAGGAGCAGGAAAGGAAACAAACTCGGCAAATGCCTGATCTGTGGGGAAAGAGTCAGAACCAGCCACGACTACCTGACAACCAGTGAAGGCTACACCCACAAAAACTGTCTGAAAGAGTGGCGTGGAAACTGAAAAAAGAGGGTTGTTGCTGGAGACCCGGATAAAGCGGGGTCCAAGAAGGACACCCCTTATTTCTTCAATTTTTATTGACTAACTAACCGCTTTTACCTAAATCGTATAGATACGATAGTTCGTCCTTACTTCATACATCTCCTTTGCTTCCCAAATTGGGATGCCTGATTGTTTTATTCTTGCTTAGAGAATCTTGATCTAGGTAAAAATCTAAACACAAAATCCTGAACTAACTGATCAAGATATGGAGAATTTTGAGAAAATGCTCTGGTGGCTTATCGGTGGTACCAGAGGAGGAGAAAACCGACTGCGAATAATAAGACAACTGGAGGATAAGCCTATGAATACAAATAAACTTTCTGAAGAACTTGATCTAGACTACAAGACGGTCGAACATCACCTTGATTTAATGAAAGAACATAACGTAATCACCACTATGGGGGAAGGATACGGCAAGAACTTCTTCCTCACAGATCAAATGGAAGAAAACCTCGATAAACTCGACCAGATACAGGAAGAAGCAGGTGTCGAAATATGAAAACGGATACTGAACTGAAGGGAGTAATCGGATTCAGCATAATAGTAGGAATACTATCCGCATATCTAACCAGACAGGCGATCTTCGCACCCCAGGCATACGTCGAATCAGCTATCATATTCAAAGTATTTTTCTCATCAGTCAACGCCGTACTATTAGCAGGACTTGTATTCAATTATATCCAGATTTACAGGGATATGCCGACACCAACTTCTCGAATCTTCCTTATATTCAGTTCGGCACTAATGTTCTACGCAATATCTTCAAACCCATTAGTGCACCTACTTTTCGGATATGAGTTCATTCCTTTAGGACCGTTCACCTATTTGCCTGACCTGTTTGTAACAGCCGCAACAGTGGCAATACTCTGGGAAAGTTACAAGTAGAAAAGCAAAGATATCGAATTATCTATATAGAAAGTAAGAATAAAATCAAATTCAATGGTTTCCCGGCAACTAAAAACCATCTCCCTCTTTTTGTTGCTAACCTTCTTACTAGGAGGTTACTGCCCATGGCTTCCAGAAGCTGAACACCGAAGATCCTTACATGGTGCATCCTGCCGATCAGCTGATTGAGAAATCAGCAGATGTCCAAGAAAATCCTTTTGGATTCCTTAAGCTAGGTTTTAACCATATTCTTGACGGTGAAGATCATCTCCTATTCGTTTTGGGTATAACCTTAGTTCCAGGATATCTCGTGAAAATCCGAGAGAACTGGTGGCCTCTAGCCAAGATGGTAACTGCTTTCACAGCCGGTCACGCAACCACTATTATCCTCAAATACTACGGCTACGCACAGATACCAAGCTTACTGGTAGAGGGAGCCATCGCATTGTCTATCGCTTTGATAGGCTTCGAAAACCTGGCTATAATGAAACAGAAGCTGACTGTTTCTAACAGTAGAAGATATCTAGTCTTGGGAATTATTGGTTTAATCCACGGTATGGGATTTGCAGGCGCTTTGGATTCGCTTACAATATCTGCTTCTCACGAGGCATTTTTACTCGCAGCTTTCAATCTAGGTATAGAGCTAGGTCAGATCGCGTTCATGCTGGTCGCCGGAACCCTTGCCTACATCTCGATGAAGTACACTAGCGAAGAGTTTGTTGTTGAGAAAACTTCTTTGTTCCTTTTTCTGGCAGGCGGAATCTGGACAGTGACAAGAGTAGTACCGGAGGTGTTAGGGATAGTATGAAACCAAGTCTTAACCAGCATCTATCTATAGAGCTGAGAGATCTGGTTTTTCTGGGAGCAGGCTTACTAATAGGGGCTTTGGCTGTGTCCTCGTCTATGGCTGAAACCGGTATCAGCAAGCAGAAGGCAGGTGAGTTCGCAGCGGAATACTATCACTATAATGTTGAGCAGAATAATAACAGTATAATTTCTTCGGAACTGGAAAGTGTTTCAGAGACGCCTTATTTCTCTCTTTACAACGTCACTTTATCAGTGGAGACTATAGACGGAAAAACCACTAGGAGCTTTTATGTCACACGGGACGGGAAAAAACTGCTTGATTCGGAGGATATCGTCCTTCCGTTCCGCTACACTTTCAGAGGAACTAACAAAACAGTAGAGAGTCTAGGAAAGGAATAAATCAAGCAAATATTTTATTATTTGAACATCGGTTCAAATGTCAAATTATTTAAGAGGTATTATCAAACCATAAAATATGGATTCCAGGGACTGGATCTTGAGCATCCTCGAAACAGGAGTGTGGTATGCTTTCTTCTACTACCTGCTGTTCGCAATTAAACAGGGAACGACTCTCTGGAAGGATGCAGCAGTCCTACTTGGATTAACCTATCTTGGCTTTATGCTGTGTCCTTGGGTTCACAGAACCAAGGCATGGAAAGAGACATTCGGCAAATTAATGTGATATACAAGTGGAAGACTCGATAGACTTCAGCCTGAGCATAAAACAGGCATTGATACTGGTGTTCGTACTCGGAATCTCAGTTGGCTTCGCCGGAGGAGTCGCAACAACCACGGTTCTATCAAGTCCTCAAATGGAAGATGCAGATACTCAGGCAGCGCCGTCGAACACAGGCAACCAACAACCTTCCGGAACGGACAGCCAAGGCAGTAAGACTGAAACCATAGATATGAGCAAGATTGATATAGAGGGAGAACCCGCCTTAGGCGATAAAGATGCACCAGTAACTATAGTTGAATACGCTGACTACCAGTGTCCTTTCTGCCGAAAATACTTCACAGAAACATTCAGCAAGATCAAGGAGAACTACATCGACACCGGCAAGGTAAGATATATCTACAAGGACTTCCCACTCCCACAGCTAGGACACGATAATGCGATAGAGATGGCAGAGGCCGCAAACTGTGCAAAGGATCAGGGCAAGTACTGGGAAATGCACGACAAGCTATACAAGGAACAGAACGAGATTTCGCCACGCCGCACAGCCAAATTCGATGCCAAGAAGATAGATCAGTGGGCGGAGGAAATCGGACTTAATATGAGCCAATACAACCAGTGTATGGAATCCGACAAATACAAGTCCGAAGTGCAACAGGACCGAAGAGAAGGAAAAACTCTGGGGGTAAGCGGCACACCAACATTCTTCATCAACGGTAAAAAACTGGTAGGGGCACAACCATACAGCCGGTTCGAAACAGTTATAGAACAGGAGTTGAACTAGAAAAATGAGTGAAGAATGCGGATACTGTGACAAAGATTTCTCAGAAGAGAAGGAAAGACTGGAGCATGAACTGGACGAACATGAAGAAGAGATGTCAAGCCACGACAAGAGCGATAAAAAATCAGAGCTAAACAAGCTCCAGCAGAAGGAAAAAAACAAGGAAACATAACAGGAAGAAAAAGCTACAGTACGGAGCAATAGGTCTTCTGCTGGCTGGCCTTGTAGCTGGAGGCGGCTTCTTCGCCTACCAGAGCATCCAGGGTTCTCAACCTGTAGAATCGGGCAGCGGAAATGCGGCTCTAGGAGAGTTTGTCCACTGGCACGCACCCTATACAATCAATGTATGCGGAGAAAACAAGATCTTGCAGGGCGGGCCGAAAATGGCTCACACTCACGGTCAGAGCAAGTTCCACCTTGAAGGAGTAAGGAACAAGAGGGAACAGGCAACACTTGAATGGATAGTTGACGCCCTTGGCGGAAAACTTGAAAACGACTCCATCATGGGCAAAACGAGCTGCAACGGAGAGCCCGCCAACTTGACAGTGAAAGTCAACGGCCAAGAACTTGAGAACCCTCTGAACTATGTGGTTCAAGACGGGGACAACATCAAAATCAAATATGGATAGGTTAATAATCCAAGTATGAATTCAAGGAAAATCCTATCGGTCTTAACCATACTGGTATTCTCAATTTCTATAGCCTGGGCTCACGGTGGCGAAAAAGCCGTTACCAAACCTCCGCCCGACTATAAAGAAGCTCCTCCAACCAAGAAGAATATCGATCTCTCCAATGCAGAACCCTTCTGCCCAAAGAATGCAACCTGGGGAGACTGGCGTCCCGCACAGACAGTTCTCGGCGTTCAGATGCAGGCAGACCGGAACTGCAAACCAGACAACCCCAAGGTAGTAGCTGCCGTTACGAAAGGCACCAATAACGTCCCGATGAAGACACTGATGCAGACAGGACTATCAAAAGACGCAGTGCAGAAAGGAAAAGATCTCGATGGAGACGGCGACCCCGATATAATCAACATCACGCTCGAAGTATCCGAAATAAACGGGAAAAAGCCGTCGGGAGCTAAGTTCAACGCGGTAAGACAGGAGATAGCACCAGGAATAACACCTGGCTTCTGGGTGTTCTCACCCAAGACCAGAGGGATGGCCTCCGAAGGCTCAGCAGGAGCCAACATCATCAGAGCACCATCACCAACAATCAGAGTGGAGAAAGAAGACCGAGTACAGGTGGAACTCGAAAACACGCACTACATGCCTCACACCATCCACTTCCACGGAGTAGACCACAGCTTCAACGACTCGCAGGGGGAAGGAAACGACGGTGTTCCACAGACCTCGGAGAAGCCCGTAATGCCGGGAGAATCACACACCTACAACTTCAAACCTCGCACAGCAGGAACCATGGCCTACCACTGTCACGTCCAGCCACAGAGCCACGTACTGATGGGGTTAAACGGCATGTTCGTAGTATCGAAACAGGCAGAAAACAACACATTACAGACCTTCAACATCGGAGGAGGAAAAGTCAGAAACCCTTCCGAACCAATTTCAGACAAGTTCGCCCAGGAATACGACTACATATACCAGGACGTTGACAAGGATCTCCACGAAATCCTCAACGTATCCAATGATCCTCGCGTTGTTTCCAAGATGATAAACCGGGGATACGATATAACGGAAAGAGTACCCGAATACTTCCTTCTCAACGGCAAATCCTTCCCATTCACGGAAAGAGAATCACAGATAATAGTAGAGCCTAACCAGAAGGTAAAGCTCCGCATAATAAACACCGGCAAACAGGACATAGACTTACACGCTCACGGGCATAAGCCGAAGATAACCCACAAGGACGGTATCAAGACCCAGCATCCTATCCAGAGAGATGTGTTCAAGATAGGTTCGTTCCAGAGACTGGACCTCACAATCAATACCACTAATGACGGCCTGAACTCCTACGGAAGCGGGGTCTGGCTGATGCACAACCACAAGGAAGACGCCATAACAACCGACGGGATAGCACCAGGAGGAGACCTCTCCACCATCACCTACAAATCCTACCTACAGGCCAACGGAAAACCGGAGCTCCAGGGTGTATCATGGAAGCCTTACTTCACTGAAGAATACTACGAGCGGGAGGTTCCCGTCTGGAACAGCTACGATCCCACCGGCCTGTTCGGGGAAGTCAGGAAGCTGCCTGCATCTAATAAGACACTTGCTAGCTTCGGTATAGCAGGACTTATACTCGGTCTGATACTAGGCTTCCGGCTCTACCAGACCTGGGTGAAACCTGAGGAATGAAAGGAAAAATACTCATTACCGTCCTTCTCTTCTCGATTATCGTTCCCTCTTCTACAGCGCTGGTTATGGGCGAGAACAAGAACGACTTACCTACAAAATGTGATTCTATCAGCGGCTGGAAAAATATTACAATCCACGCTGGAAGAGAATACGCCGAACAGTTCAACGGTAAAGCTTTTACCTACGACAACAGAACGCTCCAGTTCAAAAAATGCACCAAGCTGACAGTTACCTTCGTCAACAACGACTCAGTCAGACACCAGTGGATGATCCACGGACTGCCTTGGAACCTCTATCCAAAAGGGATGTTCACGCTGGAAGTAACAGGGCCCGGCAAAGAAACAGGAACACTAATCCTACCCGCACACGATGAAACCTACAAAATCCACTGCGGGCTACCGCAACACGCACAGAAAGGGATGAAAGCACAGATCAAAGTCGGGGAAGGCGATGGAAAAGTAGCAAATATACCGGGATACACGGACGCCTACAACGAGTACCAGTACGAGAGAAAAAGCCCGTGGAAACCAGCCTTAATAATGGGGTCTGCAGCTCTATTCTTAGGGATATTACTAGCTGCAAGCATGGCACGAGTCAGTCCCAAGAAGAAACTAAGACAAGTCAAAATCAAACTTTCATAAATTAAGAGCTAATTTCCAGAATTAAGAGTTCAACTATAAAAGGAGCAGTCCGGGTTAATTATTCTCCACCTCAGACTTCTGGGGGCGATTCCCAGCCCTCTGTAGAAGTGGTTTCAGGAGCCTCGCCTGACAGAACCATCCCGGCTACAAACTTCGAGTTCTCACAGTCCAGCCTATCGGTTGAGCCGGGCACAGTGATCCGGTTTGTCAACCAGGAAGGTTCACATACGGTAACTCTAGATACGACAGGAATCGACAGGACGATCTCGGGAAGTGATTCAGTGACACTCCGATTCAATGAAGGAGGCAGTTACCAGATTTACTGCAAGTTCCACGGCTCGCCAGGCTCAGGGATGCATTCTGACGTGACTGTCAGCACCTAAAACTACTATTTTTACCTATTTCTTCTCTCTGGAATAAAAGGTTGTAGGGGGTTGGAAGAAAAATTCTTCACCTGAGAATGCAACTAAACATGTTTAGCTGGACCCGGCTCTGAAGGGCTAAAC
>JBDGSL010000015.1:0-4057 GCA_042217555.1 Candidatus Nanohalobium sp. | reverse complement strand
ACAACCTGAAATCAGTGTTAGTTAAAACCACCATGGGTCCAACAGTGGAGGTGGATAATTGATGCGACTGGTTAAGCTCAGTCGACACGCAAGGCATGGCTCTAGAGCCATGCATTCTGATGATCAAACTTTCAGAAGTTTGGAGGTGCTTAGATAATGGTCCAGCCAGTACCAAAGCAGATGACCCGGGAACAGAAAGAAGAGAAAGTCGAGGAATTCAAGACAAAGATTGAGGACTACCCTGTGATCGGCATCCTTGACATGCACAACCTGCCTTCCAGGCAGCTTCAGCAGATGAAGAAGGAGATGAAGGAGTTCGCAGATATCAAGATGAGCAGAAAGACTCTGATGGAGATCGCGATCGATCAGGCTGAAAAAGAAGAAATCGAACAGCTTAACGAGAACGAAGCCGTCCAGCCAGCCTTCATGTTCTCGGAGAAAGATCCTTTCCAGCTGTACCAGTTGATCCAGGAGAACAAGACTTCTGCAGCAGCCGAAGGAGGAGAAACAGCTCCGAATGACATCGAAATCCCTGAGGGCGACACAGGAATCGGGCCCGGTCCGATGCTTGGAAAGCTTCAGCAGGCAGGACTCAACGTCCAGGTACAGGACGGAAGTATCCACGTCCAGTCTGCAGGAGTAATCGTCGAGAAAGGAGAGGAAATCACAGCAGACGACGCGGAAATCCTCAACCAGATGGGAATCGAACCACTGGAAATAGGACTGACACTGGACGTCGCATACAACGAAGGAGACCTGTTCACAGCGGAAGAACTAGACATCGACGTCGAGAACTACAGAGAAGACATCGAAAGCGCTGCAGCAGCCGGATTCAACCTCGCAGTCAACGCAGGAATCATCAACGAAACAACAGCGAGTGCAATCGTCAGCGAGGCAGCACAGAAAGCGAAGAACGTCGCAGTCAGCGAAGGCCTTCCTGAAGAAGAGACCATCGAGGACTCCATCAGCTACGCGGCATCAGCAGCAGAAGCAGTAGAAGCCGAAGCAGACATCGAGGCAGCAAAGGAAGACCTCCAGGAAGAAGAGGAAGAACCTGAATCTGAAGAGGAAGAAGACAGCTCAGAAGATTCAGAAGAAGAGGAAGAGGAGTAAGTCGAAACTCGGAGAGTTTCTGGCTTCCGAAGACACAGGTCTTCTGGAAGAAAAAAGGTGCAAGCCTTTGAATTCACAGAAAATCTTCGATTTTCGAGAATCCTCTTCTACCAAACTTTCTTTTCTTGACCTCCGACAGGCGTAAAAATTTTAAGCACTCAACCCTTCTGTTTGTTACGTAGTGGAAAATACAGAAGATCCGTTTCCGGAAGGTAATGTTAGAGGACCTTACAGTAGAGATAGTCTCAACGAGATCTATAAAATAGTTAAGGAAAGTCAGGAACGATCCTACGGAGTGTTTTCACCGTATAGATGTGTGGACTGTAATGACGATATTCCTTCAAACCTTGTTGTTGACCATAGTGCCGTAGCGGATGTAGCCTCAGGACTTAACAGGGAAAGCAGTGACGGATTGATCAGATTTGAAGAAGTCCTAGAAGTCATAGATTATGCTCTCAGAACAGACACCGATGTATACGTGCCTCGTCACACCTGGGATGTAGTCCAGGAAGTAACGAGAGATAAAGAGTACACGGACGAATTTATGAAGTTGCTGGAGAAAGAAACTGAAACATGGAGTAAGGAAACAGCCTCCAAAGTTCTGGAAGTAGAAGATAGAGAGGGAAAAAGCATTGATGTCTGGGACAAAAATGATGAAGACCTAGAGATAGCGCTTGTAGCAAGAGCACTGGAGGGAGAAACAGCAATACTGACGTACGACAGCGATTTCAGAGAACTACATGAACTAGTTGACTTTGGAGATGCAATGAATCCTCGACACCTGTACGAACAGCTTTACCGTAAGGAGGCATCCAGGAAAACCTGAATGATATCAACGGGAAACCAGTTCTCTAACCTTCTCTGATTCCTCCGCCATCATCTCTGCGATCTTCTCTGAGTCGCCGCGTAAAAGTGCCAGCTCGAAGCTTTTCTCCCTGGAATAAAGGTCGGCGTCAAAATCTTCAACAGGTATCTCCCGGTCTTCAAGTAGTATTTTTCCCTCCTGAATTTTTCCTTTCTCATCTACTAGCGCACCCAGATTTTCCTCAAAATCTACACTGAGGAAAATCCTGTGAAGGAACTTAGGATACCTTACCTCAAAACGCGAACTTCTTGAGTAGATACTGTACTCAACTTCTCCCAGTTCGCCAAGAAGTTCAGTGAATCTTTCCACAAGAGATCGCTCAGAAGCCATGTAAAACGGCGTTCCCTCAGAGTTCAGTTTGACTGAATAACTTGCCCGTGTCAGTAGTTCACCGGAGATTCTCATTGGAAAAACCGGTTCCCTGATCCCACCACCCGACCCCGGGCCTTTCAACATTTTTACCTCAGAAGTACTGTTCTGCCCCATAACCCTCCTGACGAAACCCACGGGAAAGGCCAGATCCTTGCTTTTCCAGTTGTAAATCTTGGACTGCGAGTAATCAAACGCCTCAGCTAAACTCTTCACGCCGCCGAACTCATCGACACGGTGCCATAACTCCTGTTCCCCTGATTCTGAAAGCCTGACCCTGTGTTCTTCCGACAGTTCTGAAAACTCCAGTCGAGGCATCTGTAATGATCTATGCAAGAGAGTTTTTTAAGGGTTCCTTTCACTCTCGGATGTATTGGTGACAACATAATGGAACTGGTTTATGCAGCACTGACACTTTCAGAGGCAGACAAGGAAATCACAGAGGACAACCTACAGGACATCGTCGACGCAGCAGGTCTAGACGTCGAAGACAGCGAGATTTCTGCACTGGTCGCAGCACTTGAAGATGTTGACATCGAGGAAGCAATGGAGACAGCAGTTGCAGGCGGCGCAGCAGCACCTTCCGGCGGTTCTTCCGACGATTCAGCTGACGAAGAAGAGGAAGCTGAGGAAGAGGAAGAAGACGAGGACGAAGCTGACGAGGACGAAGCTGACGAGGAAGAAGCAGCTGAAGGACTTGGAAACATGTTCTAAGACACTTCTTGAAACACACCTCCTCTCTTCTTCTCTCCTCAATTTTTACCAGGTTTCCTTTGACTACCTGAACAGACACAGACCTTGGCCGGTTATGATTTAAGGCAGGGCTACAAACTACGTTTTATGGCAGTAAATATTTCTGATGCCGTTAAGAACACATTTGGAAGTCTTAAAACCGGTGTAGGCAAGAAGCTGGTAGGGGTATTCTTCCTGATCCAGTTGCTGAACCTGGGTGCAACGTACCTGACAGGTCTGGAAGGCTCCCTGTTGACGATGCTGGGCGGACTGGGATCAGTGATAGTCGGACTTGCAGGCATAGTGGTAACTATCGGAGGACTCAGATCGTTCAGAAGTGGAGAACTGGAGAAAGACAACTTCACAGATAATCTTGTCTGGCCTATCATCCGGATAACCGGAGTCAACGTTGTGACAGCAGTCTTCGCCTACGCAGCAGCTGCAGTATTCATAATACCTGCAATAATGTCCATCTTCGGAGGAGCTACAGGAGCAACAAGCGGGCTCTCCGCACTCTCCTCGATAGGCGTCACAGATCTGCTTCTCGGGCTTGCAGGAGGAGTACTCGGGATAGCTGCAGCAGCGTACGTTACAGTAACTCTTCTCCTGGCACAGCCACTGATAGCGATCGACAACAGAAGAATGTTCCAGGCACTGGACGAAAGCGTTCAGAGAACCAGAGGAAACAAGATCAGCATCCTTCTAACAGGTATAGCAGTTACAGCAGTCTACCTGGTAGCACTACTGGCCGTCAGCGGAGCAACCGCGTTAATCAACCCGGCAGCCAGCACAGCAGCAGCACAACTGATCGTAGCACCGGTATTCGGACCGCTATTCCTCAGCCTTCTGAACTACTTCAGCGAAGAACTCCCGGAAAAATAAAAACAATTCTTCCCTTCTTTTTCTCTTCCTCTTTTTTAGTGATAAAAAATTTCTCTCGCAACGGTGAAGCATGAAGAGCCTCGACGAACTGAAGGA
>JBDGSL010000014.1:10977-25669 GCA_042217555.1 Candidatus Nanohalobium sp. | reverse complement strand
ACTTCGGATTCCACCGCATAGAAACACTCTCCGCATTCTTCAACGGAGCATTACTAATTCCGATGGCAGGATACATCCTCTGGAAAAGCTACCAGAGATTCCTCAACCCTGTCGAAATCGGAATAGTTCCAACAATAACAATCGGATTCGGCGGACTACTCGTGAACCTGTTCTCAGTCTACTACCTACAGGGCGGAGGAATGAGCCTGAACCCGATCAGAACAAGAGAGATCGTGAGATAGAACAAGAAGAACAGTTCTTCGAGCAGACAGTTGAAGATATAAGAGAAGTAGTAGATATAGTCGAAGACTTCAATAAAATCAAGATAGTGATAGCAGAGGACTGGAAGCGAGACTTATTCAAAAGAATGAAAGAGGCAATAGAGAAAAGACCAGACTTTGGAGAAGCTATGGGCAGACTTGTCGAAGGCAGAAAAGACAAGGCCGACACTATCAAGGGCTACCTTCAGGAATACCTTGACGAGCCTGGAAAGATACCGCAAGAGGTTTACTCGGTAGAAAGAGAGGTTAAAGTGCTTGAAGAGCATAGAGTCTACTTGGAGAGCGAGTTTGATGCAGAAATAGAAATTGAGAAAGAAGCTGAGTCCTCTGAGGAAAAGGCAGCTAGATCTGAGCCCGGGAAACCAGCGATAATAATGGATAAAAAGTAAAAATAAAGCTTTTTCCCTCCTCTTAGATATCTTCTAAGTTTGGATCAATTGCAGATTTGCAGTAACTAGATTGATTCTTATGATCGTTCTCAGGCGCGAGCTTTTTGACCTGCGCCCGATAGCTTCTGAATCAGTTTTACCAGTAGGAAGAGTGTGCCGACGGTTCCGGCCAGAAGGAAAAGGCCGAAGATAGACACTAGGTCCTGTGCTAACTGGTCAGCGCCTAACTTCATCAGATTATTACGCCAACGACTACTATGAGTGTCGTTACGATAGTCTGCTCAGGGCTTTCGGCTATAGACTGAAGTAGTTCTTCCACATATCTCAATCCTCGTTTTCAGGGATAGTTATCTTCAGGGCTGACTCTCGCTTCATAGTCTCGACTTCTATCTCGTCCTTGTCGCCGAGATCGTGTTCATCCAACCATCTTTTCGGGAGTGTTATCCTAACTTGTTCTTCCGGCATCCGAATCTTCCGTTTCCACGTGACCATAACAAGTACTATTAATAATGCTGATATAGAAGAAAGTATTGGGATAAAGGTCTGCGTGGAGAGAGTATATTGAACACCGACACGACAGTACTGCGGGTCCATAGCTACTCAGTTAAGTATTGTTTGAAACTCTTCTCCACTTTCAATTTGAAGAGCAAATGTTAAATGAAATGCTCTCTGAAGCTTTCTAATCTTCGCTGCCCGCTACCAGCTTTAGATCCATACGCATACTGCAATTCTCGCAGCTTCTATCTGAGGCAAGATTCTGAAGAGGTGTAACTGATTCGCGTCTTGGACACTTAATTGAGGGTAGCTGGGCGTTTTCAGTGGCGTAATAGGTACCAATGTCATTAGGAGTGACAGGCTGCTTGAACATAATATTAACTTATACGCAGATATTTAGTCTCCTTACCTGAACTTGCATTCAGCCATGGCATTTTAAATTCAAAAGTAAAACGAGTATAAATTTATGAAGTGCCGATTCTGTGGGAGAGAATTTGATTCTGAGAGAGGACTTCATGTGCATCAGTCCGAAGCCCATGATGAAGTACGGAAAGAACTCAGACAGTTTCTGGATGACTCTCCTGAAAATATAAAAGATCAATTCGAAGAGAGCAGCTTCGATAAGAAAGAACTACTGGAAGCTGAACAAAAACTGGCTGGCCGCGAAGATGTTTTAGAGTTTCTTCAGACGGAAGAAGTATCCGTAGACGATCTGGATGACAAGATCGAAGTTATAGATGAGATCGAGGAAACACTCGAAGAATCGCTAAGGGTCCAGAATAAAAGAAAGGAATTAAGGAAAAAGGTGAAGGAACTAAGAGACAAAGAAGAAGAGATAGAGGAACAGGTTAACTCAGATAAACAGCTCAGAAAGGAAGAAGAGAGAGAATTAGAAGAACTCAAGGAGCGTAAACAAAAACTTGAAGAAGACACAGAGAACTTACGAGAGGAGATTAGAGAATTAAAGAAGGAAAAAGAAGAAATTAGCGAAGAAGTAGGGAAGTTCAAGGAAAAGAAAGAAGAAATGCGGGAAAAAATCAACAGGCTCTACAACAGAATTTCAAAGCTCTAAGACTGGCAAGAGCAGATTAATGCAATGACAGAAAACCTCAATGATAAACTTGAAAAGCTTGATAGAAAAGTAGAGAGGTTGAAAAGGGAGAGAAACAAGCTTCTTCATTCGAACATGGCTCTTGTAAAACTTTTGACAGAGATGGAGGAGTTTATTGAACACGAGATCCGGATCGGCAAGATAAACAAATCCGAATTAACTGCCGATAACTCCCTGGAATCGTCGCAAAAACTGGATATCCAAGAGATCGAGTCACAGGTCGAGGCAATAGAAAACGAGATGAAGAGGCTAAAAAATTAGCCCCGACAATTTTATTTAAAGTAGTATAGATGCTTTTTATGTCTGATAACCACACTTGCACGGTATGTCAGGAAACTTTCGACTCTGAAAAAGCTCTTCACATCCACGAAAGTAAAAAACATCCAAGTAAGCAGGCTCAGGATCTACAGGAACTGATTCAGAAATTTGATGAGGAGGCTTCAAAGGTAGAAGATTTGAAGGCTAAGAAGGAAGAACTGGAAGAGAAACTGGAAGAAGAAAAGAGCAGGAATGAGGAGCTAACTGATACAGTGGGGCATCTGAGAGACCAGAAGGAAGACCTTGAAGAGTCTCTTGACACGAAGAAAGATAAGATAGACGAACTTGAAAGCCAGGTTAAAAAGGAGGAACAGCAGGAGGGAGAGCTTGAATCCGAACTTGAAAACAAGCAAGAAAGAATTTCAGAGCTTAAGGATGAGAGAGATTCACTGGAAAGCTCTCTTGCAGATACAGAGAACTTGATTAACAAGTTTGAAACTCAGGCGGATGAAATGGATGAGAAGCTCTAACTTTAAAGCTTTTCCTCCCATTTCTCAACTTTTTCACTGAGCAAGGATAGGCTTCTCCTGTATTTGTCTCTAAGCTCTTTTTTCCTTTCAACTTCTTTCTGAAGTTTATTCTTACGGAACTTCAAAGCTTCTTTCTGATTCTCGAGAGAACTCACATCCTCCGTTAGCTCAAGTTCTTCTACACCCACATCAGACCTCCTCTTCCAGATAAACCTTCTGTAGTACTTGAAAAGCCGATATCTGGCGTTTTCTACCAGGTACTTTAACCGAATATCTAAGGTGGAAAGGTAGACTATCAAAGGTTTTCTCAGCAAGTAGAGGCTTGAAACAAACAGGAGTAGCTTCAAGGCATTCGTAACCGGTATTTTTGGCAGAGTCAGGATTTTATCTGAGTCTCCTGCAAGTTCTTCAATAGTTTGCTGCTCAAGTCCGACTGTGAACGTACAGAAGCCTCTAGGCGAATAAGCTTTAACAATAATATTATTTGAGGATTCATTTACAATCTCTGTAGATAGTTCCTGGATTTTAGTACTGTTTTCCCATCTTGAAACAACTAGTTCGTCTTTTGAAGCATTATTTCTGGACAAAAATTCTTTCCCTACTTCATAGACCAGAGTAGCGTTGGCGGTGTCAATCTCTGTCGAGACACGGGTTGCCTCGTAGATTTTATTATTCTCTGTACTTAGATTTAATTTTCCAGAGCTTTCGACAGTCTTGACTTCTAACTCTGTTTGATTTTCAGCTTCGCCTGCCTCGAAACTGAGTTTCTCCACCCCAAGCATGTCCGCATCTTCTTCGATACTGCTACCAGAGGATTGACTTGAACTCTCGGCAGGATTCTCTGTTGTCTCTACAACTACCTTCTGACCTTTATCTAGGTTTTCTAAGCTCTTTTCTATCTTTTCAACCTTATTTCTTTCTTCAGGTGGTTTGAGACTTGCCTCGATCCTCTTGACATCTTCACTTGGATTATTCTCGTCTTTAGATACTTTCTCATCTCCCTTTTTCCCAGAAGGTTTACCATTTTTGCTTTCATTCTTTGAGCTGGCTCCAGTATCTATACCTCCAATACCTCCTCCACTGGAGCCAGAACTTCCTGAAGCTCCACCAGTGCTGGATCCTTGATTATTCTGGCCGTCACTACTTTCACAGAATCTGGATTCCTGGCCAAAAATTCTACAGGTTACATCATTGACTAAATTATCTATAAACCCTAAGTCCAAGAAAGGAGGGCCAGCACTCGCTACAATTGGTTGGGTGAAGGATCTGAAGACCATCTGGCTTGTAGAAATACCTGTGGAAGCACCTATCGAAGTTTCCTGACTGCGAGAACTTTCCATCACATCGCCTTGCTGCCCACCTACTCCTATCATCTGGTCTAAGAGAACTATAACTCCGTCAAATACCTGGAAAGTTGGTGTAGTCGAGATACCTGTATTGAATATTCTTGAAACAGAATTACTTCTTGAAAACCGGGCGGAAGAATCAATTCCCTGGGCCTCAGTTCTTCCGAAGAGGGTCTTTGAGTTCCGACCATCACCTACGACCAACATCTCTGTAAGGGATCTGAAAATATTGGGTGAGCCCATAAAGGATTGGCCTATTGACAGAGCCTGAGTGGCAGAGCCGAAGAACATCCCGGTACTGGAAAAGCCGCTCATAGCGTTCAAACTCTGATTGCTTCCTCTGAAAAAGCTTGAACCTTTTGAGGCCGAATTACCTGCGATAAGATCCGAAAACAGCATCCTTGTAAGTTCTGCGCCTGACCTTATAGGATCAGAGGCAACTCCGATAGTGTAACTTAGAGTTCTTCCAGTAAGACCTTCAAAGCTTCCAGAAGCCGATATCCCTTGAGTAGAATCCCTGAAGAAAAAACTATCAGTTCTTGAAAAACCGAGAGATTGAGAAAAGGTTTCTGAAAGAAGCCTGCCAACTGAAACAAAACGGGATGAACTGAAAGAACCTGTTATAGTGTTATTCTCCGATCTCTGTAGACTCTGGTCTCTGAACTGACTGGATTCAAGTCTGACATCAAGTCCAAACAATCTCAGTATATTTTGCTGAATCTGTATCTGTGGAGCAAATGTTAATCCGGAATTAAATGACCTGGCTAATGCGAGACCGGTGGGTGTCGAAGAACCTACATCTAGATTTGTATTACTCAACCTATCCACATCCGTCGACCTTCCTTCGCTTGGTGAAACTCCCAGGATCAACTCAAGTGCTCTCTGAACGATGCCTTTGCCCTGTGAAATATCAAGGCCGAAGGTCTCAGTGACTGAACCATAGAAGATTGCTGTGCCTGAAGGAGAATCCGAAAGGTCAAAATCCGAGGTCAACTTCACAGCAGTAGAGTAGATATCAGATACGGTTGAACCTGTAACAATACTCGAGGAAAGAACAGGGAATGTAGATTTAAAATTCGAACCGGACCTGGAAAAAGCCATACCCGTAACCAGATTCTTATCCAGACTCTGATTCCTATCCTTTCCAGAAGAAAAACCGAGCGACTCACTCAACAAACGATTCGTAAAAGACTCGGTTAAACCAGTAGATGCAAAACTCAAACCGGTAACCTGAGACTTACCAAGAGAAGTCTGCCTAGAAGTATCCTTCCTACCCATAGAAATACTCTGCGAAACATTCTTCTCCACCAAGGCCTTCTCAACTTGGAAAGTAGTCCAGTTCTTCGTACCTGTCATCTTTTCATCCTTGACACGGACTGTGACGTTCCAGGTTCCTGTCTTTGCATTCTGTGGGATCCGGTAGGTTGCCTCGAAGGCTTTTGATGTGCCGTTGTCCGGTACAAAGTTCCCGTTGCTTGTGGAACCTGGTATACCTGAAGAAGAGGTTATCTCGGAACCGTTCACGACTTTGTAGTTTGATTCGTCCGGGTTGGTGAAATTGGCTCTGGCGGTTGCATTTTCGATATCAGAGTATCCCTCCCAATCCGTCACATTGAACTTGACAGAAATCGTCTTTCCCTGCTTGATCTTCCCGTTGGAGGCATTGGTCGCCGGTTTTTTCGTTATCGGCGGAATGACGGAGCGCGCACCCGAGGACTTCCGGCTGGCGCCGTTGCAGTTACTCAATGTACACACCTCTACATTGTTGCTGTTGCCTGCGACGAAAAACTTCATCCGGGTTCCCGTGTAGTAAATTGCTTCCGGGGTGACCTTCGCAGAGCTGAGACTTCCAACTTGCTGATCTTGGCCATTTATATCTGCAGTGTAAACAGTGGAAGAACCTGTTGAGTAGGCATATTCCAGCTTTCCATCCTTATCAACATCCGCCAGATTCGAGTAACTGTCTGCCTTGTCGTTGCCTGGATCGATGTTATTAGAAGTCTGAGAGCCGATATTGTAATATTTTACGTTTGCGCTCGAATCAGAGTAAACTATCTCCTCTTCACCATCAGTATCGATGTCCGCCACATCTATAGGGTCTCCGAAACTACTTATCGTGTACTCTTTGGACTCTCCATCAGAATCCACCGCACTCATGTAACCATTTTGATTCAGGAAGAGTAAATCGGTCTTTCCATCCTTATCTAAATAACCCGAGGACAGCATTGATCCTGACTTTGGCTTGATATTCAGAGAAAAGTCCTGATTTCCATTTCTATCATAAAACCGGAGATAGTTCCCATTATTATCTGTATTCTGTGACCTGACAGCATACTCTATCTTATTATCTCCATCGTAATCCCCGGGCGGACCAATGCTGTAAGGCTTCTCAAACTTACTAACATCGCTGAATGAGTTTGAACCTGTTCTCGAGGCGATATGAGCATCTACAGAGTCAGACTGTTCCCAGTGAAAAACTAATGGGTAATCGTTTCCAAAGGTCTGAGGCAGGTATACTTTAGCCGACCCACTGGCTGCCAGAAACAGCACTAGCAAAATTAAAATAATAAATTTTTGGACTGGCCAATTCTTCATAGTTTGTAGATTTGCCCCGCTCAAATAAAGGCTTTATACTAATCGCAGTTAAATCGTGTGTTATGAGGCTTGGATTCAGGAGTTTGATTCCGGTTATGGTTTTGCTTTTGTTGCCGTTGTATATTGGTGCAGTCAATTCTCTACCTTCTGATGTAACTTACGGTAACTGTGGCACCCGGCCACAGGAAGGGGCGACGGAGAATGTAGGCTTCTGCACAAAAGTATCAGCGACCGTCCAGAGGAGTTATTACATGGGTTTAGTTGATATGAAGACCAGAGTACTTGGATTAAACATCGACCCTGTCTCGAAGCTTATGCCCTGGATAGTACTGTTCCTATCCGCAACATCGTATAGATTTTTAAACAAGGACAATAATTAGTGATTACATGAACATGAGGAAATATCTAGGAGAGGTCAATCATGCGCCTGTTCTAGCTTTAACTTTGGTGATCGCAGCCGGTGTCGGTTTCTCAGCAGGAAATCTAGGAAATTCAGGTAACGGCATGGACTCGGGACTTGAATGGAGCAACCAGATAACGATTTACAAGAACGGCGAACAGATCGATCAGTTCCACAACACTCTGACAAATCAGGGAGAGGATTATATAGCAGGGAAGCTTTTCAATGAGACTGCAAACACTAAGAATACTACAAAGAACTTTGCCTGGATTGCATTAGGCAACGGTACAGGAGTGAACCCTAGCTTCACACAACTAGGTGGCGGCTCAGGAGAGATACACACTGCGAACCTGAGTAGAGCTCTTGCGGACACATACTCATATTCGAACCCTGCCTACACTCTAAAGAAAACATTTACAGCTAACCTAGGATCTGGAAATCCTTCCAGCATTAAAGTCAATACAACAGGCCTTTACTTTGCCAGTTACAGTACAGACCAAACATCCTTAATATCAGGAGGGAATTTCACCTCCGCCACTCTCAAGGATGGAGATAAGATAACGGTAACTCAGAAAATAACTATCAGAGGAAAGTGATTATTTCAGGTGTAAAGGACTCCCTCAACAATGTGGGTTACCTGTTCCTTTTCCACTCTTTCTGAGGAGTCCGTATTATCGCCTTTAACCAGGAGATATCCTTCCGTACCAAGGTAGTTCGCTCTTACTCGGTGGATTATATAGCCTCCGTTTTCTGATCTGTATCTGATTATCTGACCGGCTTCTATTTCCTCGTCATCGTATTTGTCGAGAAGGACAGTGTTGCCTGTGAAGATTGTAGGTCTCATTGACATGCCTTCAGGCCTAGAGACAGCATCAACTTCTATTTCAAGCGATTTCTCTTCCTTGGTGTATGAAACCTGTGTTTCCGGGTTCTGTATGTAATTATTTGTCGCTGAACTGGCTCTCAGCTCATCTCTTTGTTTTTCGACCGATTTTTCAACCTTTACTACGGGATCCGGGCAGGAAAGGTTATAACTTGTTTCTTCCTGTGTTCCCTGAATGCTGTTTAAGGTGGTGAAGGAGCCCATTGCAAAACCTGTAGTGATCAAGAAGACTACCAGAAGCAGTTCTGCCACAGCCAGGTTCTCCACCAAGTCCATGTTTTTACCATAAGGTAACAAACTTTTAAGTTTCTTTTCCTGGGCGGCATAATTAGAATAATAAATATTTTCAACCAAAATATTGGTTGTGAGAAGTTTCTTTGTGGCAGTTATAGCGATCGGTGTACTTTCTGGAGCACTGTTCGGTCTTGCCCAGATATCAGATCAGAACCTTTTGACCGGCAATTTCTACAAGATGGGAAACACATCAGATTTGGAAAAGGAGTATAACTCGATCGACTGGAATAAAACTTCGGAGAAAGATGAGTACGCTGGTTCGGTCTATTCTGATTCATTCGATAACTTGAACATCACTGAAATATCGATAGACAACAAAACAGTCAATGTAAGTTCGGAAGAGGCCCTCAGACTTTCAAACCTGGAAAAAAGTTCGATAAATATCACATTTTCCGAGAGCATTCTCGGAATAACAGGTAAAAACATATCTCTGAACAAAAGTTCAGATCTGGAATTAAGGCTTCGAGGTAACATATCTCTAGAAATTAAATCCAGGAATAAAACATACTCTAAATATATTAGAACCCGTATTCCTGATAGAACAAGTTCAGAGAACCAAACAACTAGAACTGAAACTCGAAAAGAAACTCAAAATGAAAGTACTGAATATAAAGGCGAGAACGAGACCACCTCAATGGTACTGAATCTTACCAACAACCTGAGCAGAAATATCACATCTCCTAACAGTTTAAAACTGGTCAATAACCAGAATCACACAGTAAAACTTGTTTCAAACAATTCTGAGATAATTAATAAGACAGAGGCAAAGATCAGAGGAAACCACAGCCTCGTCTTGAATATCTCGAATGGAAGAAACATTAGAATAAGAGCTGAAAATAAAACTAGATATGACATAAGTTACATCGAAAGTTACAACCGTTCAAATAAAACCAAATCCTATAACAATACCACAGTAGAATCTAGAGATACCGAAAATACAACAGAAAGAACAGGTTCCAGCGATCAGAACGCTACAGAGATGAATGAAATCCAGGGGAATCGATCCAATACCTCAACCAGTCCCGGAAAAAAGGACAATTCAACAGAAAATAGAACTCTAAAAGCCGAACACCCGGAAAGAGGCGGCAAATGGGTAGAGATTAGTTCAGAGCGAATCGAGGATTTCTACATCTTCAAATACGAGGCCTCAAGAAAAGACGCCAATTCGACAAGTGAAGGAGAAAGTAATATTCCCTATAGCCAGCAGGGAGTCGAACCCTGGAATGACATAAGTCAAGAGGAAGCTTCAAAAGCCTGTAATAGACTAGGAGAGAACTACAGCTTACCTACAAACAAACAATGGCAGGCTGCTACCGGAGCTGCTCCCGGAACTTCAGAGACTTTCGTTAACGGCAATACCGATGATGGAGCATCATATAGAAGTCAACAACAGAGCTGCAGAATATCAGAAAAAGCGGATTGGAACGAAAAATACTGTTTGACAGGCACAGGACCTGAAGAATGGGAAACTACAACCAATATGGAAGATATGAAAGGGAATTTATGGGAGTGGGTGTCGAATACCGTGAATATATCTTCCTCCAAATTTCCTTCAGACAGAAGTGGATGGATAAATTCATGGAACAAGAAGAAGGCAGTGCCTAGAGACTTGAGTAATAAGAAGGCTTCTGGAATTCAAAATGCTTATTATTATTCTGCTTCGGAAGGAGAGTTCGCCATCAGAAGAGGCGGAGCATGGCCTTCAGGTGAGAAAGCCGGATTGTTCTCCATGTTGATAGACCGAAAAAAGACCGATTCCAGAGCCTCCATTGGATTCCGATGTGTCTATGAGAACTGAACCCATAAGAGAAAACCCTTATTACAAAACCGAAGAGACCGCTATACTAAACATCTATAAATGTGCCAAGAAAATAAAAACTTGTGGATAAGGTGGTTTCGTAGTTGAATAAGCGGATTGGAATAATTTTTTTCCTATTAGCAATATCATCAATGAGTTTCAATGCTGCCGCCGCATTTTCTTGTGACACAGGAGGACTAGGTCAATCTACATGTACTATAACGAACGCCCATGACATAACGAGCGAAGTCGTAACCGACAGCAACACGGATATCATAGTAGATTCGGGTGGAAGACTTTACACCAATCATGTTAACCAGACAAACGCCAATGATGCAAAAATATCTCTGACGAATGGAGACTTCATAGTGAAGGCGGGAGGAGCAGTTCACGCCAACATCAACATTTCAGCTTACAATATCAAAGTCGAGAAAGGCGGTGTTATAGATGCTACCGGTCTAGGATGGCAAGCCGCTGCCTCCGGAAGCTCTTCATGCAAATTCGGGACCTCACCTGATGGGTACTGTCTTGGAGGAGGACCCGCTGGCGGATCAGGAGGAGATGGAAACTCGAACACAGGTGCAGGAGGAGCTGGATACGGAGGTAAAGGAGGCAGTTACGTTGACTCAAGTGTTTCATACACTGCTACCGGTGGTGGCCGTGGCTCCGTAAACAACGAGACTTATGGGAATCCTGAAAATCCTACTAGCTTTGGATCAGGCGGGGGAGCAGAAGGATCATCCGGACCTGAGACGATAGTTGGCATAGAGAGTACGAGAGGTCATGGAATGGCCTCGAATTACCCTAATGGCTCGGATCTTCAACGTCTAATTAACAACGCTACGTATGGAGATGGCGATACCGATGATCCTGATGATGATCCCGTTGACGGCGATAGATGGATCTCAACTGGTAAAGAATACAGAAAAAACAACCCTTACGATATTCTGATGGGGTCTGGAGGAGGAAGAATCAAACTCGTAGGAAGTAACAAGATCAATATCTCAGGATATGTGCTTTCTAATGGATTAGATGCCGGAGGGACTTCCAACAACGGTTATCCGATGGGAGCAGGGTCAGGAGGATCTATCCTGATTTCTGCTGGCGGAATATTCGGATCAGGAACTATAAGAGCTGACGGCGGAAGTTACTCAGAATGGTTAGACGGAGATGACGCCAACACCGGATCAAGCGGTGTTTCGGGAGGAGGAGGCGGTGGAAGGATCTATTATGAATACTCAATAGCAGAAAAAAACTGGACTGTTACAGCAGAAAGAGGTATAGGAAATGTCAACTCATCTGAAGGTTTTGCTAAAAATACAAACAAACAGGACTCTGGACATAGAGATGAACACTCTACAGACGGAACTATCAGAAGTCAGATCGCCTTCTCGGCAAATGTCAATGACACCATAATTAATCCTAATGGCCCTATGAAGGTAAACGGTACCGCTTCTTCAAATGTAACAGTAAAGATCAACGGTACTAAAGTAGGTGAAACAGAACCCAGAGCCTCAGATGGTTTTTACAACCTCACAGTTGAAGGAATGGACATTAACGAGACGAAAAACTTCGGCAACTACACAATGGAGGTTTCCTCAACCATTTCAGGCAATACGATTACAGAGACCTTCCAGATATCTCACAGGACACTGAAAATTGACCAATCCTCAGATTACATACTAAAGCCCGGAGAACAGTTCACAGCTGAAGGATTAATACAGAAGGTTAAGGAAGACGGTTCAGGAGGATCGAAGAAAGTAGATTTCTCGAACGAGAACTTCTTTTTCAACCTTTCAAGCGGAAACAACGATCTCAGCTCCACCACTTTGACCACTAACAGCACAGGAGGCTTCAAACTTACTGAAACAGTTCCAACCACGAAAGGAAGAAAATATTACACCACGAAAGCTGAGAATTCCGGAGGGATAGAAGGTTTCGACAGGAAGAATATTTCATGGATGAAGCTGAATGACTCGATAGTAGATCCTGGTCAATACATCCAAGTAAACGGAACAGCTTATAGTCCTGTTTATATCTATCTGGAAAACCAATCAGGGCGAAAAGAATTCAGAGCAAAGGTGAATCCGAACTCTAATGGTTACTTCAGCTACTCTCTGAAATCACTTCAGATACAGAATAAGTCTAAACTCGGAAACTACACTATCACAGTTAAAACAAAGCTTAACGGAAAGAATAGGACCGAAAAATTCAATATCTCCTACAGGGAAATCGAGATAGATAACAAGCCGGATTTCCTTTTGAAGCCCGGAGAAGACCTGCAGTTCTCTAACTTTACTGACATAATCAAAGAGGATGGATCCGGAGGAGCCAAAAAAGTTGATTATGCTGGCGAGACCCTAACCTTCAGTTACTTGAACCAGTCAAGTACTCTGAACAGCACAGATATAATCACAAATAGTACAGGAGGATTCTCGGTTTTCCACAATTTGGAGCCGACGCCTGGTTTGAAACGGTTCACTTTGGAAACTAAGAACGAGAACGGAATAACAGATACAGTTCAAGACAATGACTTAAAAAATATCAATAATAGAACTCTGGCCTGGACAGGAATAGATGACTACATAGTGAACTCAGGGGGAAAGATCAAAGTAAACGGATCAGCCTATAACAAGGTAGAGCTGATTTTCAACGGAACAACAGTGAATAATTCAGTAAATCCCGATCCGGAAAACGGCTTCTTCAGAAGCAAGTTCTCAGTACCTGAAATTCAAGATACAGAGGCCTTTGGAAACTACACACTCGGGATAAACACTTCACTGAACGGAAAAGAACTATCAGAGAAATTCGAGGTATCTATAAGAGGTATAAGATTCAACCTAACTAGAGATTACCCTGTAAGAGTTGATCCAGGTGAAAACTTCACAGTATCCGGTCAAGCTGTAAAATATATTCCAAATGGTTCGGGCGGAAGCAAAGCCGTAAACTACTCGAATGAAAAAATCAAGATAGTTTACAGAGATCAATTCGGCGAGATACAGACCAAGACCACAACCACAAACAGTAGCGGCGAGTTTAAGATAGAGAACTTCAAGTCACCTCTTAACGCCGGTGATAGGATCATAGAAATATCTACAGTAAATAGCGAAGGAATTAGGCACGAAAGGATTAAGACGATCAAAACGAGAATTAGAGTAGAGAACAGTTCGACAACCTCGCCAAGTTTGAGACTTTTCAAGGATTCGAATCTGGAGCAGACTCGTTTCATTAATCCTACTCAGGAAGTTGATTTCTCGGTCAAGACACGGAAAAGCCTGGACTTCGTGAAAGAAGTATATGCCAATGTTACTTTGCCTAATGGATCGCTTAAACAGGTAGAACTTAATGCCAAAGGCGTCCTAGGTAAGAGGCTTAACTCAGCCAGCGAATGGGATTCCGGCGATACATCTCATCTAACTCATCGAGATACTCTAGGAAACCTCTATGCTGACAGGCTTCGACTCGGTTACGAACCCGAAGACTCAGATAATGTGATCCTCTCGTTCCCTATGGAGACCGGTTCCGGAAAGGTGAAGGACACATCAGGCAGGAACCACGATGCAATTATCTCAGGCACAGTAAACAGGCTTAAGAGCGGAGTTTTCTCTACCAACGCCACGGAACTCGCGGGAGGCACTCTCAGGATAGACAACCGGTCGGCGGTTAATCTGGCGTCGAACTTCACCTTGACGACCTGGATAAAGACCTCAGACTCCGGGGCGATCTACTCTAGAGCCTCAAATGATGAGGCAAATATCAATCCGGAACTCCGCATAACATCGAGTGGTAAGGCGCTTATACAGATAGCAAGTGGAGGTACTGCTACTACAGTCAATTCCAGTACCTCAGTAGATGACTCAAAATGGCATCAAGTCACCGGAAGATACAATACCACTCACCTAAGCATCTATGTAGACGGGCAAATTGAACAGACAACAACCGTCAACTCGGAAATATCAAAGTTCCAGAGAGATCCGATAATCGGAGACTCCGGAACATTCAATGACAGACCTTTCGCAGGAAAAATTGACAACCTCAGAGTCCATAATAAAAGCCTCTCCAACTCCAAAATCTCTGATATCGGCAGCCGGAAAGGCACCTTCGAGAGCAGCACCATAACCACCGAAAAAGAAGTGAAAGATATACTCAAGCTCCTCAACTTCAAAGGCGACCTGAACAACCAGGAGATCAGCATCCAGGTGTTCTCGGACTACAACTCCGACAGTACGTTCGAAGAAAACTCTACAGTAATCAACTTGAGCGATGGCACCGAGATCAGATCCGTCAAAGGCTTCAAGAACAGCTCGAAGAA
>JBDGSL010000014.1:6452-10877 GCA_042217555.1 Candidatus Nanohalobium sp. | reverse complement strand
TGAGCGATGGCACCGAGATCAGATCCGTCAAAGGCTTCAAGAACAGCTCGAAGAAGTTCAAGCTCCAGTTCAACTTCAGTACAGCTAACGCCTCGAAGTCTCCACTGCTCGATGAAATAGACTTCAAGGCAAGGAAAGATTCGACAATTACCTGGAGCAAACATAAGTCAGTTCAGAACTTCTTCAATGAACAGTACGGTACTTACAAAGTCGACTACGGCGCTAGAGATTACGGCGGAAACGTAGAGGATACTACACTGGAGGAATCGAACTTCACAGTCCGTGATATAGTACTGAAGGCTGATCACACCAAGAAAAAGAATCCTGGAGAAAATCTAAAGATAACCGGTAATGCCACCTTAGTGAAGGGCGATGGTAACGGCGGAAAGTCAAAGAGCGATTTCACCGGAAAGCTTAACGTACTTCTAAACGATACTATCCGTGGTAAAAACTCTGTAAACGAGAGCATCCTATTCAAGTCAGTTTCTACAGGAAGTTCAGGAGAAGTAAGAGTGAACGGATCACTTTCACCGGCAAATACGCAGGTAACTTTCTATGGAGACTACTCCGGCACCGATGAAACACTTGTCTGGAACAGTTCAACTGACTGGGATAGCTACCAGAGCAGAACGGGAACCAGTCACAGCTTGAAAATTGACAGTGCGCTCTCAAACAAGTCCTTGACTCTAGGCTATCCTTCACAGGATCTCGGAGGATCCGCGCTCGAATCATATTACGCTATGGACGATAACTCCGCGCCGTTAGACGATTCGATGAAAAAAAGGAGTTTTGAGAAGGTAGGAACCCCAGAGTTCGGAAAGAAAGGTATACTTAGTACCGAGGCCGTTAAGTTATCCGGGAGCGACGGTTTTAATGCTACATCTCCTTTCACCAAGAAAGGAAGCTTCACGATTAATGCCTGGGTTAAGCCCGAGTCGATTCCGTCTTCCTCAGGCCACCTTGGAACAGGTACGGGAGATCCTTACACAGTATTAGCAATCAAAGATAAGCTGACTCTACAGATCGTGAAGGGCGGGAATGTTTACGCGGAGGCGAATGTAAGCGGGCAGAACTACAGTGTAAAAACCACCAGCGGAAACGTGAAGGCGGATGAGTGGACGATGATATCCCTTGTTTATAATACGGGAGATGACAGCTTCGCGGTTTCCACCGGACAGGGAGGAGATTCTGCCAGTACAACGATCACAACTACTCCTGATCTTACCTCGAAGAAGGCTTTCATAGGTTACAGATCTGATATCGACTCCAATGGATTCAAAGGAAAGATAGACGAACTCAGGATCTACAGCAGGGATGCAATTCCTTTCAATTTAAGAAATCTAGCTGGAGACAAGTCAGAGCAGCAAAAGATAATAACAGGGAAGAAATCGTTCTCGGAAACGGTTAAGACAGGTTCACTTGTGCTTGAAGCAGATATAGAGAAGAAAGGTCAGCCTGTAAGAGTCACGGTTAGATCGAATGCGGGGGGCACCTCGGACACAATACAGCTTCAGGACGGTTCCAAAAGGTACCAGATAACAGGTTCGATGGCTGACGCCCAAAAATACAGCCTGAAAGTTGAAATGGACAGTAACGTGACCAATACAGCGAAAATAAAGCAGCTAAAATTAGTCAGGAGATACGCTACTGAAAACCCGGAAATAGATCTGGATGGCGACACCAATCCTGAAGCCAACTTCACAGGCAGAATACTTGAAGGCGAGAAAAAAACGGTTGATCTGGAGAATCTCTCCACAGGAATCAATAACGTAAACTTCTCCAGTAAAAACGGCATCTATGACGCCAGAATAAACTATACAGAGAAGCTAGCAGAGAACAACTATGACCAAGTGGATCTTAACTCGACCGGAGACTTCTCCACTAACTTCACAGTACCTAAATTCTCTGGAAAAACTGTAATTGACTACTACACTACAAATGAAAGAGGTATACAGGGCATCACTAATACCACTTTAACCTCGAGTCTACTCTTCAATAACGAATCAGTCGAAGACCTTGAAAACGGAGATAGAACCGTAGACCCTAAGAACCTTTTCCAGGTGAACGCCTCTCTGAATCCGCATAAGAACGACATCGAGAGGATGTGGGCAGTAATCGCTACTCCTGGAGGAAACAGTTACGAGAGGAACTTTTCCAAGTACAGCCAGAACTGGAGATTCAAAGAAAACACATCGGAAATCTTCGATAAGGAGGGTAATTACACCGCTGATCTGCATGTCAGAGACACTGAAGGGTTAAGAGAGCTGGAATCGCCAATGATCAGTTTCAACGTAACTAATGGAACCATATCTGCATCTCCAGTAGATGCTACCGTAGGCCTGAACAGAGAATTCACTGTAAACGGCACTGTCAGACAAAATCTTTCCGGTCAACGAGTAAATGCATCAGTAAACATTACACTTCCATACACAGGAGAAACCAAGATAGTCGACACCAACAGTTCGGGAGAATATTCAGTAACTCTTCAATCACCATCACAGACAGGAAACTATACAGTTAAAGTGAACTCCGAAGATGAAGACAACATTACGGCTTCCAACTCCACAAAGATCCAGATCAAGGACACTACCTCCATCAGTCTTGGAGTCCCAGATGTAGTTCCGGCAACCAACGTCGGAACTGAGGAAGGACAGAACAAGACATTTACAGTAAATATCACTAACACCGGTGATACAGATGCCAGAAACATCAAGGTGTTCTCAATTAATCTCCCTACCGTAAACGGCGGTAAGTGGATTAGCCTGAACCATACATTCAATGTTTCGTCCGGGGAGAAGAAACAAGCAACGGGAGAGGTCTGGATTAAGGCAGGAGCACCCTTCGGAACCTACGACTCAATGAGTATAGTGGCAAAGTTCAACGAATCCGATGGCACAACTACAAACTCAACGGTAGGTTACTCCATTGAGGTTAAGCCGAACAAGAGGCCTCTCTGGCAGAACAACAAGTCCGTTACAAGAAATGAGGGATTCTCCGGAAGCCTACTTAACTCAAGTAACGAATTAGAACTAAAGAACACCGGTACAAGCACGGCGAATGGTGTCACATGGAACTTATCGGACTCACGGATAAAGTCATGGACTAAAATATACAAGCCGCGTCAGAATCCAGGGGATAGACTTTCAAAGAGTAACTTGGGAAGTGGCGAAAAACTGAACCTGTTCAACATGACTGTCGATATACCTAATGGAACCGCACCAGGCAACTATAGCGTATTGCTTGAATCAGATTCTGATGATCCTACAGCGACCAACGACGCAAATCTAACAGTAGAAGTGCCGAATAAACCTACGTTTAACTTGACGTTTAAACCGACTAAGAAAGATGTCAAGATACCTAGTGGAGAGATCAACATGAGCAATCCGATCCAGATGGGCACAATGGCTACAGGCACAACTGCTGAAAGACTCTTCAATATCACTCTAAACAACAATGGAAACAGAGATCTCGAATGGACTGCGAACAGGGAACAGAGCGGTGAAAGAAGAATATACTTCAACAAGTCAGACGTTGGTACAGCCGAGGTAGGCACGGAGGTAAGAGAATCCGACATAGGACTCAAAAACCAGCAGAATTACACTTACAAGGTCCCAGACAAAATAATGCCGGTTTACTACAAGGTTGCCTCGACTGCGTCCGCAGAGACATACAGGGCTAATGTTACGATAACCTGCCGTTATCCAATTGGCGATACCAACCTTTGCGACTATCCTAATTTCAACGGGAAAAGCAAATTTATCAAAAGAAACGGGAAAATAATTCTTCCGCTGAACGGAACTGTAGAGGATCCGAAGGCAGAATTTACAGATCTAGGAGTTAAACCGTCTACAACAGGCGTTGAAGATCCTGTAACTGTTTCTGCAACCGTAGAAGACAACAAGCAGACCTACCTTACCGAAAATGATCCTATCAACGCCTCCATTAAGAAAAACATCAATGACACGATGGTGATTGTAAAGAAAACCAATCTGGACATCAAGTTCGGCGGAAAAGTAGACTTCAACTTTAAACCCACAAAGGAATTTGATGAAGGCACGAGCGACAACCAGGAGCCAGACTACTACTGTGTAAGTTTCACTGTAGAAGACTCATCGGGTCAGAAGACTACCTCAAAATGCACCGACTTCAAGGTCAAGGAATCGGCTTCTCCCGATATTTCGAGGGATAGTACAAGCATAACCCTTGAAAACGTAACAGCTACCAGCGGTGACAGTGAATACATCACAGGAAAAGTGAAAGGCGGTAATGTAAAGGCTAGGAACCTCAATATAAGCTTCTCTACTGATGCACCATCAAAGTTCAGCTTCTCAAACTCTAAGTTAGAGACAGGCGACCTAGCCCCAGGCAAGAACGCCAGTTTCAATGTGACTATGAACTCAGTTGAGAATATAGATCCTCTGAAGA
>JBDGSL010000014.1:2878-6352 GCA_042217555.1 Candidatus Nanohalobium sp. | reverse complement strand
CTAGGTCCAGGGAAGACAGTAACCGTAGCTTATAATGTAACTGTAGACAAATATGTTTCCCCACAAACAGTAGCACGGGATATCAAGATAAGTTACGACTCAGGAACCAAGTACCTGAACGACACGGTAGTTACAGTACCTGAAGAAAAGGCAATTAAGACATCTCCGGACAACATATCTGCTGCCATACCTGTTAATCAGGGAGATGTAAATATAACTTCTATAACGACTAAGAACATTGGAAATGCAGATGTAACGCTCGAATTCAGTTCTAACGATACAGGAGCTGAAGTCTACTTCGGCTCAAGCAAACTGAACAAATACTCAGTAACTATATCGCCAGGAAACACTGACTCAGTTAAAGCCAGGTCGGATACCAGCGCCCTCGAACTTGGCGAGCACCTTTATAAGGTGAAACCTGTACCAAGCTCAGGATCACTCGACCAGAAAGATCCAATTAATCTCACTGTATTCGCACAAGATATCGGATTTGAAATCAAAAATCAGAACAAGACAACAGATATAGTTGCTGGAGATCAGATTGAGACAAGTTTCAACCTCACTCAGAAAGGCAAAGCTATCAACAGTTCAGAGAACGTGGATATAAAGCTCCTTTCCGGTGATTCAACCTACGACATCGAAGAAACCTTCTCAAACTCATCCAAACTTTGGACTGCCAACTTCCAAGCGCCTGATATTGAAGACGGAATCAATCATACATTCAAATACGAGGTAAGCTCCTCGGCATTCAAGTCAAAGCTTTCGGCTAGTAAGGAAGTAAATTACAAGGATGTAACACCTCCAAAATTCGTGAATCTAACAGCGGAGCCGGTGAAATCAGGTGAAAACTCCACGATAAAGGTTAAATTAAAAGATAAGAGCGATATCATCGGTGAAGATGTTACAGCGAATATTCTGACGCCGGACGGCTCCAGCAGCCAGTTGAGGCTTGACCCTGTCGGCTCAACAAGACTTTCGGAAACACAATCAAAGAAATGGGTAGGAGAGTTTAACGCAACAACTAGGAAAGGCCTCTATAACGTGACGGTCAAAGCGACAGATTCAGCAGGAAACACTGGCGAATCCGGCAGCGAATACTTCAGGGTTTTCCAGCCTTTGAATGTATCAGGTGATGCTGCAGATCCAGCAAACTCGACTGAGATCAGACTGATAGATGAGGGCGGAGATGTTGCGGAAAAAGTGGATCCGGAAAATGGGAGGTACAATGAGACTATCAAAAGCGGTACATACAGTGAAGTGGAGGTACAGTTTACGAAAGACAAAATTGCCAGTTTAGAGTCTTTAAGCGCAGGCAGGATCAACAGGAGCCCACCTAAGTTTGATGCTAGGATAAATGAAAACCGGTTGAATGTGGACAAGCAGTACCTGTCAGGTTTCGCACTGGTTTCGAAGACATTTGATAATGTTTCAGGGGAACTATCTTTTGACTACTCAGATTATATTGACCGGATTGATTATCAGGGTAATCTCCAGGTCATGAAGTGTGAGGAATACAATATTTCAAAGGCTAGGCCATGCCAGTCTAGCTATGAAACGATCAGCAAGAACAACACCTTCATCAACGCAAAGACAAGGAACCTGTATATAAATAATATATCTGGATTCTCATCCTATATTTTAGTAGAGGATGAGTCTTCTTCCCAGAGCAACAATTTGAATGTTAACCTTACTGGTGAGTTAGGAAATTTTTCTGACCTTTCAAACCTTGACTCTCTTCTGCAGCAGGTAGCTTCAAATACTCAGAACTTGGGAAGTGGCGGAGGATCTTCTGGAGGAGGTAGTACTGGTTCAGGATCTGGATCAGGAGGCGGTGGCTCAGGTTCGAGCGGGGGAGGCGGTCTAGGACAGCTTGCATCGCAGCTCAACAAGTCAGAAGATAAGCTAGCTATAGGAAACAGCAAAATCTCAGTAAATATTCAGCCTGGACAGAAGAAGTCCACAGCGATCTCAATACAAAATCCAAAAGATAAATCAGTTAATATTTCATTGGAGGCGACCCGAAACATCAGGGAAATGCTGTCTTTCAACAAAAGCTTCGATCTAAAGTCAGGAGAGTTCCGGACTGTAAAGATAACTGTGGATGCCTCAAACAAAAGTAAACTGAAAGAGTTCAGTGGCTTCATACAGGTCAAGGGAGATAGTTCAGATAGATCAATCCCTGTAAATATAGATATTGTAGGTGCTGACAAGAGACTTCTAGACGTCTCCCTTCAACCTACAGTAGACAGCTTCAGACCAGGCAAAACAGCAAGGATAAAACTTTCATTCAGCAACCAAGGATTCACTAGAGCAGTGGACGCAGAGACAACTATTTCAATTGTTGATATCACCGATGACGAAGTTATTGCAAAGGAGACTCACACTTATGCAGTCCAGACCACCTTGGACAAAGTAGTAAGCCTGGAAATACCGAAAGGCACAGATCTAGGAACCTATGAGGCAAGAGCAACTGTTGAGTACTCGAATATCCCGGGTAACAGAAGTGCAACAGCTGTGGGCCAGGTAGAGGTTCAGAGGCCTTTCTGGCAGCGACAAACTCTTGGCCTGGCAAATGTTTACTGGCTCGGAATACTGTTATTATTGATAGCTGCAGGGTCTGGAGGAGGTTACTGGTACTACCGGAAGAAGAAGCTTGAAGCGAAAAGAAGCCGGTTCGAGGAGCAGGTTGACAACGATGCAATACCATCAGAAGCAGGAAGAACAGCATTTGTTGGAGAGCTATCTGAGATAGGGACGAGAGCATTCATAGATCTTAACGACCTGATGACGCACTGTCTGACAGCTGGAGCCACGGGGGCCGGTAAGTCCGTAGCAGCACAGGTGATCGTTGAGGAGGCTCTCGAGCAAGGTGTCAACGTGATAGTCCTTGATCCAACAGGTCAGTGGTCAGGATATCTTGACAAGAACGAGAATGATGAGTTCTTCGCCTTCTACGACGATTTCGGAATGAAAGAAAGCGATGCAAGGAGCTACCAGGGTAATATCAGAGCTGTTGATGCGGATCAAGACACGATTGATATTACAGATATAATGCGGCCTGAAGGCGATGAAGGCAGCATCCATGTATTCTCGATGCATAAGCTGGAAAACGCAGAGCTTGAAGAGTATCTATCAGATACAATCCAACAGATTTTCGACTACAACCCTGAGGAAAAGGACGAATTGAAAACACTAATAGTGTACGACGAGGCCCACAGAGTACTTGAAAAATTCGGCGGAACCGGCAGGGGAGTGAAGATGCTTGAGAGAGGTGCCAGAGAGTTCCGTAAATGGGGTACCGGGATGCTGATGATCTCACAGGTAATCGATGACTTCCCCGAAGAGGTAAGAGCAAACATAGGCACACAGATCCAGATGCGTACGGAGTACGAAGGAGACCTGGACAGGATAGAGAGAAAGTATGGAAACAACATTACTCAGGGAGTAACCAAGGCAGATACCGGAACAGGGATG
>JBDGSL010000014.1:0-2778 GCA_042217555.1 Candidatus Nanohalobium sp. | reverse complement strand
ATGAAAAGCAGATCGCATCCCAAAAATGTTATTTAACCAGTTGCAATAAATTTCTATGGATCTGCTTACGGAAGAGGAAAAAGAATCTCTGGAATGCTCAGAGTGTGGACAGGAGTTTGACTCTGAGAGAGGTCTGAAGGTCCATAAGAACAAGGCTCACTCAAATGGTGATTCCGGGGATTCTGACTCCGATTCTGATGATGAAGGAGCAGATCTCGATAAACCGGTAAAAAGCGATTCATCGGACGAAGAGTTGATCAAAGAAGTAAAGGAGCTAAAGAAAGAAGTACGCAGCCTGAAAAACAGCAATCAGAAGACAGATACCAAAGTCAAAGGCCTTGAGGAACGAATCAACTCTTATAATGAACGAATAGACACTTTCTCAGATAGGCTAGGAAGCACAAAAGAGAACGCCAGACAAAACGAAAAAGAGATAGGTAAGATTGAGTCGAAGGCAGAGAAAGCTCTCGACTTGGTTGAAAAAATTGATCCTCAGGAGATGAGTAAGAAGATAGAAGAGAGAGATGCAAAACTGGAGCAGGCCAACAACCAGATAGATCAGACCAGAAGCCAGGTAAAAGACCTGAGAGAGAATCTTTCGGACCTCAGAGATACTGTTAACGACTTCAAAGGCCTCGACCAGATTAAAGAGATGAAAAGCGAGGTAAGACAGGATCTGCAAAAGGCTAAGCAGAAAGAACAGGAGATGGATGCTCAGGCCAACAAAGTAGAGGATATGTTCCTTGAGATGCAGGAAAAGGTCTCAGAAATAGAGAAGATAGACGAGCAGCAACAGGACCTTGATGAGAGATTCCACGAGCTCAGAAAAGTGTTTGATGATGTACAGGTCAAGGTAAATGATCTGCCTGAGAAACAGGAGTTCGAAGAGCTGAAGAGTGAAATGGCGGATAGAACAGATGAGATAGATGCTGTTATGCCTGCCGTAGAATCAGCGGTGGAGGATATAGAGGATTACGAAAACGCCAGCTTCGTCACTGAGAAAGAACTTGACGAGATCACCGGGAAGCTAGATGAAGTAGGTAAACTGGAGAAAAAAGTTGAGAACCTCAAAAAGGATATTAACAGCAACTCAGGTATAGGAAAAGGTGTAGATGATAGCAGAATTCAGGAATTAGAGAACCAGATCGCTGAACTGGACTCAGGGATGGGTGATGAGACCCGTGAAAGACTGATAGAGGTTCACGAGAAGATGGCAGAGCTTGACCACAAAATAAAAGAGAACAGGCAGGAACTGGAGGAGATATCTCAGTCTGTAGAAAAAAAGCAGAAAATAGAGGAAATACAGGAAGACATGCAGGAAGATTTTGTATCTATCAAAGACAGGCTATCGGTCGTTGAAGACTCTCTTTTCCACATAGAGGTAGAGGAAGGAGAAAAAGGTATCTTCCAGTATCTAAAGGCCAAAGCGGTTGAACTAGTGCAGGGAGGAAAGATAGAAAAAGAGGATGTACAGGTCTATAGATGTGATATGTGTACACAGAGATTCAGATCATCAAGGGCCTTACAGGAACATAAAAAGGATGTTCATTCCGATGAGCTTGAGAAATGTGAATACTGTGGGGAAAAGTTTGCCCTACACAAGAGCCTGCTAAGACACAAACTGAGGGAGCACAGAGACACTTTAGAGGACGAAGAACCTTTCCTACTTGAGACACTTGAAGAACAGTTTGAGTTCAACTAACTTTTTTCAATAAACTATAACAAAAATTCACCATGGCGTATATATGTCCTGTCTGCAATGAGAAGATGAGTTCGAAGAAAGGCCTAGAGCTACACGAGGAAAAAGAACATACCCAAGAAGAGATAGAGCAGGCAGAAAAAGAATCAGAAGAATCACAGCAGGACGAAGAAACACAAGAATCCGGAGAAGATACTGAGGTAGAAAATAATCAACAGAATGAAAATTCACAGGAATCAGAACCAAAAAAAGAAAGCTCCGAAACATCCTCAAGCACTGAAGACCAAACAGAAGACGAAACGAAATCTGACGACCAAGGAGAAGAATCAGATGAAGAGCAGAAGAAACAAGATTTGGAAGAAGCTGGAGAAAACTCAGAGCCCGATGAAGAAACAACTAACACGGAAGCTACTACAGATCAGTCAGCAGGAGATGTCGAAGAAGAAATACAGAGTGAAGAAGACGATGTAGATGTCGAAGATATTGAAATCGAAGACTTCGAAATAGAAGATGAGGATGAAGAATTAGAAGACGAACAGGAATATGAAACCCTAGACTCCGATCAATCCACTGAAACAGAAGAAATCGAAGAAGAAACGGAAGAAATAATACAGAAAACCGATGAAGACGAAGAAAATATCGAAGAATCAGGAGATACTGATGAAATAGGAGACTTAATTGAGAAAGTAAACAAGATGGATGAAAAGATCGCCAAAGCTGTAGAAGCCAAGGAAGAAAAGAAAAGAGCTGAACAAGAACTAAGAGATCTAAGAGAAAATAAAAAGAAACTAAAGACAAGGATTGAAGAATTAAAGGATCAAAAAGAAAACGAAAGGCAGAAAATCAAGGATATTAAGACTAAGGGCAAGAAACTCAAGAAGAAAGTGAAGAAATTAGATGAGAAAGCCACTGAATTAAAAGAGAGAAAAAAGGGTCTAAAGAAAGATATCTCGGATCTACGAGAAGAGAAAAAGAACCTGAAAAAAGATGTAGAAAAAATATCCTCAAACATGGAAAGCCTCAAAGAGAATATCCAACAATTTTAGCAAACACGGAAATGGATTAGTGAGATCCAACCC
>JBDGSL010000013.1:0-20733 GCA_042217555.1 Candidatus Nanohalobium sp. | reverse complement strand
TATACTTCATCTGTGGATATCTGAATGAACTTCTCTAACTCATGCTCTTTTGCAACATCCATAAGTGTGTAGGCGCCCTCAACATTTGATCTCATGAATGGCTTGCCTGACTCTATACTTCTATCTACATGTGATTCAGCTGCGAAATTGACTACAAAATCAGGACTCTCTTTTGAGAAAACTTTCTCCATTCTCTCTGCATCAGAGATATCTGCCTCTACAAAAGTTATTTCATCTAAATAAGGATTTAGACGCGACTTATCGGCGGCATAAGTGAGTTTGTCCACTACAGTGATATCGATGTTTTCATATTTTTCTGAGAGGAACTCTATAAAATTGGAGCCTATAAACCCTGCGCCGCCTGTAATCAAGATATTTTTGCCATTCATACAACTGATTTTTAACTTGACAGAGTTAAATTAGTTTCATATGAAGTACCTCATCACAGGTTCAAAAGGCCAGGTAGGAAGCTCAGTGAAAGAAAAAGTAGATGAGGCTGTAGGCCTGGATCGTTATAACTCGGATATTGAGCAAGATATTTCAGATCAGGAAGTTATCGCTAAAATTGAGGAAGAGGGTCCTGACGTAATAGTACACTGTGCAGCTATAACCGATTTGGATTATGTGGAAAATAATCCAAAAGAAGCAAGGAGAGTAAATGTAAAAGGAACCGAGAACATAGTAGAGGCTGCGAAGAATGTAGACGCTCACCTTATTTTTATCTCAACCGATAACGTGTTCGGAGGGAATAAAGGAGACTATACTGAGATGGATGAACTAAATCCCTCAAATATTTATGCCGAAACAAAGGTCAAAGCCGAAAAGAGAGTCTCTGAATTAGAAAAACATACGATTATGAGAACCTCTGTGGTTTTCAAGGAGAATTTCAGTAATTTCTTTGAATGGGCTAGAACTAAACTTAAAAATGAGGGGGAGCTAGAAGTGATTGACGATCAGATAGTTAATCCTACTTATGCGTCTAATTTAGCTGAGTTTATCAAGGAGGCGTCCGAAAAAAATATATTTGGTACTTTTAATGTTGCTGGAGCTTCTAAGGTCAGTAGGTATGAAGCAGTACAGATTATGAAACAAGAATTGGATGTTGATGGGGATATTAAGAGAGAAAAAATGAAGAATCTCGACTGGATCGCTGAAAGACCAAAAAACTCTTCGTTGTCGCTTCAGAAATCTGGCAGGGCTTTTGAAACGCCTTTATTGACTCTTTCGGAGGCCTTTCAAAACTTTGAAGTGAATAGTGGTGAGGATTGATAATATGTTTAATGAAGATTTACAAGCTTTAGTTAATGACACTTTTTCCTGCAAACTCTGTGAGAGTGATGAATTAGAGGTTTTTCTTTCTCTAGGCCCTATGCCTCCTGCAAATGAATTTCTAGAAAGAGAAGAAGTTTATAGCTCTGAGGATTTCTATCCACTAGATGTTTACTTCTGTAAGAGCTGTAATCATGTTGGTGTACTGCCTAGAATTTCTTCGGAAGAACTTTTCGACGACTATGTTTACCTTACGTCTAATTCAGAAACTATGCTATCTCATCTGGAAGATTTGACTGATAAAGTTTGTGAAAAAATAATAGAAGATCAGGAGAACTCATTTGTGGTTGATATAGGTAGTAATGATGGCTCTCTATTGGAATTTTTCCAGGATAGAGGTTCAGATGTCCTTGGCATTGAGCCTGCCAGTAATATTGCTTTGAAAGCTGAGGAGAAGGATGTAAGGACCTTAAATGAATACTTTGATAGAGAAACAGCTCGAAAAGTAGTCGATGAGGAAGGATATCCTGACGTTGTGATGGCAACAAATGTTTTTGCTCACGTGCCTGATTTAGATGAATTTGTTGAGGGGGTTAAAGTCCTTTTAGAAGGTGGAGGCAAATTTGTTTTTGAGAATGCGTATCTTCCCGATCTAGTAAAAAATAAAGAATTCGATACAATTTACCATGAGCACCACTATTATCATTCTTTGACTCCTTTGAAGCCATTTTTTGAGTCTTTCGGGCTCAAAATTACTGATGCTGAAAGAATATCAATACATGGAGGAAGTATTAGGGTTACGGTAAGTGCAGAGGATGAAGAGCCGTCTGACCGGGTTCAGGAACTCTTATCATTCGAGAGAAAGCAAGGATTTGATAGTATAGAGAAGTATAGGGAATTTGCAAGAGATGTCAAAGAGATAAAGAGAGATCTCAATGAGCTAATACAGGAACTTAATTCTCAAGGTGAGAAAGTAGTAGGCTACGGGGCAGCAGCTAAGGGAAATACTCTGCTGAATTTCTGTGATATAGGTAATGATGAGATTAGCTACATATCAGATAACATCCCTATTAAGCAGGGGAAGTACACTCCAGGAACACGAATACCAGTGAAATCTCCTGAGGAGTTTAGGGAGGACCGCCCAGACTATGCACTTCTGCTAGCTTGGAACTATGCAGAAGAAATTATAAGGAAGGAAGAAGAGTTCCTTAGAAATGGTGGAAAATTTATAGTACCGATCCCTGAAGTAAGAGTGATTGAAGAAGAGTATCTGGGGTAGTATAAGACTTATTAGTTATGATAGGTCAAATATATTTGTGAAAGGAGTAATTCTAGCAGGTGGAACAGGATCTAGGCTCATGCCTTCGACAAAAGTGACAAATAAACATCTGTTACCAGTCTATGATAGACCCATGATATATTATCCTCTAGACTTGCTTGGGAAAGCCGGGATAGATGATGTATTGATTATTTCTGGAGAAGGCCATGCAGGGGATTTTCTGGAATTGCTAGGGGATGGCTCCGAAATACCCACAAAGAGAAAAGGAAAACAGCTAGACTTCGAATTCGATGGCGACATCACATATAAATTACAAAAAGAACCTAAAGGGATTGCTCACGCGATAGGACTTGCTGAAGACTTTATTGAAGAAGATGAAAAATTTATCGTAATTCTTGGGGACAATATTTATGGTGAGGGCCTTACAAAGCAGATTAAATCCTTCGAAGAAAGTGATTATAGATCACAGATTTTTCTCAAAAATGTGGATGATCCGGAAAGATTCGGCAATCCAAAAATTGACGGCGACAAGATCGTAGATATAGAGGAGAAACCGAATAGTCCTCACTCTCCTTATGCTATTACAGGGTGTTACGGATTCTATAATGACGATCAAAACAGCCTATTTGATTTCATTAAAAATGAGATGGAGCCAAGTGACCGGGGGGAATATGAGGTTACAGACATACTAAACTGGTATCTGGATCAAGGGGAGCTAACCTATGAAACACTTGACCAGTTTTGGACGGATGCAGGAAAACCTGACGCCCTTATGAAGGCTAGTAAGTTTATGGAGAGGAAGAATTGATGAGTTTTGAGAACATCGTATTGGTTGTAGCCGATACATTGAGGGCTAAGAATCTTCCTTCTTACGGTTATGATAAAGATACAACGATGTTTCTGAGCGAGAGGAATTCAATAGAAGGATACTATTCTAACTCCCCTTGGACGGTTCCTGCACATGCTACTCTTTTTTCAGGACAACTTCCGTCAGAGCACGGCGCTACGACAGAAAACACTTATTTTAGTAGTTCTAATGAGTTGGTAGGGTGTTTTAAGGAGAACGATTATGTTACCGTGGGAATTTCAGAGAACGGTTTGGTTGATCCAGAATTAGGGTTTGGGGAAGAATTTGATAAATTTGGAGGATCTCTTAAATGGAGTCACGGAGCAAAGTCCTGGAATAAAATTTGGGAAAAAGATGGAGTTTACGAAGACACATTTGATAAATACTCAGATTTTGTTAAGTTGCTAACTAGAAATAGAGATTTAATTTCTCTAAAGGCTCTAAAGGACTATATAGATCCTAGGCTAGAAGAGAAGTATAACGCCACAAAGTCCCGACTGACCATCCAGAAATCTTTGAATTTTTTGAATAGAAGTGAAAATGTATTTCTCTTCGTTAATTTGATGCCGGTTCATTCAAAATATACTTTCGAAGAAGAACAGAGACAGATTTTCTTGCCTGAATTAGATGATGGTTATGTCGAAAAAATTATGGATTTTGACAATTTAACTGAGTATGTAGACAGTGACGTTACGAGTGAAAATTTATTTTTAGATAGGGAGAAAGCATATAACGCCTCAATTAGGTACCTAGATTCGCTACTTGAAGATTTTTACCTTCAGGCTCCCGAAGATACTCTTTTTGTAGTTGTTGGAGACCATGGGGAATTAATTGGCGAATACGAGAAGCAGGGCGTGAAATTGATTGACCATCATTTTGGGACCTTCAAAGAGTTAATTCATGTCCCCCTTTACATATACTCGAATAAAGATGTAGATATTGAGGTTGAAGATGGGATCCATGACCACATAGACTTACATAATTTCCTAAGAAGGATAGCATCCGGTGAGCACCCAACTCTGGAATCTAGCGATTTAGTTAAATCTGAATATTTCGGGAAAGCAGGGTTCAATGAACAGATGGATTTAGAAATTCCTGAGGAGTATGAAAAGTTATTTAGAAGAAAATCATTCACTTTACTCAATGAAGACTATAAATATGATTTAGCTTCGGACGGGAAGTTTCTGTGGCCGCAGAATGCTTTGACAGAAGAAAATTCTATGGATATAGACAATCTTCCTAGTGAGATGAAGGAAAAAGGCGAAATTCTATATAATTGGCGTCTAGAAAAGTAATCTTTCTTTCTTAGCTTCTTCTAATGTCGGCCAGTCTTCATCTTTATGAGAAAGTTTCGGATTGTTGTCGGGCCAGTCGATATCCAGTTCGGGATCTTTCCAGATTATTCCAGCCTCTTTTTCAGGTTTATAGCCACTGTTAAGTTTATATTGTACCTCTGCTGTTTCGCTGAGGGTGTAGAAGCCATGGGCAAATCCTTGTGGTATCCAGAGCATCTTTTTGTTGTGTTCAGATAGTATGACTTTAAGTGTTTCTCCAAAAGTTTTGGAGTCTTTCCTGAGGTCTGCTATCACATCTATTATCACTCCTCTCGTGCATCTGACCAGTTTTGCCTGTGCGTGTTCTCCTTTTTGATAGTGTAGGCCTCTGAGTACCCCTTGCTCTGATTTAGAATGACCTTCCTGTACGAATTCGGTATCTATTCCCCTCTCCTTGAATTTTTCTTTTACATAGGTCTCCATGAAGAAGCCTCTTTCATCTTCAAAGACCTCCGGTTTTACTATCTTTACGTCTTTGAGTTCAGCTTCCTTGAATTCGAAGGGCATAACATAAATTTCTATGTATGATAGAAATATCTTGGGTATACGGAACGGATTTAATTGATTGGAGACAATTTTAGGACTATGGATAAAGTCTTGATAATCGCTTTTGATGGCTTGGATTATGAGTTGATTCAGGAGTTTGGTTTGGAGAATGTTCCTCAGGAGGAGTTCGGGACTATCGATAATACTTCCGGGGTGAATACTGTGGTTACTACGGAGCTTTTTGCTTCGTTTATCACGGGTGAGACCTGGGAGGAGCACGGTGCTTTAGGCCTTGGGAAGCACAAGAAGGACTGGTTGAACAGTTTCGAGAATTCTCTGAACCGCTACAGGTTTTTCAAGAAGTTTTCAGGCCTCAGGCGGAGTTTTTACGAGCAGGTTCCGTTCTTCGAGGGCGGAAGGACCTCTTTTACGCGTGAGGATCTCAGGTCTCCGGCCCTGTTCGATAAGGTGTCTAACTCGAAGGCTATCGATGTTCCTTCCTACAGCGTTGGTTACAACGTCGATCTAATGGGGATACTTGACGAGAACGGTCTGAGCCATGCTGTGGAGGAGCTGGATCGTTTCACGGAGTGGAAGAAGCGGGAACTCTTCGACGAGATGGAGGAAGGTCATGACTTGATCATGGCGCATTTCCACAAGCCGGATCATATCCATCACTGGTTCTGGGAGGTGGGTAAGATGGATAAGGTGGAGGAGACCTACCGTGAGATGGATGAGTTCGCTGGCGAGATCTTGGAGAAGGCGGAGGAGAACGGTTTCGATACTGTTATCTTCATGAGCGATCACGGTCTTCCTGATGTAGAAAATGGAGGTCATAATGAAAATGCATTCTATTCCTGTAACCATGAGCTTTTCGGTGACAGGACTCCGCATATCACGGATTTCCATGATAAGGTTCTTGAGCTTACAAACCAGGAAGAAGTCGAGGATATCGATGTGTGAAGGCCTGTGAAGGAGGGTACTTTTCTGGGGCGTCTGAGAAGCTGGTACTCCTTCAGGGTTCTCCCCAAGGTTAAGGACCTGCCCGGTGCTTTCCAGGTGAACAAGTTCCTGGGCCTTTTGAACGATCTTGTGGTGGACAGGCCTGAGGGAGAGGTTTTTTCTCCTTACGAGCGTGACTGGGATGTCCTGATCATCCTGGATGCGTGTCGTTACGATTTCTACAGTGAGTTCTTTCCCGAGGTAGGGAAGAGGGTTTCGAGGGCGAGCCATTCCCGGGAGTACTTCAGTGAGAACTACAGCGAGGGTGATTTCTCGGATATAGTCTATATTTCGGCCAACGGTCATCTCTCCCCGAGCAACTTCGAGGAGGCGACGGGCAGGGAGCCGGACGGTGTTTTCCACCGTGTCGAGCACCTTACTCTGGATGACTGGGACGATGATCTGGGTGTCGTTCCTCCTGGGAAGGTGACGGATTCGGCGATCGAGATGGAGGATAAGTTCCCTGGGAAGAGGAAGGTGATCCATTTCATGCAGCCTCACAAGCCCTACATCAACACCGAGGGTGACTGGGCCTTCGAGGAGGTCTGGAGGGGTGAGAAAAGTTTCGAGGATCTGGACCAGGCTTACAGGGACAATATCGAGGTCGTCCTCCCCGAGATCGAGAGGATAAAGGAGAACCTGGACGGGAAGATAGTTGTGACGGCAGATCACGGGGAGCTGCTCGGTGAATACAGCCTTTATGGCCACCTGTACGGTTTGAACGCGGCCGAGCTCCGTGAGGTCCCGTGGCATGTCGTGAAGGACGGTGAGAAGAGCATAGAGTCCGAGGATATTGAAGGCCTTGATATCTAGCTGTACCTGAGTAGCTCTGCGTACTTGTCGTCGAGGCCTACTTTCCTGAGTATCGCCTCTATTATTATCCTGTCCTCCTGCGTGAGTATGCCGCCGAAACCTATCATGAACGCGTAGAGGCCTCCGAACAGCGCTAGGTCTATCGGGAAGAACCATCTGGGTGTGACCTTGAACAGCTGGTTCGATATGACGAAAGGCACCGTTATTGCGATGACGCCTGCGACCCATATCTTGAACGTGGAGAGCTTGAAGGGGAACCTGCCGGTGAACCTGTAGCTCATGTAGACGTTGAATACTGCTGTTATTCCGAAGCTCAGTGTCGTGGCTATCGCCGCTCCTTCTATACCGTATCCCAGGACAGCTATAAACATGTAGTTCAGGACAAGGTTGGAGATCGCAAGTATCGCAGAGGTCAAGAAGTTCAGGTGTGTGCTGTCGTGAGCCTGGTAGATATCCGTCACAGGCCCTGTTATCGCCGAGAGGAGGAAGCCGACCGACAGTATCTTCAGGGCCTCGGCTGCTCCGTAGTAGCCTTTCCCGAAGAAGATGAGAGCTGTCTCAGGGAAGAAGAACAGGATCAGGAATACGGGTACGCTGAGGCCTGATATCCATTTCGTAACAGATCTGAATATCTCCGCGTTTATCTCCTTGTCGCCCTGTGACCGGAGCCTCGATGCTGCGGACATGAATACCGATGAGAAGACCGCTGAGAAGCTGTACACCAGCATGGCGAAGGGGTAAGCAGCGTTGTAGAGGCCTACTTTGCTGGTTCCGAGGAAGTACTGAACCATGTAGGTGTCTATCTGTCTCGATATGACGCCAAAGACGCCTCCAGCCACCAGGGGCGCCGAGAAATAGGCTAGCTCCCTGTGGTTGAACTCCGCCTCGCTTTCCAAGACTTCTTCGGGTATGATGTTCCGGTAGAAGTAGTAGGCGATAGCTGCTCCGCACACTATTGAGAAGCTGAACGCGAAGGCTGCTCCAAGGTATCCGAAACCAAGGTAAACCAGTGCCGCGGTCAGTGCTACCTTTATCACGTTCACAGATATCTGCCCTGTGTAGGCCGTCGGCTTCATCTTCTCGTAGCCTTCTGCGACGTTCGTTAACGTCTTCATGACTCCGAGGAACGGAAGGGAGAGGCCCACGAACCTGATCGGCCATACGGCGGCCTTTTCGTCGAATATGTTTATCGCTATGAACTTCGAGGCGAGGAAGAGGCCTATGCCCACTATGCTGCTTATCAGAAGTATCATGGAGAGGCCTGAGTAGATAGTTCCCTTGATCCTGCTGTGGTTCCCTGTCCCCCTGTACTCGGAGACATATTTCTGGACTCCTTCCTGTATGCTGAGGTATGCGAAGGTGGTGACCGTGGAGTAGACTGTCATCATCAGTGTGATGACGCCGTAGTCCTCGGGTCCGAGGAAACGTCCCGTTATCAGGCGGTAGGTCAGTGCGAGGACTTTCGATACGATGACCGCGAAGAACATCACGCTTCCGCCGGCGAATATCTTCTTCAGGGTCCTGCTCTTTTCTTTTTCGTCAGCCACGAATGAGGTGGTTTCTTCAAAACTATAAAAGAACTGATGCCTCCTCTAACCGTATGGGAACAGTGATTTTCGGGCTGGACGGAGCGGATCCTGAGCTGATCGAGAGGTGGATTGATGATCTGCCCAACTTCAGGAGGCTGAAGGAGAAAGGTTTCTTCGGAAGGTTCAGGAGCACCGAGCCGCCGATCACTGTCCCGGCCTGGATGTGCATCTTCTCCGGAAGATCTCCCTCCGACTTCGACGCCTACGATTTCAGGACGATAGATTTCGAGGAGTTCTATATACAGGTGGTGAACTCGACCCATTTCAGGGGAAGGACTCTGCTCGATTCCGTCGAGAGGCCTATCAGCTTCCGCGTCCCCGGCTCTACTCCGAAGTACCCGATAGAGGGGCCGATGGTGTCCGGCTTCATCCAGGGCGAGATGATGGACTACGAGCCCGAGTCACTGGGGGAGGAGATAGCCTCCGAGGTCGATCCCGATATACAGGAGATGAGCGGTGGACGCAGGGACAAGAAGGAGATCGCCAGCAACAATTTCTCGGAGAACTTCGAGGTGTTCAGTTACCTGCTGGACGAGAAAGAGTTCTCGACGGCCTTCTCCGTCTTCCGGCTTATAGATACTCATATGCACAACGTTGACGACCAGGAGGAGCTCTTCTCAGTCTACAGGAAGGCGGACAAGTTCCTGGGAAAGCTTCTCGACAGGTTCTCGGATGAACACAACGTCGTGGTCCTGTCCGACCACGGCTCCATGCAGACCGAGAAAAAGCTGTACCTGAACAACGTTCTGAGGGAGAAAGGCTTCCTGAGGTACGGTGAGGAAGAGTCCTCGCCCCTGAGAAAGGTCGAGGAAAAGGTCGGCTCGCTGCTCGTGAACCTCGGCCTCAAGCAGGAGGTGAAGAAGCTCCTTGATATATACAGCAGCTTCACGGGAAAAGACCCGCAGCACACGCAGTCCACGATACTGCCGGCCCTGGACAGAGAGAAGACAGAGGCCTTCTGCTATATCTCAGGCGTCTCCAGGTACGGTGCTGTCTGGATAAACGACTGCAGGTTCGACCAGGGAGCCGTGGAGGACAGCGAAGCGAAGGCGGAAGAGGTTAAGACCTCTCTCAAGGACGTGAAGTACATCGAGGAGGTATGGGGTCCCGAGAGCTTCAGGGAGAACAGGAAGATGCCTGATCTGCTCGTGAAAGCGGAGAAAGGAACCGTGATAGGAGGAGAGCCGTACAACGTGGATTTCCACAGGACCTCCGCGGTCGTCCACGACGAGCACGGCCTTCTGGCAGGGATTGGACCGGACTTCAGCCAGGGAGAAACTTTGGAGGCCTCCTACAGGGATATAGCTCCCACCTTACAGGCCCTGGAGGGCGAGGTCGATATCGACAGGGGAGAAGTACTTGAGCATCTTCTGAGAGACGATTACAGCTTCGATGAGGATCTTCTCGACGTGGATATATAGTCAGAAGTATCCGAGCTTTTCCAATTCCTCCTTTATCTCTTCCTCTGTCTCTATACTTTCTTCTCCGGACCAGAAGCCTGAGAGGCCTTCCTCTATCGCTTCCTGGAGTTTCTCCTCCGCTTCACTGTTCTCCATCTCTTCGCCTGAAGCCTTATCTATCAGTTTCTTCCCGCCCTTCGAGGTCTTCACCAGCTTGAAGTCACGGTCCTGTGCTATCTTCTTCCCTTTATCGAACTTCTCCGGGTTCTCGACACCCCTCTCCTTCAGGTCGGATATCCTCTCTTTCTTGGGCGATGCCATCTCAGATAGAGGTATCCTCTCTGCTTCCTCTGTCAGGGCCTTCCCGTCGAACTCTACGTCTTCAAGGTCTATGCCTGCCTTTTCGAGGATCGTCGGGTAGAGATCTATCAGCGAGACAGGTTCCTCGACGACCTCCCCTTCTTCCTGGTTCGGCTCCTTCACTATCAGCGGTACATGGAGCAGCTCCTGCCTCGTGCTTAACGCGTGGTAGAAAAGGCCGTCCTCACCGAAGAGCTCCCCGTGATCGGAGGTCACGATGATCATCGTGTCGTCGTAGATGCCCTGCTCCTTCATGTACGAGAAAAGTCTGCCGAGGCGGTAGTCGAGGTAGGCGAGGCCTGCGTCGTACCTTGATCTTATCACATCCCTTTCGTCCTCTGAAAGGCCTCCGGACTCGGCGATAGCTCTGTTCGGGCTTCCAGGTCCTGAGATGTAATCTATCAGTTCCTCGTTCATATCCTTTTCCACGTCTCTCTCAAACTTTTTCCTGAACTTCCTGGTGGCTCTGTATGGGTTATGGGTGTTGGTGTAGCAGATGTAGGAGAAGAATGGATGGTGTTCCTCGTTTCCGATGTATCTCCTGAGTATCCTGTTCTTGTGCCGGGTCCTACTGTCCTTCCCTAGGAGCAGGTTGTAGACTCCTGAAGTGATGTAGTCCTTCTCCAGCTTGAACTTCGGCATGTTGACCGCTTCGTAGTACTCGTCGAATCCTCTTCCGAAGGCCTCGTCCCTGTTCAGCATCGCCGTGTGTATCCCGAGGGTGCTGTAACCTTCCTGCTTCAGGTCTTCAGCCAGTGTAGATGTTTTATCTTTAAGCTCGGTGTGGGCTCCTGCATAATCCATGTTGGATGGGTACAGGCCTGTCATCAGGGAGGTCTGTGAATGGTTCGTGGAAGGCCCTGTCGCTATTGCCTCGGTGTAGAAGGTGGAGTGCTTGGATAGTTCGTCTATGTTGGGCGTCGTCTTCCTCCCGTTCCTCCTGTAACCGGTTATCGACAGGGAATCGTATCTCAGGGCGTCGATAACGATGAAGAGGATGTTGGGGTCTCGGCCCATCAGTCTACCAGGCCTTCTTCCTCCAGTTCTTCCTGTACCTGGTCGAAGTTGTCTTCTGCTTCCTGTTGTTTGGCCCATTTGAAGAGTTCTTTCATGCCTTCTTCGAGGGTGTATTCGGGTTCGTAGCCGAGGTCTTCTTTTATCTTGGAGATGTCGGCGAAGCAGTGTCTTATGTCTCCTGCTCTGAACTCGTCGGCTATCTCCGGTTCGAGGTCTGCTCCGTGGAGTTCTATTAGTTTCTCTGCGAGGTTCCGGATGGTTATCCTGTCGCCGGTTCCGACGTTGTAGACCTCGTTGGACACGTCTTTCTCGGTGGCGAGCATGTTGGCCTGGACGATGTCCTTGACGTAGACGAAGTCCCTGGTCTGTTCCCCGTCCTCGTATATCAGCGGCGGGTTCCTGTTCTTGATCCTTGAGGAGAAGATCGCGGCGACACCTGTGTACGGGTTGTCAAGGCTCTGTCTCGGGCCGTAGACGTTGAAGTATCTGAGGCATACGACGTCGACGCCGTAGGTTTTTCCGAGCAGTAGGGACATCTCTTCCTGGTCTCTCTTCGTCATCGCGTAGACGGAGTTAGGTTCCAGTGGTTTCTCCTCGTCGGTCGGGACAGGTTCCACGGTCTCCCCGCATTCAGGGCATTTCTGCTCCCATTCTCCCCTGTCCATCTGTTCCTCGCTCCTCAGGTCGGGGTAGACGACCCCGTGTTCTTCGCAGCTGTACTTGCCTTCCCCGTAGTTGCTCATCGAGGAGGCGACGACGACTTTCTCGATCTCTATATCGTCCTCGTTGACGATGATATCCCAGAGGTTGGCTGTGCCCAGGACGTTGGCGTCCGTGTACCCTGCTATCTCGTACATGCTCTGGCCTACGCCGACCCATGAGGCCTGGTGCGATACTATATCGACGCCCTCCAGAGCTTCTTTCAGAGCCTCTTTATCCCTCATGTCTCCTACTATGTACTCGGCGTCCTCGTTCAGGTGTTCTGGTATCTCTCCGTTGTGCACCTGCTGCTCGAAGCTGTCGAACACCTTTACCTCGTATCCTTTCTCCAGGTATCTGTCCACGATATGTGATCCTATGAATCCTGCTCCGCCGGTCACCAGTACTGTCTTGCTCATGTTTTTATCACTGATATTCTGTTCTTAAATATTCAGCTGTTTGCTTCAGACCTTTTTCCAGGCTTACCTCCGGTTCCCAGCCAAGCTTTTCCCTGGCCTTCGAGATGTCGGGCTTCCTCTTCTCAGGGTCGTCTTCCGGTAGTTCCTGGTGCGTTATCTCAGATTCCGTTTCTATGACCTCTTGAACCTTCTCCGCGAGCTCCAGGATCGTGTATTCGTCCGGGTTCCCGAGGTTGAAGATCTCCCCTTTCTCGCTGTCCATCGCTTCCCTGATCCCGTTCACCAGATCGTCTATGTAGCAGAAGCTCCTGGTCTGTGTCCCGTCGCCGTAGACCGTTAGAGGCCTGTCGTTCAGGGCCTGGTCCAGGAAGTTGCTGATGACCCTTCCGTCCTCCTTCCTGAGTCTTGGACCATACGTGTTGAAGATCCTGATTATCCGGTAGTCTATGCTGTGTTTCATGTCGTAGCTGACGATCGCTGCCTCACCGAACCTTTTTCCCTCGTCGTAGCATGCACGAGGACCTACAGGGTTGACGTTCCCGTTGTACTCCTCTGTCTGCGGGTGTTCCTCCGGGTTGCCGTAGACCTCCGATGTCGAGGAGTACATGAACTTCGCGTCGTGTTCATCGGCGAGTTCCAGCATCTTCAGAGTCCCTTCGGAGTTGGTCCTTAACGTGTGGATAGGGTGCTCCTGGTAGTCGTTGGGTGAGGCCCTGGACGCGAAGTGGAGAACGTAGTCAAGTTCTCCATCGATCTCCAGGTCGTCGAGTACGTCCTGGTCCCTGAACTCGAAGTCCTCTCTGTTCTTCAGGTGTTCGATGTTCGAGGCCTGGCCCGAGGAGAGGTCGTCTACTACGATGACCTCGTTACCCTGTTCCAGCAGCTTTTCGGTAAGGTGTGATCCTATGAATCCTGCTCCGCCTGTAAGTAGAACTCTCATCTTTCTTCACCTCAGGGCCAGGTCACGCCCTCCGTGTTCTCATCAGGTAAGTCGTAATCCATCCTGCGACCTTCAAGCAGGATCGGCTCCTTCATCTTCTTGAGGTCTTTTCTGGATATCTCGTCGAACTCCTCCCAGTCGGTTACGAGCAGGGCGGCGTCTGCGTCCTCCAGGGCCTCCTCCCAGGTCTCGGTGTAGGTTATGTCCGGGTGCTTCTCCCGCATGTTCTCGATGGCCTTGGGATCGTATCCCTGTACGGAAGCGCCTTTCTCTTTCAGCTCGGAGATTATATCGATCGCAGGACTTTCCCTGATATCGTCCGTCCCCGGCTTGAAGGCGAGGCCCAGGACGGCGATCTCTTTACCCTCTACACTGCCCACTCTCTCTTCCAGTAGTTCGACCAGTTTGGTCTTCTGTTTCTGGTTGACCTCTATTGTGCTGTTCAGTATATCTGCTTCAAGGCCCTGCTCCTCCATGAACGATGCGACCGCCCTGACGTCCTTAGGGAAGCAGCTTCCGCCGAAGCCTGCTCCGGAGTCCAGGAAGTCTCTCTTCACCCTGTGGTCGAGGCCTACGCCGTCGGCGACCTCGTAGACGTCGATCCCCAGCTCTTTACACAGGTTCCCTATCTCGTTGATGAAGGAAATCTTGGTGGCGAGCAGAGAGTTGGAGGCGTACTTTATCAGCTCGGCCGCTCTCAGCGATGTCCGGATCTTCGGGGCATCGAACTCTTCGTACATCTTCATTATCCGGTCGCCGGATCTCTCGTCCAGCTCTCCAATTACAATCCTGTCAGGGTTCAGGAAGTCGTTCAGAGCGGTACCTTCCCGCAAAAACTCAGGGTTCATACAGACTCCGAAGTCCTCGCCAGCTGTTTTACCAGATTTTTCCTCGAGCCGTGGGATAACCTCCTCTTCAGTTGTTTTCGGCACCACCGTGCTCTTGACGACGACCACATGGTACCCCTCTTTCTGCTTCAGGCCTTCTCCTATGTCCTCTGCGGCCTGTCTGATGTAATCGAGGTTTATGCTGCCATCGTCGCTCATCGGGGTTCCGACCGCTAGGAACGTGATATCCGTGTTCTTGACCGCGTTCGTAGTATCTGTCGTGGCCTCGAGCTTTCCGCTGGAGACGACCTCTTCAAGTAGTTCAGGCAGGTCCTCCTCGTAGATCGGGCATTCTCCCCTGTTGATCTTCTCCACCTTCTCCTCATCGATGTCCACACAGGTGATATCATGGTTTCCCTTCGATGCCAGGCCTGCTCCTGCCGGTAGGCCCACGTATCCGGTTCCGACGATACTGATCTCCATATCCCGGGTTTAGTGCCATAGGCATAAAAAATATAGAGAATTATTACCTCGTAATATGAAAGGACTTATCCCGGCGGCGGGCAAAGGAACGAGAATGAGGCCTTTTACGAGAGCTTATCCTAAAGAACTACTGCCTGTAGGAGAGAAGGCGGTGATCGAACATGCCATCCATGCACTGAGGGAGGCAGGGATCACGGAGATCACGGTCGTCGTCGGCTGGAAACAGCACGCCATCCTGGATTACCTGCGCTCCGGGGAGGAGTACGGTGTGGAGTTAACCTACGTGGTTCAGGACGACAGGAACGGTCTTGCAGGAGCTATCAAAGCCGGTGAGCACGTTATAGGTGAGGAAGAGGACTTCGCGGTGGTTCTCGGGGATAACTATCTCGAGTCCGTCGAGGTCGTCAAGGACCTGAAGGAGTTCCACAATGAGAAAGGCTTTGACGTCACTATCGGGACTCAGGAGGTCGAGGAAGTGGATTCCTACGGTATAATAGATCCTGGAGACGACAACAGTATCGAGGGCATGATCGAGAAGCCCTCAAAGCAGGAAGCTCCCTCGAACATGGGTATAACCGGTGTATACATCCTGAGTCCGAAGATCTTCTCCGCTATCGATAGTATCGAGAAGGGAAAGGGCGACGAGTACCAGCTTACCGATGCGATCGACAGGATGAGGAGAAACGGTCACGACGTCGGGTACAGGGAGATCATAGGCGAGTACATCGATGTCGGCACCCCTGGAAGACTTAGAGAGGCCAACAGGGAACTTGACCTCAGGTAGCGCAAGATGAAGGTCGCATGGTTCGATTCGGAGAGCTGGCATCAGGATGTCGATTCAGACCATAGGATAGATTTCTTCAACTCTCCGGCAGATATCTCTGTCTTGGATTCCTCCTACGATGCTATCTCCATCTGTTCTGAATCAGAGGTCTCCAGGGAGCTGATGGAGCAGGTTGAACCCCGGAAGATCCTTTGCAGGACCTCGGGATACGAAAACGTCGATATAGAGGCGGCTAACGAGATGGGCACCAGGGTTCAGAACGCTCCGGGTTACGGGAAGGAAAGCGTCGCCGAGTACAATATGGCCCTGATCCTGGATGCGGCGAAGAAGATCACCTGGGATTCAGGCCTTGAACCGGATGAGGATTCAGGTAGCAGGGGTCTGGAGCTGAAGGGAAGGACCCTGGGAGTTGTTGGCGCCGGCAGGATCGGAAGAGAGCTTCTGAAGAGGGCAGCCGCGTTCGGTATGGATCTGATCGCGTTCGATCCCTACAGGGACGAGGAGGCGGCAGAGGAGATAGGTTATGAGTATGTGGAACTCGAAGAGCTTCTCGAGGCCTCCGATATAGTCTCGATCAACTGCCCTCTGACAGAATCCACCAGGAAGCTTATATCCGGGAAGGAGTTCGATCTGATGGATGGTGTGGTGTTCGTCAATGTAGCAAGAGGCGGAGTGGTGGACACATCCGCGTTGAGAGATGCTCTGGAATCAGGTTCGGTCAGCACGGCAGCTCTTGACGTGGTGGAGGAGGGCAAGTTCGATCTGTTGAACGATCGAAAAGATGTGGTTTTTACCCCTCACAACGCCTACAACACCGAGGAAGCGGTCAGAAGAAGGGTGGAGATGACCCTGGATAACCTGGAAAGTGAAGAGAATACAGTAAACGATGTCAAGGACTAAAAGCTTCCCCTCACCTTCTTCTGAAGACCTGAGCTTCTAACTGAAGGCCTCCAGTGTTCCTTCGGCGTGAGGCCTCAGCTCGCCCTCGTACGTCCCTGTCCTTACTCCGTCACCGTCCGACAGCAGGATGTCTGTTTCTCCCTCCAGTGCCGCGTCGATCTCGTCTTCGGGTACGAAGATGAGTTCGGAGAACTCTCTTTCTTCCTCGTCAATCCTCCGCCACTCTTCCACGACCTCTTCGGGGTCAAGGACCGTTTCTGTGTCGTAGACGAGCATCGGCTGTCTGTGGATCGCACCTACCAGTGCGGATGGTTCTGGGGCTGTGATCTGGGTGTGGTCCAGGTTCACTTCCTCCTCCAGCTCCCTGTGGATGGGACTTGAGGACTGGGCGTTCAGCGACCTCTCGTACTGGAGTTCGGGATCTTCTATGAATCCTGCGCCTGCCAGCTGGTATTCGCCTTCGCCGAGCTCCACGATGCCGGAGCGTTCGCCGAGCACCACGTGGTCTGCTGTGCGAAGGTAGGCGCCAACGCTCAGAGGGTCTGCTCTGTTTTCCTTACCGAGCTCCGGCCGATCTCTGGTGCCTGCATGGGAGAAGTAGTTCGTGTTCTGGATATCCAGTTGTAACTGTCCGTCCTCAACCCTGTAATCCGTTAGTCTGATCAGCGGACCGTTGTAGAACTCCGCTCCGCTCTCCTCTGCTTCTCTTCTGCGCTCCTGGACTATAGAAATTATATCGTGGGAGATCTCTTCGCTCTCAGGTTCCTCCACATCGTATTTCCCTCTGTCGCGCGCCATGACCTCTTCCGGCGTCCAGACAGCAGGGCTGTACTCTCCTATCTTCACGTCCTCAAAATCTTCTGAAAGGACCTCGTAATCCTTCATCTCAGCTCACCTAGGAGATCCGGGATATCCTCTCTGATCTCTTCCGCGGCTTCGCCAGGGGGTAGAGCTATGTAGGCCGTCGCTGCACCCGGCTCGGTGAAATCGGTTTCCACTTCCTCCCCCTTCTCGTTCAGAACTGTCGCGCCCGCGTCCCTGGCTATCTTCGCGGCCGGTGCAAAGTCCTGGGCGAAGGGAAGCCTCTCCCGATCCTTCAGAGCTCTTATATCCAGCGCGATAGATTTATCGGTCACCGTGCCAAGAATATCGCCTGTGGTGGTCCCGTCAGCCTTCATCGAAGGCCAGTTGTTCTCCTCCAGGCCGTAGCTTTCCACCAGCCGCTCAGTGAAATCGGCGTAGTCCTGTGCGTTGAGGCCTATCATCTGACCTCTTATCTTGGTGTTGTAATCTATCTCGTCCATCTCCCGGGGCCTCAGCTCCTCCGCGTCCTCTATATTATCCAGCACGTCCTCGGAATCCGGGCTGAAGTTGCCGTAGGCCTGTTCTCCGTCGCTGAAGAGGACCTAGTCGTCCCACCTGTAGACTACTGCAGCCTCTATACCCTCTACTGTGGGGTTTCGCGGGTCAATGGCTGCGAGTGTCGTGTACCTGTCCCTGTTCTCGTAGTTCTTGGTCCCCTCCACCTGGTCGACGACCAGCGCGTAGTCCAGGCCTGTCAGCTCCCCTGTGTCAACAGCCTCCTGCTCTCCGGTGATCCATGCCTCACCCCATTCGGCGTCCTCGGGCTTCAGCGCCGCGGAAAACCCGTAACCATCTATCTCCGACTCGAAGTAGTCCACCACGGCCTCCTCGGCCACTCTGTCGATATCCCTCTTCTCGTCGCCGTAACCCTGGTCCCCGGTCACCTCCCCGGGACCTCTATGCCTGGCCTCGGAAGCACCAGACTCCGCTATACCGTAGAGCAGTTCTACAAGACTTTTGTTCTCCATATGTTACTGTCGAACAGTGACAATTAAACCTGTTGTGGTTTCTGTGGAGGGCCCGCTGAAGCAATCGAAAAGGCCTTTTCCAGAACGAGCGTTTATGATTTGTCTACCTGTAGCCCAGGTTCTCGAGCTGCTCCTTTATCTTATCTTCCTCGGAGGCCTTCTTGTTCTCCCTTTCGTTCCTGACGTGTCTCTCCAGCTCCTCCTTCAGCTGCTCGGACGGCTCTGCCGGCGACTCCCCGGGCAGCTCGAGGAACTCCGGCTCCCCGTTCGCCTGGATCACTTTCCTCCTCTTGTCCTGGACGCTCTTCTTGTCGCACTCGGGCGGTCGATGTGATTCCGAGTACGCTAAACTGTTTTCTCCGCTGAAAAGGCCTTTCTCAGGTTCTTCGCCTGGATCGCTCGAGATCAACTCCTTTATTGTCGGAACGATATCTATGCTCCTTACTTTACCCGTGTGCTTCTCCGCATCTATTCTGTCTCCGTAGACGACTGTAGGCACTCTAAGGACGTTCTGGTGGAGGAAGTAGCCGTGCTCGAACTCCCTGAACTCATCTCTTTCCCCATGCTCGTTGAAGCTCTCGCCGTGGTCCGAGGTGACTATCAGGACGAACTCCTCGTCCAGTTCCTCCAAAGTCTGGAGCACGCTTCCGATATACTCGTCCGCCTCCCTTATGGAAGACTTGTAACCTTGGATCATCCTCTTCCTCGCCCTTTCTTCGTCTTCCCTCATCAGATTCCTCAGCTCTTCCATCCTGTGAGACCAGAAGAACTTGTAACCCAGCCGCCAGGCCTCCCTCAGGCTGTTGTCGTTCGGCCCCATGTAGCCCCTCTTCAGCCCCAGGGTCTCGGAAACCTTGAGATAGGCGTTAGCCAGGGTGTTCTTCGGAGAACTGTTAGGCATCTTTGACTTGTAGGGGGTGTGAGTGTTCCAGTAATGTACGAAGCAGAAAACGTCTTCATCCCTCTTCAGCTCCTGCTTGACATCTTCAAGTAGTTCATAACCTTTGTAATCCCAGGAGTCGAACCCTCTGTTCTTCAGCATCCCGCTACCCAGGAAAGCCGAGGTTTCCAGGCCTTGATCTTCGGCCCACTCGAAGACTGTCTCGACATCCCCCCTGAGTTCCCCGTCAAAGTTCCTTATGCCGCTGTCATAGGGGAGTTCCCCGGTCAACATGGAACCATGGCTCGGTGCTGTAAACGGCGCCTGGACTATGGTTTCCGGAAAGTAAGCTCCCTGTTCACAGATCCTGTCTATGTTGGGGGTGTCCTCCGTCCTGCTCTCCGGACCAAAGAAGTCACTCCTCACACTGTCCAGAGAGATCATCACGACTTTCATCTGCATACCATTAATAATTCTAAGATTTTAAGTGGAACTACATGCCTCAGGGAATCTCGGTGATCATACCAGCCTACAACGAGGAGAGGACCATAAGAGATACTCTGGAAGGCGTCCTCGACCAGGATTACGATAAATACCAGGTTACGGTTGTGGACGACGGGAGCACCGACTCGACAAAGGAGATAGTGGAAGAGTTCGACGAAGTAGAGCTTCTGGAGAACGAGAAGAATCAAGGCCTTGCGGGAAGCCTGAACAAAGGGATGGAAAACGCAGAGTACGATATTCTATGTACTTTACATGCTGACTGCGTGCCCAAGGACGAGGACTGGCTGGAGCAGATGCATTCATGTCTTACCGAGGATACTGCCGTCGTGGCTTGCAGGCACGCCATATCGGAGGAAAGATTCCAGAGGTTTAACATGGTCCAGAAACTGCTCAGTATAGGCGTCCGCGAAGGCGAAATGGATGCCCAGGACGGCTGTGAGGAAGCGGAAGGATTCGACGGGAAAGGAGATCTCTACAGGAAAGAAGCGATGGAGGAGATCGGAGGATTCGGTTCAGAGAAATTCTTCAGAGCAGGAGAGGATGGCCATATCAAGATCAAGCTTCAGAATCAGGGCTGGAACTTCCGTTCAGCACCCACCTACATCTATCACAACCATGGTTCAAACCAGGAAACCTTCAGGGACTTTTTCAGGAAAAAACTGGAGTACTCGGAGGCCTTTGGAGCAAACAGAAGAATCCACGGGAAGGACAAGCCTATGGGCCTCTGGAACGAGGCGACAAAATCTCTACTTTATCTATCCCTGCTGATACCTTATCTAAACTTAGCGACCATTCCTCTGATAATCTTCAAGCTGCTCTACCAGACTTGGAGGAACAGAGGGCAAGAATTTGGCCTGAAGATACTTCTACTTCCGTTTATAATTTTCTTAGGTGACATAATGAGCATTATCGGCTTCTGGAAAGGTTACCTTACAGGAAAGCAAACTCTCTGAACTTCTGCTCAGCGACTCACGGTTTCAGAAAGATTAATTTAGCTGTGGATTAACTTCCATGTATGACCAAGGTTCTTGTAGTAGGCTGGGATGGAGCAAGTCATAAACATTTGCAG
>JBDGSL010000012.1:0-5668 GCA_042217555.1 Candidatus Nanohalobium sp. | reverse complement strand
CTCGTCTCCGACGTAGCCGACAACAGACAGATAGTACAGGAATCAAAGGCAGGAAGAACGGTAAGGCCTAAAGACATCGAAGACCTGGAGGAAAAACTGGAGAAGATACTCGAAGAAGACATGGAACAAAAGGCCTCCAACGCAAGGAAGTACGCGGAGGAAAAACTGGACTGGGGAAAAATCTCTAGTAAATATTTAAGGGTTTACAAGGATCAGGTTTAATGTATGTCAAAGAGCGCCTTGATTACAGGGATCACAGGACAAGATGGATCCTATCTAGCAGAGCTTTTACTTGAGAAAGATTATGAAGTTTATGGGCTTGTGAGAAGGACATCTAGCCCTACTGATTGGAGAATTCAACATCTTGAAGATGAAATTAATCTTATAGAAGGTGATTTGAGTGATCAGGGCTCCTTAGTGAGAGCTATAAAGAAATCAGAGCCTGATGAAATTTATAATCTGGCCGCACAGTCTTTTGTAGGTACTTCCTGGAATCAACCTGTTTATACAGGTGACGTTACTGGTCTAGGCGCTTTAAGGATGCTAGAAGCATATAGAGAGTACGCTCCAGACGCTAAATTCTATCAGGCATCGTCAAGTGAAATGTTTGGGGATGTTGAAGCTGATTCACGAAATGAGGAGACTGAATTTAAACCTAGGAGTCCTTATGCGTCAGCCAAAGTTTATGCACACTATTCAACTATAAATTATAGAGAAAGCTTTGACTTGGACTGTTGTGCGGGTGTTTTGTTTAATCATGAATCTCCTCGAAGGGGTAAGGAATTTGTCACTCGAAAAATAACTGATGCCGTTGCTAGAATACATTTAGGTCAACAAGATGAACTTGTACTTGGTAATTTAAAGCCTAGAAGAGATTGGGGCCATGCCAAGGATTATGTAAGGGCTATGTGGAAGATGTTACAACAGGAAAATCCAGAAGAATATGTCATTGCAACAGGAGAAGATCACTCTGTAGAAGAATTTGTTGAAGCGGCGTTTGAGGTAATAGGAATAGAAAACTGGGAGAATTTTGTTAGGCAGGACGAAAAGTTTATGAGGCCAGCAGATGTCAGCCACTTGAGAGGAGATATATCAAAAGCAAAGAAGGAACTAGATTGGGAACCAAGAATAGATTTTGAGGAGTTAGTTGAGAGAATGGTTAAAGAAGATATTGAACGTGTGAAAGATGAAAGTACTGGTAACAGGCAGTAACGGCTTTATAGGGCAGAAAATTGTTGAGAAGTTGGAAGAATTAGAGGATTCCTCGAAAATATGGACGTTAGACAAAAACCCCTCTGAGAGATCTCGACATTTCGCGACCAGAGCAGAAGAATTCGATCGCTACTCAGAATTCGACGTCATCTATCACTTAGCTGCTATAAGCAACCCAAGAAAATGTGAGGAAAAACCCGCAAGTGCGTTTAAAGCGAATGTTGAATCTACACTTGCAATTCTTGAACAAATAAACTCTAATCAAGAGTTAATTTTCGCAAGTTCGGCATATGTATATGGAGAAGGAAAGGAGTTACAGGAGAAGGATGACCTTTCCCCAAAAAACCTTTATGGACACACCAAAAAATCATCTGAAGAAATTATCCGATATTTTGCCTCTAAGAATGATAATGATTTTGACTACAAGATATTCCGTCTCTTTAATATATATGGTCCGGGTCAACCCGAAGGATTTCTGGTTCCTGATGTAATCAGAAAATGCAGAAATAGGGATGAAATCAAGGTAGATAGCCCCAAAGAATTTATCTCTCCCGTCTACATAGAAGATGCTATAGAGATTATACTAAAGAATTTGCCTGATGGAACGTATAATGTTTCGCATAAGTGTGTGTCAATTGGGAGCGTATATAGAGAGACTTCGAAATATTTCGACTCAGAGGTAATCTTCTCAAGCTCTCAAGAAAATGATAAGTTATGTGGAGATAACTCGAAGCTTTCTCAATATAAAAAAGAGTGGATTGATATAGAGGAAGGAGTAAGGCGAACAGTAAAAAGAACTGAGCTAGATCAAGAATGAATAGAATAAAGAACTGGTCGAAAGTAGCAGATGAATACTTGGAGCTGATGTCAGAAGCTGGGAGAATAGGTATAGTAACAGATACGGCAGAAACAAGCTCCGGAGTAGGAAGAGTAAGTAGAGAACTGGCAGAGAACTTCTCAGAGAAAGGCCTGGAAGTTGTATTTTACACTATAGAAGGCAGGATATCTGAAGAAAAGACTGAAGAACTTGAAGAGGAAGGAGTAAAGGTCAAAGAAATCGGTAGAGGCTCATCAGTAGACCCTAGGGAGATAAACCAGATAAGGAAAATTTTCGAAAAAGACGAATTAGACTGGATCAACTCACACGGTTTCTATCTACCGATGGTAGCAGCCTTCTCAAACGTGAACACACTGAAAACCTATCACGCACATATTACTGCATGGTCGGAGGTCAAGAAACATCCTATCCACTGGATAAAATGGGTTTTAGAAGAAGCACCTTCAGTATGGCTAGCAGACGAAAGAGTTTCAATAAGCGAGTATGCTGCAAAACAGATGAAAAGGTTCTACTTATCAGGTTCAGAAGTAATCTATAACGGTATAGATACTGAAAGATTTAGAGAGAAAGAAACTGACTACAGATCAAAAATAGGTCTTCCTGAAGACTCATACGTTGTTGGAAGTCTCTCAGCACTGAAAAAATACAAGAACCAGGAAAAAACACTGGAAATATTCACAGAAGAATACGCAGACAAGGAAAACAGTTATCTATTACTCGGAGGAGATGGGCCGAGAAGAGAACCTCTCGAGAAAAAGGTCTCAGATTTGGGAATAGAGGATAAAACCAAATTTCTGGGATATGTACCTGATGAAGATTTAGTCGATTTCTATAATGCTATAGATCTCTTTATCTATCCTTCCAAATGGGAAGGTTTCGGCCTCCCCCCACTGGAAGCAAAGCTTTGTGGATGCGAGACAAAAATATCCAGCTCCAAGACGGCTTTAAAGGAATTAAATGATCTTATTATAGACTGATTTTGTTTTATTACGAGTAGAATCCCAAGAAAAGTTTTTAGCTTGCTCTATGCTGTTTTTTGCTTCTTTTTGATAGTTTTTTTCTAATTCATTGAGATATTTTCGCCATTTCTCTTTGTCCTCTCCTTTTATCCCACATTTGTAATTGAGTATTTCTGCAGGTGCACCACCTCTTACTAATGGTGGCGTCCCGCTAGCCATACTCTCTAAAACCACCAGTCCAAAACTCTCTTGTGTTGAAGGAAATCCTAAAGCATAAGCCTCTCTGTATAGTTTTTTTAATTTCTCTTTTGATATAAAGCCTTTATTTTCAAGCTTAATGTCAAGTTTGCTACATTTCTTCTTATATTTCTTAGCTATTTTAGAATTTATATCTCCTGTTGTCACAATTTTGTTGATATCAGCCTCTGAAACAACGTCTATGACATAATCAAGTCGTTTCCTTTCTTCTCTTACGCCATTTGGAACTAGGATGAACTTTGGTTCTGAATAGCTCGGTTTCTCTTCAAGAAATTCTATAGAAGCTCCAAGAGGGATAACTTCTATTTTTTTCTTGTCACTTATATTGAAATGCTCTATTATCTCTTTTTTGGAGTATTTTGAATGTGTAATAACTTTATCGGCTTTTTTTGCTGATATCTTCTGTTTTTGTCTTAGGAAAAATGATCTTAGATTTGCATCAGTTATGACATGATGAATTGTCACTACGAGCGGTTTTTTGCCTAAGTAAGAATATCCTGAGAATCCGTTTGCGTGTACTAAATCTCCAGGTGCTCTAGAAAAGTTGTTCAGATGATAAAGGTGGACAAGTTCTCTAAGTCCTGTCTTAGAAAAGTTATAGCCATAGGTTTCCTCATTGTTGGGACAGAATACTTCGTAGTTTACTCCCTCGGTTTTAGTGATCTCGGCGGCATATGTGCCTGCTCCTCCGTTTATCATAGGAGGGTATTCGTTGGTTATGAATTTGCAGTTAATCATTTGTTGCAACAATAATTCCAGAATTGTCATTATTTAATTTTTTAGTTTTGAAGCCCGCCATTTCTAGTTTCTGGGCAAGTTCTTTTTCTTCTCCGCTATGTCTATGATATTCAATAATTATTTTATCAAAGTTCTCTAGTAAACTTTCTGGAGACTCTGAAATTATATTGAACTCTTCCCCTTCACAGTCTAATTTTAGAAGAGTTTTTTGATTTGAAATATTAAATTTATTAGAAGCATCTTTTAGAGTTAGAGAGTTTACAGAGATTGATTTTGAAGTTTCGGAAGTTGTACTGTTAGTCAGGCTATCTGCTCCAATATAAAGATTTATTTCTCCTTTTGTTGTGGAGATTGCTTTATTTTTGGCTTCAATGTTTTCTAAATTATTTTCATTTATGTTCTTTTTTAGAATCTGATAGGTTTGTGGATCTGGTTCATATGAGACCACTTTTGTGTTTTTCTTTGCTGTTTCTAAGCTAAAGACGCCTATGTGAGCGCCCACATCCATAACAACATCGTAGTCGCTGTAATCAATATCTTTATATTCTCCTTCTTCGTAGACTTCTTTTAGTATCCCTCTGTCTCCTCTATCTCTTCTGATCCAATATTTCGGACCTTCTCTTAGTTTAAGTAGATACGGGTCGGATAAAACCCCTATTCTTCTTAAGTAGATGTTCCAGAAATTGGAGTAAAGTTTCGTCCACCTGGCAAAGTTTTTGATAACTTGTTTAATATCCACTCACGAATCACTATGTGTGGATTAGATGTTCAGTAATTTATTAAGTAGGGTTTATAGAACATACAAATTTCAGTTATATCCATATATCAAGAGGTTTAGAGGAGCTACTTTTTTGGCGTCATTTTTGGAGGATTTGGCTGCTGCAGGAATGTCTAAGGTAGAGGGATCAAATTTGTTCGAAGAAGAATGGGATAATCTGATTGTATTAGATGGTTGTAGGGCAGATTTGTATGAAGAAGTAGTAGGGGAGAGCAGTTATATCTATTCTTCCGCTAGCTGCACTCCAGACTATATTAGAAAAACTTTTACTGATACTACTTATGAGGATGTAGTTTACGTAAGCGGTAATCCCTGGTTTCATGAGTCAAGTTTAAAGGAGCTGACAGGCCGAGAAGAAATTTTTCATTCGGTGTTTGATACGTTTTCAACTGATTGGTCTGAGGATGAGAATACTGTTTTACCTGAACCTCTGGTAAGGGATGCAAAGACAGCGAAAAATCTATTTGAAGGAAAGAAATTGGTTGTTCATTTTATGCAGCCTCACCAGCCTTTTGTCAATGCAGATTTTTCGGAGGAAGGGAGCGATTTACCTCCTCATTTAAGAGACATGAATGAGTCCAATGTTTGGGATAAGGCTGAAAGTAAGAGTATATCTCGTGAAAAGGTTTATTCAGCTTATAGAGATAATCTGGAGTTTGTGATGCCGTATGTTGAGGAACTTGTTCAGGATCTTGACGGTAAAACAGTGATTACTTCAGATCATGGAAACCTGCTTGGCGAAGGAGGTCTGTATGGTCATCCATGTGGTAAGGATTATGAACCTCTAAAGAAAGTTCCCTGGGATGTGAGAGAAAGTGAGTAGGGTTCTAGTTGTTACATTTGATGGTATGGATATTGAGTTGATTAGGGAGTATGGCTGTGAGA
>JBDGSL010000011.1:0-62857 GCA_042217555.1 Candidatus Nanohalobium sp. | reverse complement strand
ATTTGGTCGCTGCTATCGATGCTATCATGACATCGATTATCCCTATCATGTCTCCTTTCTGTTTGAGGTGTTCGATTATCCTGAGTGCTGCCTCGACTTGTTGGAGTCCAAAGCCTTCGACTTCCAGATCCTTGAAAGATCCGATATCTTCCACTCCTCTTTCGGTCTCCATCCGTGCCGGCGCAGGGACTATGAGATCGGTTGAGTCCAGTTTCCGGACTTCTTTAGCGGCGCTTTCCTTCCCTGCCAAGAAGTTTATCATGAAGCTGGAGTCAAGAGCGTAGCGCTTCATCCGCATCAGTATCAAAATCTTCTCTGAACTTTTCCACTTTCTCCCTGGCTTTCTCAGCTTCATCTTCCGATAGAGCACCGAAGCTGTCCATCAGATCCACTTCTCTGTCTTCCGTGATGTCGATTATCACATCGGAAAAGCTCCTATCCTTCTTTAGATTCTTCAGCCGGTTATAGGCCTCTTCCTTGATGGTTATAGTCTTCGTCGCCATACACTAAACATACGTCTACAAGTACTTAAGTCTTACTCACTTTTCCCAACCTCTGTCTTTCCGAGCACATATCTCACGAACAGGAATACCAGGAATGCGATTATGAGAAAGTCTATAAGTGCGGAGAGAAGCAGTCCTATCTGGAATTCTATGTTGGCTAAAGTCAGTACAGCGTTCTGCCATTCACCTGCTGGCAGGAAAACACCGACCACAGGAATTATCAGGACATCAACCGTCGCACTGACCAGATCCTTCACAGCAACGCCTATAACAAAAGCTATAGCGAGTCCGATAACTCCATACTCTTGGAGAAAATCCACGAAGTCCTGAGTAAGAGACATGGAAAGAAAAGGAGGAAGATCCTCTAAAAGCTCGATTACAGTTCAGTTAAGGCTCCAGTCTGTCCGGTGTTCTTGGGAACAGGATGGCTTCTTTGATGTTGTCGAGTTCTGCTACCTGTTTGACGAGTCTGTCGATGCCTAGGCCGTATCCTCCGTGTGGTGGCATGCCGAACTTGAAGCTTTCCAGGTAGAAGCTGATGTCTTCCGGGTTGATTCCTTCTTCCTCGACTTTTCTCATCAGTCGGTCTGGGTCGTGTTCTCTCTGACCTCCTGAAACCAGTTCAAGGCCTTTGTACAGCATGTCGAAGCGACGACTCTGGTATTCGTCGTCTTCTCGTGCTTCTCCGTAGTAGAACTTTTCTCCTGGGTATCCTACGATGAATACTGCGGGATGGCCTTTTTCCATGAAGTGTTCGCCGAGAAGCTGCTCGCCCTCCGTGTCCAGGTCGTCTTCATCTTCAGGAACATGGTTGTACTCTTCCTTCAGGATTCTGCGTGCCTCCTCGAACTTGATCCTTGGGAAGTCATCTTCAGGAACTTGTAGATCTATGTCAAGAACTTCCAGGTCATCTGCTGCTCTCTTCTTGGTCTCTTTCAGTGTGTAACGTAGTGATTCTTCGACTACATCCATCACGTCGTGCTGGTCTTCGATGAAGGCTAGTTCCACGTCGAACATGGAGATTTCGGAGACGTGCCGGCTTGTGGCGAACTCTTCCGCTCTGAAAGCTGTTCCTGTCTTGTATACCTTGTCGAATCCGGCTGCCATCAGCATCTGCTTGTACAGCTGTGGGCTTTGTGATAGGAACGCCTCTTGATCGTAGTAGATGACGGGGAATAACTCTGCTCCTCCTTCAGCACCCATCTTGGCGATTGTAGGTGTCTCGATGTCGATGTACCCTCTCTCATCGAACCATTCTTCCATTGACTGAACCAGATGGCTTCTAAGTGAGAATACTGCGTGTACTTCTGGCTTTCTCAGGTCCATGAAGCGGTTGTCCAGCCTGGTGGAGAGATCTGAGTCGATGTCTTTGGAGATGTCCATGGGTAGAGGGCTTTCAGACTCTCCTATTACTTCCAGTGACTTCGGCACCAGTTCCCTGTTTCCTGGTGCCTGATCTGTCTCAGTTACTTCTCCTTTGATATGTACCAGGTCTTCTTTACCGACTTCCTGAGCTTTCTTGAACAGTTCTTCGTTCCTATCTTCTTTGAAAGTGGCCTGAATCTGTCCTTCACGGTCTCTAACTACTATAAAGGTTATTCCTCCCAGGTCTCTGATTTCGTGTGCCCAGCCAGCGACGGCTACTTCCTCGCCGTCCATATCCGAGGTAATTTCGTGAGTGTACGTTCTTTCAATCATGGAACCGTTTTACTCTTAGAATCTTTTTATGAGGGGAGGGCCATCAGCAAACCCGCGATAATACCCAGTACTGAACCCAGCACTATCTGCTTCAGGCTATGTCTTTCAAGATGCAGCCGGGCCCAACCGGTTAAAACAGTGGAAAAAGCCAGTAAAACCATTAGAAATGGATTGTAAAAATTAAGTGTAGTAGCTGTGGCTATTGCACCTGTATGTATACTTATCTTTGTTTTTAGATTTACTTGTCTGTAAATCAGTGTAAAAAAAGTTGCAACAGCTGCTATACGCTGGAAAACAGGTGGAGAGTCCAGCAAAAAGTAGGTGAGATAAGTCAGGGCAAAAACCGGTGTTGCAAAAAGATACAGTCCTTCCCTGTCGCTGCTGTCCAGAGTTGAACCTTCTTTTTCCCGTGTATAGCTGTACGTATACAGTAGTATAGGAGCTGCAGCTGTCAGTAAGCCTATTGGCATCCAGTTCAAAGCTGTGGATCTATGATTGAAGTACAGGAACAGCAAAAGGCCGACAGGAAACGTTAATGCAGGATAGAAAACAGTAGAAACTACGTAAGCAGTTACAGTCCTCCTGTCTTCCAGTTCCTCTCCATTGAACCCTTTCATCCCTGTCAAAAAATTTTGGAAAGGGCATAGGTTTAAGTTTTGCCTGCAACCGTTGTACCATGACAATCAACAAGAAACAGTTAAGGGAAATGGTTGAGGAAAAATCACTGATCCAAGACTACATACATCTGGAGACACAGCTCCAGCCCGCTGGCTTCGACCTCACAGCCGATGAGATACACTGTTTCAGGGAAAACGGCCGTCTGGACTTCTCCAACGACGAAAGAAAGATACCGGAAACAGAGAAGATTGAACCGGTAAAAAAAGAGGAAGGAGACAAGTACGGCTGGTGGAAACTGGAGCCAGGAGCTTACAAAGTAGTGATGAATGAAAAAGTAGATATACCCGAAGACATGATGGGGGTAGCACACCCGAGAAGTTCCCTGCTCAGGATGGGCTGCACGGTAGGAAACGCAGTCTGGGAACCGGGGTACACAGGACCGGGCGAATTCCTACTTATAGTGGAAAACCCTGAAGGCGTGGAAATAAAACAGAACGCACGTCTCAACCAGTTAACCTTCGAACAGATAGACAAGACAGAAGGATACGACGGAAGATACCACCAGGCCTGAACCCACAGGTGATGATGAAGGCTTACTCGACATCGACTGATCCCGGAAACGGGAAGTGATGACAGATGAACACCTCCTGAACCTACCCCACTTTTCCCTCCCCTCAAAAATTAATTTTTAATAAGGCCTGAAGACAAAACAAGTACATGCCTGAACAGGACCAGCTCTACGTCAAAATCGAAGGCCACGAAGACCTTCTCCAGGAACTAAACTCGGTAAACCACATAGTCCGCAACATCCAGGAAGCAGAAGAAGTACTGGACGAACTAAGAGAAATCAAACAGAAAACCATACAGAACATACAGGAAAACGTCCTCGAACTCAACCAGAGAATAGAAAACGTCCACACAGAGATGCCAAACGTAGAAGAAGACGGAATGGCAGCAGACATCTCACCAAACCCTGACCAGGAAGAACCAGAAATAGACCAATCCGTCAACCAGCTACACGACCAGCTCCAGACACTGAAAAGCGAACTACAGGAACTGGAGTAAATTCTAATTTTTCTTGTCTACTTCCTTCTCGATATTCAGAGTAGTTGTCAAGTTCATAGCTACTAGTGTATTGAGAAAATTGGATGCCGGAGGCAGGATTTGAACTCCGAAAACTCTCAGAGTTTTCTTAGGAAGAAGAATCTTGCCGGGGACAAGATTCGAACTTGCGAACCCCTGCGGGAACGGATATCGAAGCTCGTTAAGGACTTGCTTCTGAGTCCTCGTTCTCTCCCCAGATGGCTTGAGAACTTGAGGTCTTGAGTCCGTCGCCTTTGGCCACTTGGCTACCCCGGCGTGCATGTTAATTTTTTCTCTGATCGGCCGGGTTGGCAAGATTTAACTTGGCTACCCCCCGGCAAACCGTAGATTTGTTGGTGTCGAGAAGACTCGGAGAGTCTTCGACCCTGGCATAGGTTGTATACTGTAAACTTGAACGTGAGAGTTAAATTATCGAAAAATTATGAGAACCTGATTGTCTTTCTCTCGCCGGCTTTACTGGGATCTGGTTTTACCAGTTCGTAGGCGTTGTCCTGTACTTCTGCGAATTTTCCACATCTCGGGCAACGTGTGTACCCGTTGTGATCTCCCTCATGCTTGTTTTCATATCCGCAGCTGCAGTTTACCTTCGTCTCAAGAGTGTCTACTTCCATATCTACTCTTTCAAGTATGGTTCCGCGGGCAAAATGCTGGAAAAGAGCTTTAAACCTTTCAGGTTCGCACAGCTCCTCGTTCACCTTGATCTCGGCCTCTCCGTTCGTGGAGAGACGGGATAGATCCTGCATCAATCCTATAAGCGCGTTGCCAACTTTATTCATTTGTTTCCGAGGACCTCATAGTTTAAACTCCCCTTCTGTGCAACTAACTCTCAACGGTTCCCCTCCGATACGTACACTTTAGAACAATGATTTAAATTATGTAACCCTAATCCTCCTAGCCATATTCAATGACAAGAGACATCCAGAAGTGGCTCAACCAGTTCGGGAAAAATTGGAAAGACAGAGACCCTAAATCTGTATTGGAGCTGTTCTCAGAAAATGTCGAATACCACGAAATACCAACCCAGAAACTACAGAACAAAGAAGAAATCAGGAAAGAATGGCAAGGCATCCACAAACAAAAGGACATAAACTTAGACTTTGAAGTCTACTCAGGAGATGAAAACAAGTACACAGTAAAATGGCATCTGGAATACACACAGAACTTCGAAAGAAAAGTGCTGAACGGTATCTATCTCATAGAACTTGATGAAGAAAATAGATGTACTGAATTCTGGCAGTACTGCCAATTAGAACAGTTAGTAGTTTCTTAGATAAGGTTAAAGTTTATAACTAATCCTGAGTATGTTTTATTATGAAAGTAGAGCTTGTTAGAGTTCATGCTAGGCTTTGTGGTGACGGATGTATAACTAGATATGAAACTTCGGAGTCTGATCGTAATAGAAGAGCTATGGTGCTCTACACTAATGTCGATGAGGATAACTTGGACCAATTTAGGGATGATATGGGTGAGCTCTTCGATGTCAAAATGTACGAACGTGAAGATGAGGTTAGAGTGAAATCAATAAGGATAGCAGATGAGTTGGAGCGTAAATTTGGAGAACTTTCTTCTGAAGAGTGGAGAATACCAGAAAAGATATTTAATCTGGATTTTGAAAAGAAGATTGAATGGATCAGAGCCTTTGTCCGCGATGAAGGCTATCACGAAGCAACGTATAACAGGCTTAAAATAAAGTCGATGAATAAATCAGGTATAAAAGACCTTCAAAAACTGTTTGAAACTATTAAGGTTGAATCTAATCTTAATGGTCCTAACTGTGATGATTCATACTATCTAACTGTTCCGTCAATAAACGACAAAGAAGAGATTTATGAAATAGCTAAAAATAAGCCAAAGGTCAAGTAAACGTAATATAGCGGGGGCTCGATTTGAACGAGCGACCTCCGGGTGTCTCAGATAAGGTTTAATCGCTAAAATGGAGTGTTCTTATGAGCCGTTCGCGGCGAACCGCACGGAACGGAACACCTCGACGAGCACTCCTGGCTGCTCTACCCCGCTATGATTGTAATCATAAAGTCGGCATTTACTCTTTTAAACCATTCATATTGGTAGAGGCGGTAGAACTCGGCGCTCTATAACTTGATAAAAGGCTTTATAACTCTAGAAAAGAGGTATTGTACATGGATAAAGACTTAGCTAGGTGTGTAGGACTTTGGTTGGCTGAGGGAGATACTAAAACTATTGCTGAGATTACTTTTACTAACAGCTGCTTTGAATTAGTGGATTTATTCTACAGAAAGCTTCAAAGTCTTTTTGATGCTGATAATTACAGGCTTTATGTGTATCGTCCGAGTGAGGGCTCTGATTACAATACATTTGATGGGGCTGAGACTTCTCTGTACACTGACGATAGAGCCACTCAGACCTACTATATCATCCGTCTAGCGTCCAGAGACTTGGTGGAGGAGTGGAAGGAAAAGGTTTCAAGGGTAAAGGATGATCCGGATATGTACTCGTATATTCTTCAGGGTTTCTTTGCGGGTGAAGGAAGTGTCTATGAGGGTGCCAGGAAGTCTAGGCGTTTGAGGATTTCTCAGGGAGAAAGGGATGAATTTCTGGAGGAAATGATGGATCATTTAGGAATTAGTTACTTTTTCAGGCCCGAAGAAAGGTCTTATGTCGTCACTAAGAAGCCCAACTGGGACATATTCGAAGAATATGAGATCTGTAAGCTACATCCAAGAAAAAGGGAAAAGTTCAAACAGATTTACAGCAGTTTTCAGGAGGAACACTATCTGAAGGGTGAATTGAAGCAGAATACTTATGAAAAGCTGACTGAGCCGTACCAGACTACAGAACTGGCTGAGGTTTTCGACAGGTCTCAGGCACGGCTCTGTGATGTACTTATGGAGCTGAAGAAAGAAGGAAAAGTAACCAATTACAAAGCAGGCAGCCAGACATATTGGATTAGAGACAATCAGAACTCGGTGATAATCTCAGATGTGAAGAGTAACTACTTGGAACTGCTTGAAAATCAATATCTGAAGGTAGGTCAGATATCTGAGCATTTCTCTGTTACCAATAATTCAGCTTACAAGAATCTCCATCGGCTTCAGGAACTTGGGCTTATAAAAAAGAAGGATCATGAGTGGACAACTACTGAAACGGGAAAACAGGTGATTGTATTGTGACGAAAAAAATTCTGGGCATTGACGAGGCAGGCAGATAGACAGGATCTCCGGGTCTTGTTTAGCCTAAAGGCCCCGTCATTGGCTCAATGTTCATCGGCGGCTTCACGGCCACTGAAGAAGATTTAGAAAAGCTTGAGGAACTAGGAGTCAAGGATTCGAAGAAACTGTCGGATAAGAAGAGGGAGAGATTGAGGGGGGAACTGGGTGATCTCGGTGAGGTGTTTCTGGTTGAGTTCACAGCCTCCAAAATCGATGATCTTAGGGACGTGATGAGCTTGAACGAGATAGAGTTGAAGGGTTTTGCCGAGGTGGTTGACAGGGCGGAGCCGGATGAAGTCTTCATGGATTTGCCGGAGCCTGACGGCGACCGTTTCATAGGAAAGGTTCAGGAACTGATGAAGACTGATATAGATCTGGAGTTTACTGCTGAGCACGGCGCAGACGAAACTTTTCCTATCGTGTCTGCCGCATCTATCGTGGCGAAGTCAGCCCGAGAGAGTCATGTGGAAGAGCTTCACAGGAAGTACGGATACGACTTCAAATCAGGATACCCGCATGACAAACCGACAATACAGTTCCTTAAAAAACATCTTCAGGAAAAGGGTAGGTTGCCGGAGGAGACCAGAGAGAGCTGGAGTACAGCCCAGCGGATAATAGATGAGTCAAATCAGAAAGATCTCTCCAGATTCTGAGTGGATTTTTTCACTAACAAGAAAAAGTTTTTCTGTCCCTCTTGTTCTTTATGGAAGTGGAAGCGGAGTTTACGGAGAACGGTGTGAAGGTTTTTGAAGAGGAAAAGGCGGAGGAGATACATGATGAAAAGTACTACGGTAAGTTCATGGAGGATGGTTCTCTCCTGCTTTCTCCGTGTGAGGCTCTTCACCTGATGGACAGAGGTACGGTCTTCCGGGTTGAAGGCGTCGAGATGGGCCGTGACGAAGCCTATAGAAGGTTTGATGAGATAGATGACGAGTTTTCTTACAAGTATCCTGCGTACAGTGATCTGCGTGAAAGAGGTTATATCGTAAAATCAGGTTTCAAGTTTGGTGCGCATTTCAGAGTCTATCCTAGAGGTGTTAACCCGTACAAGAGCGGTGACAAACGGGAAAGAGAACATACCAAGTATGTTGTCCACGCTGTTCCGGAGAACCATACTCTCAGCTTCCAGGAAATGAGCAGAGCGGTAAGACTTGCTAACAACATCAGAGCATCCATGCTCTGGGCCGTAAACGACACGGAGAACGAGGTTACTTACTACGAGGTAGAGCACAAAAAACTGTGAATCAGTAGCCTAGAGGGTCAAAAGCTGCTGTCCTCCTGCTGTAACTGCCCTGAAGTTTCTTACCGTAGTAAAGTCCTGCTGCTAGTCCGGCCAGGTGTGCTGAGGAAGCAAAACCACCTATTAACGGCAGATGGACTCCCAATATTTTTGCAAACAGGTTGAAGGTCTCCATTCCTCCGAACAGGTAGACGGCGGTTCTTATCTTCATCGGTATGAAAAAGTACAGAAGTACTTCTGCATCCGGATAAAGCATGGCAACTATACCTAGCATTGCCACTACTGCTCCTGAAGCACCGACTATAGGGCTTAACGCTACAGAACCGTGTAGAGGGCCGTAGAGTTGGAAAAGCAGGTTTCTGAACGCAACTACTGCGATGCTTGCTGCCAGCCCGGAGAGGATGTACATCTTCAGCATCTTGACGCCTCCTACAGCTTTCTCCACGGCCGTACCGAAGAAGTAGAACGTTGCCATGTTCGCCAGGAAGTGGAAAAAGTTGGCGTGAACCAGCATCACTGTCGCCAGGGTCCAGGGTGCCTCCAAGACAGTCTTATCTATGAATGGAGTGGGAAGGCTCCGACCGGTACTGTTACTGTACTCTGCTACGGCCTGGTTTGTTGCCTGAACTGCTGCATCTGTAAGGGCAGGTGAAAGAGTAAGAAAATCCTTTACAACTGGCAGGGTCTCATGCAGCATGTAGGTGAAAGCAGTTAACCCTATTATGATCAACGTGATATTCGACTTCAGTATCCTTGCTGATTCGTTTAGAAAGCCAGGTCTCTGAAACTCTTTACTTGTCCTGGTATCTTCTTTACGGTTGGAGAACCTGTCATCAAACCATTTCTCATCCTTATTTCCGGAACTGGAGGAATACTCCTCTTTCTTTCCGGACTCCAATCCTTCACAGTCATGGTTTTCAGGCAGCCGGTGCTCAGAGCAGAACTTTTCACCGCAGTAACGGCAGGTGAAGCTCATCGTCTCCTTCCCGCACTTACTGCACTCGGCCATGAAACAGTTTGAAACCTCCAGGTTTTTATCAACCCCTGCATTTTCCAAAGAAACAGGAGCCAGGTTTTTACCTTCACGAATAATTTCTGAAGGCCAGAAATAGGGGGAAAAGAGTCCGAAAAAGTTTTTCCCTGTTTACCGGAGCCTTTCGGCCAGTTCCGACGTCTTGACTCTCTCCTGCTCCGTCGAGTCACGGTCCCTGACAGTGACTGTCTCAGGTTCTTCTTCCAAGGTCTCGTAGTCAACTGTCACGCATACAGGTGTACCGACCTCGTCCTGTCTCCTGTAACGACGTCCGATGTTGCCCGTGTCATCGTACTTGACGGAATAGCCTTCATTTCTCAGCATGTCAGCTACTTCTCTGGCCTTCTCACCGAGTCCTTCCTTATCCATAAGAGGGAATACGGCAACCTCTGTTGGAGCAACCTCTTCGCTGAACTGCATAACAGTCCTTTCCTCGCCGTCAACCTTGTCCTCATCATAGGCATGGACTAGCACTGTGTAAAGTACTCTGTCCACACCGAATGAAGGCTCTACGACGTGAGGAGTGATGTGTTCTCCTGACTTCTTCACCTTTTCGACGCTGAAGTTGCATTTTTCGGAAGGGATCTCGAACTCTTCTCCATTGACTTCTACAGTAACTTCGTCCTGCTCGAAGACCTCAGGTTCCTCTTCAGCCATCTCCTGAAGCCTATCCACTATTTCGCCGGCTTTGTCGCCGAACTCCGGTCCAATGTAGCCCATGTCCGGATTTACTTTGGCTTCCTCCTCGATTTTCGGCTCGTCGTACTCCTTGAAGACGGTGAAGTCGTCCTCGGAGTACTTGTCGTGCTTGGAGAGATCGTAGCAACCTCTGTAGGAGAAACCGCTTATCTCCAGCCAGTCTTCTTCCCCGCCGCCTATATCGGATTCTGCATCCCAGCAGTCCGTCGAGTAATGCGCTAACTCGTCGGGAAGGTGCTGCCTGAACCTGAAACGGTCCATGTCAACTCCTATCTGTTTGTACCACTGCTTGGCGTATCCCAGGTAGTAGGCTATCCATTCCGACTCGATGACTTCCTGCTCGACGGCCTCTTCGACAGTTAGATGGAGATACTCGCCATCTTCCTTCTGCTGCTCGGATACAGGATAAAGCTTTAGCTCGACATCCTTAACGTCTTCAATGTCTGGTTCGTCTTCCTCGGGGTCGATGAAGTGCTCAAGCTCTGCCTGGGTGAACTCTCTGACTCTTACCAGTCCCTGGCGAGGACTTATCTCGTTCCTGTATGCTTTGCCGATCTGCGTTATTCCGAACGGCAGCTGGTTTCTCATGTACTCCTTGAAACGTGGGAACTCGGTGAAGATGCCCTGGGCTGTCTCCGGTCTCAGGTAGCCCGGGTTGCTGCTTCCTGGGCCGATGTTGGTCTCGAACATCAGGTTGAAGTCTTTGACCTTCTCTCCGGCCAGGTTCTCTCCACAGTTTGGGCACTGCAGTTGATGTTCCTCGAACAGTTTCTCGATCTTCTCTTTTGAGAATGCTTCAGCCTCCTCTACGTTGGTGTTATCTTCTACTATGTGGTCTGCCCGTGAACTTGTTCCGCACTCAGGACATTCGATTATCATATCATCGAACCCGTCCAGGTGTCCTGAAGCCTCAAAAACAGCTTCAGGCATGATAGTAGGTGCTTCGATCTCCCTGTGTCCTAGTTCACGGGTAAATTTGCGTCTCCAGCTGTTTTCTATGTTTCTTTTGAGTTCTGCACCTTCAGGTCCGAAAGTCTGGAATCCTGCGACGCCTCCATAGGCCTCAGCCGTCTGACTGAAAAATCCTCTTCTCTTCGACAGCTCGGCCACTTTCTCACTTAGATCCTCCATGAAGAAATCACCGGTCTGGAAATTTTTATAGCAGAAGCTCTAGAAGGTTTTAGAATACTCGAAATACTACCGTAGGCCTGCCGTCTCAGGCAGTCCAAAACGTCCACCTTTCATTGGTAAGCAGGGTTACGTGAGAAAGTTTTAAGTCGTTTGGTTAGATCGGTTGGTTTTTCCTGTTTGCTGTGGGGGAAGTTATTAACAGGTCAGAGTTAATTTCTGGATGTGCAGAAGGAAAACTTTGATACTTTGGAGGTTTTTGACAGTGCTGTTTTTCTGGAGGTGGCACTGGATAAGGAAAAGTCGTCGGAGGCGCGTTCAAAGCTTCATGAGGTGAAAAGTGATCCTAATAGGCTGCCGGCCACGACTCACGATGTCCTGGGCGAAGTGAATAACGTGCTTCACGACCAGTCATTGTTTGAGTCTGAGTACGAAAGGGAGCAGGCCTTGCTCAACTTTAAGCGTGCCTATGATCAGGAACTTATTTTTCTGCTGACGCCTCGGCCTTCAAAACTTGTGAAGTCGATGGAAAAGGTTCTGGAAACCGACAACAGGATAGACAAGCATCGAAACGACTGCTACATAATAAGCAAAGCAGTATGTGAAAACGCGGATGTGCTGTACACTATCGGAGAACTGGGCTGGTTTGAAGGACTTGATAGAAGTAGAAAGAATTTAAACGGTGTCTCTGCTCCTAAATCTTTCTAGAATCTCTCTGCTGGACATATCTCTGTATTCTTCGGAAAGCTTGACCGATCTTGAATCTGTCATCTTCAACACCTATCTCGGTATAGGGGATGTAATCTTAATACTCTTACGGTATTACTTCTCTAAATCTCCTTCTCGTAGATAGTATTGACCTCGAAAGCATCGAATCTTTCTTTCAGCTCGTTCCGAAGCTCTTCGCTATACTTCTCAAAGCCCGCATACAGGAACTTTGTATCCTCATCAACGTCCTTCACATTTACTATCCTGTCATCTTTTCCATAGTTTTCCGGTAAATCGCTTTTCTCTGCCTGAAGCATTATCTGGAGTTGCTTCACGGATGTCCATGAAAGAGATTTTCCGGCTGGAAGAATTAAATACCAGCGAAGTATTACTTCGTAATACTGATACACATGGAAACGCTGGATGAAGTTGACGTGGAAGGGAAACGTGTACTGCTTAGAACAGACTTGAACCTTCCTGTTGAAGATGGAGAGCCACGTAAAACTGTAAGATTTGAAAGATATCTTGACACAGTTGAAGAACTCAGTGACAAAGGTGCTAAGGTGGTTATCGTTGCTCATCAGGGCAGACCTGCGAGGAAAGACTTTCTTTCACTGGAAAAACATGCTGAAATACTGTCAGATTCAATGGGGCGTGAAGTAGAGTTCGTTCCAAGCTTTTTCGGCCCTGAACTCGGCGAGAAAGTGGCAAAGATGCAGGAGGGCGATGTCGCGATGCTGGAGAACATCCGCTTCCTGTCAGAGGAGCTTCAGAACGCTTCTCCTCGACAGCATTCAAACGACTTCTTCGTTCAGAAGATCTCACAGTACTTCGATCTGTACGTTGATGACGCATTCTCCGCTGCTCATAGAAGTCATGGCTCTCTGGTAGGATTTACTGAGACTCTGGATTCTTATGCCGGGCCTATAATGCAGAAAGAACTTGAAAGCTGTTCAGAAGTCCGGGAAAATTTTGAAGATGGTTTGCTTGTGCTTGGTGGAGAAAAGCCATCGGATTTGATCGGTATAATGGATGAAATGATTGAAGAAGTGGGTAAAGTATTGATGGGCGGTGTTCCCGGAGAACTGGCATTGATAATAGAGGGTTACAGTCTTGGAGAGAAAGAGGAGTGGATAGAGAGGAAAGGGCTTGACTCGAAGAGGCATGAACTGGAGAGATTGCTGGAGAAACACGGAGAGAAAATAGTTCTTCCGGAAGACCTGAGAACTGACTCGGGCAACCACAGCGTTGAGGAATCTCTGGATGGGATGACCTGGGACATAGGTGTGGAAACTGTGGAAAAGTTCAGGGAAGAGATCAGGAAAGCTGACTCAGTGGTTATGAAAGGGCCAATGGGGGCTTTTGAGGACTATCCGGAAGGAACCAGGAAAGTAGTGGAAGAGATAGCACGCTCAGATGCCTACACTGTTCTTGGAGGAGGCCACACTTCTTCACTGGTCCAAAGGTTTGGCCACGACCTAGATGATTTCTCACACGTCTCCATAGCGGGAGGAGCGTTCGTTAGATACATGAGCGGGGAGGAACTTGCCGCGGTCAAAGCACTGAAGGATTAAAGCTCCCTCATCAGTGCTTCTCTCATCTCGTTCTCCGGCGGCTCCCTACCTGTCCATATCTCGAAAGCTTTCACACCCTGGTACACGAGCATCCACGCGCCATCAACCGTCTCGGCGCCGACCTCTTTCGCCTCACGCAGCAGCCGGGTTTCAAGAGGGTTGTAGACTGCATCAAAGACCACGAGATCCGGGTGAAGATACTCTTTCGGCACTACTGTCTTATTCTCCTTCATGCCGACGCTTGTAGAATTAACGAGTATATCGGAGTCGGCTACCAGATCTTCAAGTCCGTCAAGCCCGTGTCCGGAGGCCTTCCCAACTTTTGAGACGTTTTCCGCAAGTTCATAGGCTTTTTCTTCCGTCCTGTTAGCTATCTTTACTTCCGCTCCTTTATCGGCGAGTTCAAAGCTGATGGCCCGGGATGCGCCTCCTGCACCGACTACTGTAACCTTTTTTCCCTCTATGTCCACTCCTTCTCTTTCCAGTGCTTTTCTGGCGCCGACCGCATCCGTGTTAAAGGCTTTGATGCCGTCTTCAGTGAAGTCCAGTGTGTTGACGGCTCCGATCTTCTCGGCCAGCGGGTCAACCTTGACAAACTCCAGATCCTTGACTGCTTCCTTGTGTGGTACTGTCACGTTCAGGCCTTCTATGCCTAGCGCTCTAGCTCCCTTTATTGCTTCGGCGAGATCTTCCTCTTTCACAGGGTAGAGACTGTACTTAGCGTACATTTCCAGGTCTTCATAGGCTGCGTGATGCATCTCCGGAGAGAAAGAGTGTTCTACCGGCCAGCCGATCAGTCCGAACGTTTTCACAGCTTCTCACCTCCTTCATTAACTGTCTCAAGTATAAGGACTTCTCCAGGCCTTTCACGCCACTCCTCGGCGACCTTCTCGACTTCTTCCCTGGTTCCTATCGCGCCGAATGAAGGTCCTGTACCGCTCAGACTGGCTGCTGGGGCGTGCTCAAGCGCCTCCATGATTATTTCTTCCTCAAAGTCCAGTGCTGCGCAGTACGCGAACCCGTTAGTAGTCATTGCCGCCTCGTAGTTTCCTTCAACTGCGTTCTCGAACGCCTGGTCAACTACAGTGTCCACAAGCTTGGATCTGTCGATATCGGTGTCGACGCTCCGTGCTTTCTCATCCGGTATGTATACGGCGCAGTGATAGTCGAAGTCCTCGTGTTTTACCAGCTTGTTCTCTGAGTTGTCGGTCATGACTACGCCTCCAAGCATTGATGCTGCGGCATCGTCCATGGCGCCTGTCACGGTTACTCCTGCATCAACTGAGGCCTGAACTCCTATCCTGGTGGCTTCTACCTCATCCTTCTCCTCGTCAATTGCGTCTAGCGTGGCGAGTGTTGCTGCATTTGCTGCTGCACTGCTGGATTTCAGTCCTGAGGCCATAGGTATCTCGCTTGACGTACTTACGTGTGCTCCTGCGTCGATGTCAAACTCTTCAAGTACGAGTTGTACGCATCTCTCGATCATTTCGGTATCTTCCTGGCTGTCACCTTCTATGTCGCCGGTTATGCCGTCTTTTTCCTTGTCTATCTCGACTTTTGCCTCTGTGTAGAGGTCGATGGCGAAGGCTGAGCCTCTGAGGGCTGCTATGGCGTTTATGATTGTGAGTGCTCCTGGCGCCTTTGCTTTTCCGGTTTTAACCATTGTGTGGTACACCTGTGGTTGAAGATTGAGTTTTCATCTAGTTTCCCTCGTTGTTGAGCGGGCTTGAAGGATGGTAGTCTGTATCGTATTCTCCTGGCTGGTTGTCGAGCCTGTCCGGGTTTATCCTTCCTGCCAGAAGCATGAAGTCCAGTATAACGAGCCTTAGAACTGATTCAACTACCGGTACTGCTCTTGGCGGGAGTGATGGGTCGTGTCTGCCGGTTACCTGCACTTCTTTTTCCTCTCCTGTCTCCCAGTCGACGGTCTTCTGATCCTTGGGTATTGAAGTCGGTGCATGGAAAGTCAGTTCTCCGTAAACCGGTTTTCCAGAGGTTATATCTCCCTGGATCCCTCCATGACTGTTTTCCACCGGTTCTGGATCTCCTTCTTCGTTGAAGTTCCATTCATCGTTTCTTTCTTTGCCTGTGGTTGTTCTTGCGTCTTTTCCGAGGCCGTACTCTATTGATGTGACTGCAGGGATGGAGCCGAGTGCCTGGCTGAGCCTGGCTGTGAAGCCGTCGAAACGTGGTGCACCCAGTCCTGTGGGCAGGCCCTGTGCTTCGAAGTATACTGCGCCACCGATGGAGTCTCCATCCTTCTTGTATTCTCTGAGTTTTTCCTCCATTTTCTCTGCGGCTTCCTGGTCGGCACATCGCACCGTGTTTTTCTCTGCTTCTTCTGTCATGTTGTCAAATCTGACTTCTCCGGCTTTGATCTCTCCTAACTGGCTGGTGTGAGCCTTTACATGGATTCCGTGTTTCTGAAGTATTTTCTTGGCTATTGCTCCTGCTGCCACCCAGTTAACTGTTTCACGTGCTGATGATCGGCCTCCACCTCCCCAGTTCCGTGTTCCGAACTTCGCGCTGTATGTGTAGTCTCCGTGGGAGGGTCTTGGAGCGGTCACGAACTGGTGGTACTTTGAGGAGTCCGAGTCCCGGTTCTGTATTTCCATTCCGATAGGTGTGCCCGTGGTGTATCCGTCCTGTAAACCGCTTTTTATCCTGACTGCGTCCGGTTCATCCCGGGATGTAGTTACATCGCTCTGTCCAGGTTTTCTCCTGTCAAGCTCCCTCTGTATATACTCTTCTGAAAGTTCTAAACCTGCGGGACAGCCGCTTACGATACATCCCATTGATTCTCCGTGGCTTTCACCGTACGTAGTTACCTGAAAAAGCCTGCCGAAACTGTTTCCGTTCATTGTTTTAATCTGTCCGTACCATGGTTAAGTGATTTTTCCAGCCTCCTCAATCTGAACACCCAGGTCTTCAAGATCGCTGAAGAAACCAGGATAGGAGATCTCCACACATTCCGCAGTATCAACAACTGTTTCTCCCTCCGCAGCAAGTCCTGCCAGGGCCAGTGCCATGACTACCCTGTGATCATCCCTGCCGTCAACTTCACCGCCTTCAAGCTCCGACCTGTCCCCGTCGATAACCAGGTAATCCTCACCTTCCTCCACTTCAGCACCCATTATCGACAGCTCAGTAGCCATTGCCTCCAGCCTGTCAGTCTCCTTGAAACGCAGATGCTCAGCGTTAACAATCTCAGTTCTACCGGAGGCCTGGGACGCAAGAACGGCTACAGTCGGAACAAGATCCGGGTTATCGGACGCATCAAACTTGATCCCTTCCAGTACTCCTTCAGAAACCTCTGCAACTCCTGCCCTGGTATTCCAGTCGACCTCAGCACCCATACGTTCAAGCACATCAAGTATCCTTTCGTCTCCCTGTGCACTGGGATACAGGTTCTCAACCCTTACTTTTCCGGCAAGCGCTCCTGCAGCCAGCGGGTAAGAGGCACTGGAGAAGTCTCCAGGAACCTGGAACTCCTCTGAGGAATAGCTCTGTCCTCCAGGAATCTCGAAACCTTCCATGTAATCGTTGATCTCAACTCCCATGTCCTCCAGCACCTCTATCGTGATATCGACGTACGGCCGGCTCTTAAGCTCACCTTCAATCTCCAGCCGTCCGCCTTCATCCGTCAAAGGCATGCAGAACAGCAAGGAAGATATGAACTGGGATGAAACTGTGCCGTCGATGCAGGTGTCGCCCGAACTTATCTTTCCGTTGACGACAAGCGGCGCAGCACCATCATATTTCGTTGAGAACGTCTCAGCACCTAAATCGTTGAGCGTCTCGATCAGAGGGTTGTTAGGCCTCTCCACCAGGCTTTTATCTCCTGTCAGAACTGCTGCTTTCTCTGCCAGTGCAGCGGCACCTGTGAAAAGTCTCAGCGTTGTCCCTGAGTTCCCGCAGTCAAGTATGTTTTCCGGTGTCTCCGGTTCTCCATCGACACCCTCAATCTTCAGACTGTTCTCCAGTTCCTCTACTTCCGCTCCCAGGCTCTCGGCACATCTGATACTGGCCCGCGGATCTGCACTCATTAACGGGTCTTTAACTTCTAGCTCGTCCGCGTAAAGACCTGCAAGCACTGCTCTATGAGTATAGCTTTTGCTTGGCGGAGCTGAAACAGTTCCGGAAACTTCCGAGTTCCCTATCTTCGCTTTCATTCTTTCTCCTCCCTGATGTTCAACATTCTCCATGCTTCCGCCACTTCTTCAACGCTGAGCTGTCCTGGAGCTGTCTTCTCTCCGAGGCTGGCGTATGTTATCTTCGAACCGTGCACCGGTGAGACTATCCGCGTGTAGGAACCTGGCTCTCCCATCGCCATAGCTGCAATCTTTACATCCGCTTCTTCGGCTGCTTCCAGAAGCTTCAGAGAATCATCTGGTTTTTCAGCTTTTACAGCAATCTTGGCGACGTCTCCAATGCTTCCAGCATATTCCAGTGTCTCTACCATCTTCCGTTTTTCTGGAGTCTTTTCAAAGTCGTGGCTGGAGACTATAACTTTAACTTTCTCTTTTTCTGCTTTCCTGAGTATTTCTTCGTGGAACTCTTCTGCTTCCAGTTCTATGTCGACGGCGTCGGCATACTGCATTGCTTTTTCCAGTTCATGTATCCTGTCTTTTTCCTCTCCGGTAAATTCGCCGCCCTCCCATTCAGGCCTGTTTGTCACGATGACAGGGAGTGAAATATCTCTTATGTCCTCTATATCTCCGTTGTAGAGGTCTATCCTTACTTCGACGGCGTCTGCACCTTTCTTTCTGGCTTCCTCTGCTTTTTCTTCAAGTTCGGAGGTCAAGCTTGCGACTATCTTTGGCTTTGAGAAGTCCATTATTTCTCCACCAGTGATTCCTCTACCTTTTTCCCGAAGTGTCTTCCGACGTCCTCAAAAAAGATCTTGACTTCATCGTTCTCTTCTAGTTCTGTCACGGCTTTCGGGCCTTCCGGCGTTCCGAGTTTGATGGTTTCGGCGTTCTGCACCAGTGCCTTGGCTTTTTCTCCTTCGTACTCTGCTTCGATCAGCATCATCGGCCTTTTCTCGATTTTGGCTCTTCCTACAACTGCCTTCCTTGCTTCTCCATCTTCATCGATGATCTGGACTCTGTCTCCAGACTCTATCTCGCTGAGGTATTTGGTCTCTCCGTCTGGAACACGGATGTACTGGTGTACTCCTCCTGCGTTAACTCTGAAGGGTCTTGAAGCCACGTAAGGTGATTCTGCGGTTTCTGCCTGGACGAAGAACAGAGCCCTGGATGTGGAGCCGACAAGCATACCTTCACCTTGCTCCATGATGGAAGACGTGTCAACGCACACTCTATCACCCATTTCAGTCTGCTCAACATTCGTTACCTCGGCCTCCACCAGTTCAAGCTCTTCTGAAGCAGCTTCATCCCGTTTTTTAACTGCTTCTTTGATTTCTCCGGGTGCGTCTGCGTCAAGAAGTACGGCGTCAGAACCTTTCTCCAGCGTCTCAAAGGCTGTAACTACTTCTTCAGGTGAATTAGCTCCGGCCACAAGTTCTGTGTCTTCTCCTATATCTGCTATAAGATTTTCCAGCGGTATTATCTTCCAGTCCTCTCCTATTGCAATCAGTTTATCTACTTCGCTTGCTGAACTGGCTGCAAACCGTTCCTTCTCTTTGTCGTCTATCTCGACGTACAGGCCTCCTTCTTCGACCTGTCTAAGTTCTTCCAGAGTTTCTGATTCTTCAGTTCTCTCTTTTTTCACGAGTGGTATGTCTGCGCTGGATTCTCCGGGTTTGCTGGTTAATGCTGCGGCTTTGACGTCTCCAAGCTCTTTCAGTTTCTCCACTTCGTCTTCTTTGACCAGTACTGCGTCTACTCCGCTTTCCAGGCCTGCTGTTATCAGCGGTTTCCTGTCTTCCCAGTCTCCCTTGTCGGCTTTCAGCCAGATCCTGTTCATAGATCTGCATTATTTACTGCTTCTTCAACGGTTTTATCATCGTGTACGATACCTGAAACAGCTTCTACCATGCCTGAAATGTCATCCTGCTGGAAAATGTTTCTTCCTATCATTGTACCGCTGACACCGATGTCCATTGCGTCTCTGATGTCCTGCAGAACCTCTTTCTTCGTATCGGCTTTAGAACCTCCTGCTATAACGATAGGAACGGGACATCCCTCCACTACTTTCCGGTATTCTTCCGGGTTTCCGGTGTAGGATGTCTTGACCAGGTCTGCTCCCAGCTCCGCACCTACACGCGTGGCATGAGCTATGTTGTCCACACTGTTTTCGACTTCAGGGCCTCTCACGTACGTCATCACTGCCAGAGGCACTCCGAACCTGTCGCATTCTCTGGATATTTCTCCCAGTTCCTCTAACTGACGTGGCTCCGTCCTGCTACCTATGTTCACGTGGAGAGATACTGCGTCAGCACCTCTCTTCAAAGCCTCCCTGGCTTTCCCAACTACTACCTTGTTGTTAGGCTCTCCCAGGTCTGTAGACGCATTCAGATGAGCTATAAAACCCAGTTCGTCAGCCCTATCCTTCGGCAGCTCTCTGAAGTTGCCCTTCTGCATAAGCACTGCGTCACCGCCACCAGCAGCTACTTCAGACACTGTAGACCCGATATCTCTCAGCCCGTCCACAGGGCCTACAGAAACCCCGTGATCCATCGGAACGATGACAAAGTTACCGGACTCAGGGTCCCTAATCCGGTTCAGACGCAACTCCTTGCCTGTCACAGAGCAACACCGCTTTCAAGATTTTCCGCATTTTTTCCACGCACCGTCCTATTCTCGTTCAGAATCATGTAGATCAAACCTCTGACTGAAGAAAACATCGGGAATAAAACTACTGATAGAAAAAACCGCCTCTAAACCTGTCAGAAAAAAACCTTCTTCCTTTTACTGACTCAATTCCCGCACCCATAAACCAGCAAAAACTGTCCAGACTTAAATAAGTTTTCTTCTCGACCTGAGGAAGAAGCATTACGGAGGGAAAACTACTTAAAGGTCAGTCTCCAGAGAATTACCTATGTCAACCGCTGGTGGACGCTTTTGGAAACTTTCTGCATCCTGCCAGGGCTAGTTCTCCGGTACCTTACAGAAAAATCTCTTCCGTAAAGAACCTTTCATGGCGCCTCCCTTCTCCAGAATAAAGCTACCTTATAGTCGACATGAGATTTAACTTCATGTAAAACAAGAATTAATATGTTAAAGAGCTTTCTACAGATATCTAGCGACAGCTATAGCTTTAATCCCAACATCACTTTAGTAAAGTTATTTAAAGTTTTTCTACTATTACTTAGTTACGTGATTGCCATGGAAAAGGATGTAAAACAGTTTACGGCGGAAGCTCGGGGCTTGGGAATCGAAAGATTTTCTGCGAGCCGAGAAAACTTGCAGAGTTTTCGACAGGGTGGACGTTTTTGGAAACACTAGAACTGTCCGGGAAAAGGGCAGAAAATCGCTGAAATACAGTTATAGTTCTGAAGTTGTTGAGGTGCAGGGAGTAGAAAGTTTGTTCTCGACTGCGCCTTCAGTTTTCCCTGGCTGTAAAAGAATAGAAACCGGTTTTGAGTTAGTATCGGGTGTCTCCAGTGGATACTAGTATAGATAGAGAGGAGTTTGCACAACTAAATGAAGAAGGGGTAACAGTCCCTGTAAGGTATAGTCTTGATCAGGATATTTCGCCGCCGGAGGCCTATGACATTCTGCGCAGGTTCGATGACACAGGTTACAGCTTTCTGTTAGAGAGCGCTGAGACGGCCGACATAGATGCCTCCAGCGAGATGCAGGATCACGGAAGATACTCGTTTATCGGGTTTAACCCTTCAGCAGTTGTCAGGACAGGAGAGGGAGAAGCAAGTATAGAATCGCTGAGACAGGAGAAACATGACCTGAGTTTCGATCAAACAGTTGAAGGCAGTAGTATAGTCTCCGAATATGATCCTCTGGATGTGTTAAGAGATGTGTCTCCTCAAGCCAGCATAGAGGATTCCTGCGATGAGTCCAGGCCTTTTGAGGGAGGACTGGTAGGTTTTCATCCGTACGACATGGTTTATGATACTAAGCCTGTGGATGTAGATAGGGAAGACGTGCCACAGTCAGTATTTGTCTTTGCTGACAGGTTTCTGGCCTACGACCATGTGGAAGATGAGATGGAGTTAGTATTTACTTCCTCAGCTTCAGAATCATCAGCTGAGGAGTACGATAGAATAGAAGAAGATGCTGGAGAAGTAATCGATGCACTGCTTACAGAAGAAGCTGATATACCGGCCGAGATCAGTATCCTAGATCGGCGAAGCGGAGACAGAGAAGAGTATGAAGGCATGGTCGAAGAAGTCGGAGAACATGTGGAGAAAGGAGACATATACCAGGGAGTGGTTTCACGAAGCAAAGAGTTTGAAGCTACAGGAGACCCGCTTACTGTCTACGAAGATCTCAGGGAGAGAAATCCGTCACCCTACATGTACTTCCTGGATTTCGCTGATAGAACTGTACTGGGTGCCAGTCCAGAAACACTTGTAAAGACTAGAGATGGAAAAGTCGAAACCAACCCTATCGCAGGCACAGTGGGCAGAGGCCAGTCACCGATAGACGATAGGAGAAAGGCAGGTGAGATGCTTGCCAATGATAAAGAAGTCGCAGAACACGCCATGCTCGTGGACCTGGGAAGAAACGACATAAAAAGGGTTTCAGAGCCAGGTACAACCGAAGTAGATGAGCTTATGCAGGTAGTTCCTTACTCTACTGTACAGCACCTGGAGTCTATAGTTACCGGGGAACTTGAAGAGGGTAAAGACCGTTTCGATGCTATGAGATCTGTTTTCCCTGCTGGAACTCTTTCAGGAGCGCCTAAAGTCCGGGCAATGGAGATTATTGATGAACAGGAGGATGAACCAAGAAACCTGTACGGAGGAGCAGTCGGATACTATTCACAGACAGGAGCCATGGATTCAGCTATCACGATAAGAACAATGACAGCAGAAGACACAGAAAAAGGTTTCAACGCCACAGTACAGGCAGGGGCAGGAATAGTGGCCGACAGCGAACCAGGTAAAGAGTTTGAAGAGACCGAGAAGAAGATGGGTTCGATAGTCGAAAGCCTTGAAGCCGTCAATGGAGGAGATAAAGAAGGAGTGAAGAATACATGGACGTGCTTGTAGTAGACCACTACGATTCATTCACGCATAACTTAGTCGATGACATCGCAACGGCCGGAGATTACGTTAATGGCAAACCTGATGTAGAGTACCATGACCAGATCTCGGTGGAAGAGATTTTGGAGGAAGGATACGACGCGATCGTACTCAGCCCGGGGCCGGGACACCCAGCAAATGAAGAGGACATAGGAGAGACAAACGAAATCCTGAGAGAGGTTTCGCCAGAGATACCTACTCTAGGAGTATGCCTGGGTATGGAGGCCGCAGTCCATGCATACGGCGGGGAGATAGGCCAGGCACCTGAACCGGTGCACGGAAAAGCCTTTGAAATAGATCACGATGGAGAAGGAGTCTACGAAGACCTACAGAACCCTCTCAGAGGCGGAAGATACCACTCTCTTGTTGCAGTGGAGCTTCCGGAAGAGCTTGTAAAAACAGCCTCCACACAGCAAGACGGCGAAGAAATCGTAATGGGAGTGAGACACGAAGATTATCCAATAGAAGGAGTGCAGTTCCATCCTGAAAGCCTGCTGACCGGCGGCTCAGGTGAAGACGGCAACCAGAGATACGGCCCGGATATGATAGCCAACTTCCTGGAAAAAGCACAGAAACACAACCAAACCGAATAAAAAGAAAATACGAGGAACCGATAAACATGCCAGAAATTGATCCTTGGGGCGATGTTGAACTTGGAAACTACAGTGAAAAGATGGATAAGTTTGGGATTGAGCCGATAGAGGAGATACAGGACAGGCTTCCTGACCACAGGTTCATTCGGAGAGGAATAGTCTTCGGACACAGAGGGCTTGACGAACTTCTTGATGCAAGAGATGAAAACGAAGACTTCGCCATGATAACAGGCATAATGCCGTCAGGGGTCTTCCACTTCGGCCACAAATGTGTTGTCGACCAGATAAAGATGTACCAGGAGATGGGTGCACAGGTAACGATCGCAGCCGCAGACATCGAGGCATACAACACACGAGACATGAGCCTGGAGGAGGCCAGAGAACTTGTAGTAGAGGAGTACCTGAAGAACTACGTTGCTCTTGGAATAGACCTAGAAGACGTTGACTTCTACTTCCAGAGTGAGGCAGGAAACGACCATCTTGCCAGAGCTGCCATGTTCGGACGCTACCTGACCCAGAACGAGATGGAAGCAACCTACGGCAGCGCAGACCCTGGAAAGATGTCAGCAGCACAGGTACAGTACGCCGATATTCTCCGACCTCAGTTCCCTGAAAACGGAGGCCCGAAACCGACGGTAGTGCCTGTCGGAGTGGACCAGGATCCTCATATCAGGCTTACCAGGGATGTAGCCAGAAAATACCGCGATCAGGATTTCATGAAGCCTGCGAGCACTTACAACAAGTTCATGAGAGGGCTGCAGGGAGGAAAGATGTCTAGCAGCAACCCTAAGAGCTACATCGCATTAACCGACTCAGTGGAAGAAGCAAAAGAGAAGATCGACCAGGCCAAGACAGGAGGCCAGGACTCGCTTGAAGAACACAGAGAAAAAGGAGCAGACATAGAAGAGGACATGGTCTTCGAACTTCTAGCATTCCACCTGATCAAGGACGATAACGAGCTAGAGAGGATAAGAAGAGAGTACGCCTCAGGAGAGATGCTTTCCGGAGAACTGAAGCAGATAGCGAAAGAGAAAATCGAGGAGTTCCTGGTTGAGCATCAAAAGAAGCGTGAGGAAGCGGAGGAAGAAGTCGAACAGTACATCGAGGAAAACTTCGACTTCGATATCTGATTACTCCTCTGCCATCTTCTTTGCTTCTCTCACTGCTTTCATGTATATCTTTTCGCTTATGTGAAAACCTGCGTCTGAAAGTTCTTCCATCATCTTCAGGAATCCATCCAGATCTGTTTGACCTCTCTTTGTTTTGGAAAGAAGGAAAAGTAGTGTTCCTCTGGGCTTCAGATCCAGTTTTCTTGCTGCACTCTCATCTATCAGAACTTTGTCAATTTCCTTGCTGCGTGCTAGGGAAAGTACGGCGTTCTCACCTTTCTCAAGTCCGTATGCCTCTATTTCTCTTTCGATTTCAGTTTTTTCAACTTCTATCAGTTCTCCTATCATCTTTTCAACTTCTACAGCGTCATCTCTATCATCCTCTTTGCCTTCTCCGAATACTTCTCTCCGAACTTCCTCAGGTATCAGAACTGAATCATATTCTTCTTTCAGAAGCTGCAGTTTGCCGATTTTGGAAAGGTATATCAGTACTGTAGAGTCGACAACTGCTTCACTCATCCCTTACCGCCTGGATGTCCTCTTCAAGATCTTCCTCGGAGTACCGCAGCTTCACATCTTCCTCACCTATCTTATCGATGAACTGCCAGAGGTTCATGCCTGCCTCTTCCGCCGCCTAGCGCATAGTCAGTTCTCCGTCACTGTATCTTTCAAGTGCTTTCTCAACTCTGTATTCTTTTACGGCCTTTTCAATTAGTCTCCGGGCGATAGCACTCTTGTCTAACTTCTCATCCTCGCTGATCTGGTCAAGCGCCTCGTTCAGCTCGTCTGGCGCTCGTGCGGTTAAGGTACTCCCCATCTGCGATCACGTATTAACATGTATTGGATTTAAAACATCTAAGCCTGTGGTCTTTTCCAGGAGTTGAAGTACTATAAACCAGCTTTTCCAAAATCTTCACCATGTTGCCGGAGCTTATACTGAAAGAGGAGAGAACCGACGACTATCCTGTACTACTTTTACTTGGTTTGCTGGCTTCTGTGGGTGGTTTTTTCGCTGCCAGAACACTTTTCCCGAATCAGTCAAATGTTCTCTCAGTAGTTTTCGCATCTCTGCCTCTAATATATCCGTTAACAGCCAAGTTCCTGGAAGATGAGAAAGAAGAACCTTCATACATAGAAGAGATATCGCTTTACGGAGCTCTTTTCACCGGACAGGTATTCGGATTTACTGCTTTGTCGCTGGTGTATCCTGAGTCGCTTTCACTACAGTCACAGGTCGCAGGTCTTTCAGGCCATGCAGTTGCACACGGATTGTTTCTGGAGATCTTATTCAACAACTTGCTTGTCTTCACCGGTATACTGGCAGTTTCAGCTATCTTCGGATCGGCAGGAGCGTTCATCCTGGTCTGGAACGCCTCAGTCATGGGAAAGTTCTTCGCAGAGCTTGTGATGGAGTTACAGGGCCTGAACAAAGCTGCACCGCTCTTCTACTTCCCTCACGCAGCCCTTGAGATGACAGGTTTCATACTGGCAGGTATCACAGGTTCGCTTATCTCCGCAGCCGCATACAGGAAACACTTCAAAAAACAGATATGGACTCGTTACATACTCTTAGCTGCTTTAGGTCTATCCGCAGTACTGGCCGGTGCAGGACTGGAAACAGGTTTCATAACGGCCTCTCTCACAGGTTTGACAGGCATACTCTCAATCGGATACGTACTTCTCGACCAGGAGAGAAAAGCACGGGAATGATATTTAAGATTCCTTCCGGCACCAAGGAACTGTGAAACTCTCAGGCCAGGCCAAACAAGTACTTGAACTCCTCCAGGAAAACCAGGAGATGAAGGTCGAAGAGTTCGAGGAGGAAGGATTCGACCAGTCGATGGTCAACAGAGCATTTCTCGAACTTGAAGAGGAAGGCCTGGCAGAAATGGAGGAAGAGGAGGAAGTAAAGCAGAAGATAACAGAGAAAGGAGAAGAAGTCATCAAGCAAGGCTCACCTGAATTCAACGTGGTAAAAGAACTTGAATCCGGCCTTAAACCAGTATCAGAGATAGGCAGCCACGTAGGCATAGGAAAAGCAAAGGAAAAAAATCTGATACAGATAAGAGACGGACAGGCCAAACTAACGGATAAAGGAAGCAAACTTGACACAGACGAAGTCAAACAGAAGCTGAAAGCCGAGAACTTCGACACAGAACTTGAAAATAGAGGACTGACAGAAGCAGAAACCGAAACAAAAAAGACCATCAAACCCACAGAAAAAGGAAGAAACATCGACGCAGAAGAGATAGAAGAAGACTTCAACGTCGAAGCTCGAGCCGAGACTCCGAGGACAGGTAAAAAACATTACTATAAGGAGATCCTGAACTTTGCACGGCACGCATGGATGGAGATGGGATTCGAGGAGATGGAAGGCGACTATGTAGTCCCAAGCCTTCTCAATTTCGACGCACTTTACACTCCCCAGGATCACCCAGCAAGAGAACTACATGACACATTCTTCGTGCAAAAACCGGAGACAGCAGATCTCTCAGAATACGGAGACAAAGTAGATCACATCAAGCAAACCCATGAAGACGGATGGGAAACCGGTAGCAAAGGATACGGCGGGGACTGGAGCAAAGAAGAGGCATCAAAGAACGTAGTCAGGACTCATACTACAGCTATCTCGGCCAGAAGGCTCCACGAGATGGACATAAACGAGGAAGAACTTCCGAAAAAGCTTTTCATCGTCGGCAGGAACTTCAGGAACGAAACAGTCGACAGGACACATCTGGCAGAGTTCTATCAGACAGATGGGATAGTGGTAGGAAAAGACCTGAACTTTGCGAACCTGAAAGGATATATCAGCAAGTTCTTTGAGAAGATGGGCTATGACAAGTTCAGACTGATTCCATCTTATTATCCGTACACCGAGATGAGTGTAGAAGTTCAGGTCTGGGACGAAGAAGAGGAGGAATGGCTTGGAATGGGAGGCGCAGGAATGTTCCGCCCTGAAGTCGTCAAACCCATGCTGGGCTTCGAAGCCAGAGTACTGGCCTGGGGTCTTGGGATTCCGAGAATTGCGTTTATGGCTGCAGGCCTAACAGATATCCGGGAGCTTTACAGGAACGACATCGAAATCATAAACCAGACACCGGTCTGGAGGCCGGACTGGAAGAGGTAAATCGAAAATGCGAAGATTTTCTCAAACTGAAACACAGGTGATTCAGTAATGCCAAATATCGAGGTAGATAAAAGAGAGTTCGTAGAACTAACCAGGACAGATTTTGATGATGAAAAATTAATCGAAGAGGCATCTTTCCTCGGCGCCCACTGGCACCGCATCGACGGCAACGTCTGTGAAGTAGAGACATATCCTAACAGGCCGGATCTTTTATCTGTTGAAGGATTAGCCCGGGCCTACAGAGGTTTCTTCGACATAGAGAAAGGAAGAACAGAATACGATGTAGAAAAAGGCGATATCGAGGTAGAGGTTGATAATTCTGTGGAAGAAGTTCGTCCACATATAGGAGGAGCAGTAGTCAGGAACCTGGAGATCAATGAGAAAGTACTCAACGGTTTAATCCAGCTGCAGGAGAAGATGCATGAAACAATGGGCAGAAAGAGGGATAAACTGGCTATAGGACTTCACGACCTCTCTACTGTAGAACCGCCGTTCACATACAGAGCTGTAAAGCCTGAACAGGTGTCATTCAAGCCTCTTGAATACGATAAACAGATGCAGCTGGGCGAGATACTGGACGAGCACGAGAAAGGCCAGGAGTACGCATGGATACTGGAAGATGAAGATCGATATCCTATAATAGAGGATAAAGATGGCAGAGTACTTAGCTTCCCGCCAATAATCAACAACCAGCTAACAGAAGTCTACTCAGGTACAGAAGACATATTCATTGACGTGACAGGGAAAGACAAGGAAACTGTTCTCAAAGCACTGAACATACTGACCACAGCGTTGGCGGAGAGAGGAGGAGATATCGAGTCAGTAACTGTGGATGGAGAAACTCTACCTGACCTGACTCCTGAAGTGATGGAGCTAGACCCTGAATACTTCCGAGATATATCGGGTTTAGACCTCAAAGAGTCAGAAATCATCCACAGGCTCAAGATGATGAAGTACCATGCGACAGGAGGAAAGAAGATCAAAGTGAAGGTACCATGTTACAGGACAGATGTCATGCATCAATATGACATCATAGAGGATGTGATAATCGCCCATCGCTACACCAACATAGATCCAGAACTGCCCGAAGTCGATCAGATAGGAGAACAGAAAGAGATAGAAGACACATCTCAGGTAGTACGTGATATAATGGCGGGAGCAGGGGCCCTAGAAGCAATGACCTACGTCCACGATAACAGGGAGAACTTGACGGAAAAGATAGGTAGAGAAACTGAGGAGTTCGTTAAGATCGGTAACCCGCTCTCTCAAGAATACTCCGCACTAAGAGACCTTGTGACGCCGTCACTACTTGAAGTACTGAAACAGAACAAGCACAGAGCCTACCCTCAGAAATTCTTTGAGACAGGTAACGTAGCGAATCTGGATGAGTCGTATACAGGAGCTTCAAACAAAAAGAAGGCAGCTTACATACAGATAGGAGATGAAACAGACTTCACAGATGCTAGAGAAATGTTGCAGGTGCTGGAAAGAGATTTAGGCATTGAACTCGAGGTGAGGGAAGGACAGGAAGAGTTCTTCCAGGAGGCACGTTCGGGCAAAGTACTGGTTGACGGTGAGGAGATAGGTTTCATCGGACAGTTCTCGGAAGAGGTACTGGAAAAATGGAGCTTGGAAAAGCCGACCGCAGGATTTGAGCTCGACCTAGAAAAGGTAAACAGAGAACTCAAAAAATAGAAATAGAGAGGATGTGAACGAAAGCATCCGGCCGAATGCTTCTTGAATCAGCTTTATCTTTTTCCGAGAGAGATGGAGAACTCTGTAGCATGGAACTTCCGAGAGAAGAGTTAATAGGAAGTTCCTATTTTAAATGCTGAGGCCCTTATTTTACCCCTCCTCTTCGTCTTCTACTTTCTCTGCCTCGACGTCCTTTACTTTCTGTTTTTCCTTTACTTCGCTTTCGGATGGGATTATCAGCCATGCAGCCAGGTAGATCAGCAGGCCGGAACCGGCACTGAGAACCAGTACAAGTGTTAGCAGCCGGACAATTGTAGGGTCGAGGTCGTAGACTTCTGCTATTCCGCCGCATACTCCTCCGAGCATCCTGTCGGACTCACTTCTGTAGAGCTTTTTCATAGAAAGTAAATTGGAAAGAAGGGGTTTTATCCCTTTTGACCGGAAACTCCTCCGTTTGTACACTACCTTACGTGTTCTTCCTGGCTGTGCTTGTAGTCGTGAAGCTCGTCCTCGCTGAACCAGATCTCGATCTCTTCCTCTGCTTCTCCCGGTTCGGAAGCATGGACCAGGTTCTTGTACAGCCTTCCTGCGTCGTCGGCGTGCTCCATCGACATGTGGCTGTACTGTCCTCTAATGGTTGCTGGATGAGCCTTGGAAGCGTCCGTATCCCCCACGATCTTCCGCAGGTTTTCCGCAGCATGAACTCCTTCCAGTACCATGGCGACGACAGGCCCTGATTTCATGTACTCTGCAAGACCGTCGTAGAAAGGCTTGTCGACATGCTCCTCGTAGTGCTGTTCGAGCAGCTGGTCGGTTGCCTGAACCATCTTCAGTCCCATGATTTTGAATCCTGCGTCCTCGAAACGGGAAGTGATCTCGCCAACCAGTCCTCTTTTAACAGCGTCCGGTTTCAGTGCGACAAAAGTGCGTTCAACGTGTTCGCTCATTGTTTAAATACACCTCTTAAAACCGGTTGAGAGCCCAAGATTTTTAACTTGTTTTTAAACCTGTCCGGTTTTGGACTGAATCTCGGATTCTATCTCATCTCTTACTTTCTCCATCTCCTCAGCTATTTCATCTTTTTTCACCTGTGGAGACTCCTTCCTCAAATTTGTGATTTAAGGTAGTGAGAGGAAACAGGCTTTTAATTTTTTGAATATAGTTTTTGTAGAGTCAATAGGTCTGAGAGGTAAGCTGTCGGTTTTAAGGCACACATCCAAAGGGTGTGAGAACGGCTTTTCCGATGGGACGCTACCGTGTTTGAAGACTTAAACCTCTCTGCTGAAGGCAAAAGCAAGTCTGTAAAGACTGATACAGCTATAAACGAACCACGCTGTATTCTTTCAGCAGAACGGTATCGGTCAACATACCGTGAAATCAGCGATTAGATGAGCGAGAACCTCTGGGAATAAGTTCTGTTCCCAAGTTTTCCGAATCGACTGGTAATTAAATTGTCTCTGAATGGTTTGGTTCAACCTTTAAACAAGCCACTATCCTCAATCATCTTATGATTTAGGTTGTGGTAGTTGACTAGCTTCTTCTTCGGACAGAAATTCAAATATGGTTGTTAGTGCTCGCCGCGTAGAGTAAATCACTCTGTTGCGTTGATGCTCCTGTAAAACGTCCTCTCGCATGGAAGAAGCTCAACGTTCTTGTTTTCCAGCCATTCTGTCCCTGTCTGATTCCTGTACTCTGCCTGGTCCGTCCACTCCATCCCGCTCATGTCTGTGTTGCAGATGTTGTAGGCCTGGGCCATTAACTCGGCTTCAACTCTTCTGTAGAAGTTTTCGGTTCCTTCCTCGACTTCTGTGTAGTTGTCGTAGTTGTACGTGGTGTGGTCCTGTCTCTGTATACCGAGACATATCCCTGCGTCTATACCTGTACATTCTGTCTCTACCTCTACGTATCCGACCCTGACAGAGCTGTCAGGTGTTATAAGGTTGTGGAAGGCGCCGGTAAAGACTACTATAACTGCTATGACTCCAAGGTAGAAGATGTCTTCCTGCAGGCCTTCCAGACTGTTCAGATACTCAAACTCCATGTAAACCGGTTCCTCCTCTACCTTCTTAAATCCATCCTAGAAGACGAACGGGAATTTATGAATATGACTTCAGAAAATCTGGGTATGCAGGTAGGAACCATAGAGGGAGACGTCGATACTTCTAGCTTCAAGTTCCGTGCAACGGAAGAAGTAAAGAAATTCGACTTTGTATCAGTAAAAAGCAACGAAGAATGGATTCTCGCCCAGGTAGAGGAAGTGACAAAAAAGTCAAGTGGAGAAACATACGCAAAAGCAAGTATAATAGGATACAGGGACAAAGGACTGACAAAAGCGCCGAGAAGAGTAATAGAACCGGATAGCATCGTCTACCAGGCAGACCAGGAACTTATTTCTGAGACTCTCGGTCTGGACGATGAAGGCCTGACTATCGGAAACCTGGAAACAAACCCGGAGATAGACATCCATGTCGACCCGGAAGACTTCTACAAACACTTTGCAGTGTTAGCACAGACAGGCGCCGGTAAGTGTGTGACTCCTGATACAGATGTTTTGATGTCTGATGGTAGCACGGTTCCGATCAAGGAAGTATTTGATAGTTCGGATCAGGTAGTTAAAGAGGATGATGAGGAAGAGCTGAGGATTCTGAATTATTGCTCTGTGAAGGCTCTGGATGATAACTACAGTTTCACTGACGCTGATGCGATCTATGCCTACCGTAAAAAAGCTGATAAAGTTTTGAAAGTGAAGACTGCCTCTGGTAGAGAAATAGAGGTTACTTCTGAACATCCTCTGATGGTTGCAGAGGAAGATTACAGCTTTGTTAACTCTGAAGAGATTGAAGAGGGTCAGCACATAGCAGTGCCGAGGGAGATATCTTCAAATCCGGATGAAAGTCTGGAGCTTTCTGAAGGACTTAGGTCTAGAGCTGGAGAGGAATCGGAGAGAAGAGAAGATCTCCAGGAACAATACGACAAGTTCAGCGAACTTGAGGAAGAAGGTAAATCGATTTCCATGATGGAGGAAGAGCTGAAGGTTTCACGAAGCACTATTGAGAACTGGAAGTATCAGGGCTATGTTCCGGATGAGGACTCTGGCCTGGCTTTATCGATGAACGCAAAGGGCATTCAAGTTCCTGGAATGTTTTCTCCTGAACTGGCACAATTCCTCAGCTTGGTCATTGCGGAAGGCACGGAGCAGCAGGCCGAAGGAAGTTACAGAATTATCTTTACTAATGATGATAATCGGTTGATGCAGAGGTTCGAGACTCTGTCGGAGGAACTTTTTGGCCTTGAAACCCGGAGCATGAGTGAAAACGCAGAATACATCGACTCGACCTCCCTGAAGCATTTGCTCGAGGATATGGGGTATGAGACTCTCCAGAGATCAAGGAAAAAAGAAGTTCCGGATATAGTTATGCGTTCCTCAGAAAAATCAAAGAAAAAGTTCTTGAGGACTTTCTATGACTGTGAGGGCTGTATGGAGGATCACGAGATAACTCTTTCTTCTGCGAGCAAAGAAGTTATTAATTCGTTGAGCTACCTGCTTCTGGATTTCGGGATAGTTTCCAGGATCTCATCCAAAGAGAAGAGAGCTACCAATTCTGATCACGAAGGAGACACCTACTACAGGTTGGCTATCAGCGGAGTCGATCAGATGCAGAAGTTCGCCGAAAAAATAGGTTTCGGGATAGAGAGAAAACAGGAGAAGTTGGAGAAATATATTAGGGAAAAAGACGGGAACACTAACTCGGATGTAGTGCCTCTTGATGGTGAGTACCTCAAGAAGGAGAGAAACAAGGTTGGGGTTTCACAGAGAGAACTGGCGGAGGAGATAGATTCGCACTCAACACTAGTTTCTCTCTATGAAAGAGATGAGAGAAGGCCTTCCAGAGAGAAGTTTTCAGCCATGGCCAAAGAACTTGATAGCCAGTTATTCAGCGACCTCGCAGAATCTGACCTGTACTGGGATAAAATAGTGTCAATAGAGGAAAAAGATTACTCCGGATACGTCTACGATTTAACTGTTAGAGAACATCATAACTTTGTCGCAGGTACCGGAGGTATCGTATCGCATAACAGCTATCTCACAGGTGTCATAATAGAGGAATTACTTGAAGACGACTTTCCTGTTCTTATCATGGATCCTCACGGTGAGTATTCTTCTCTTCAGTATACTAACCCGGAGAACGATGAGGAGCAGCAGAGCTACAAGGTCAAGGAGTTTTCCCCAAATACCGACATCAATCAGGATGCGTTGCCGCTCCGTTTCTCCTCTCTAAACCTTGGTAAAAAGGAACTGATGACTCTCATACCTGACTCATTGACTAACTCGCAGATGGGGGTGCTTTACAACGCTTTGAAACGGTTGAAGGAGAAAGACGAGGATTACTCGCTTGTGGACATTGAGGACGCTGTCTCGCAGGAGGATTCGACCGCTAAATGGAACCTGCTGAACTATCTAGAGCAGCTGGAAGAGTCTGGGCTTTTCAGCACGAATCCGATTGATCTGGAGGATCTTGTAGAGCCAGGCCGAGCTACAATCATTAATTTGAAGGCTGTGGAGCCTGATACGACTGAGATGACGGCTTACATGCTGGCAAAGAAGCTTTTCGATCTGAGGAAGGAGAACAGGATTCCGCCCTTCCTCATGATAATGGAGGAGGCGCACAACTTTGTACCGGAGAAGGGATTCGGCCAGACGCTCAGTAACGATATAATGAGGAAGATAGCGTCTGAGGGAAGAAAGTTCGGTCTGGGAATAGGTGTAATAAGTCAGAGACCGGCACGTATCGATAAAAACGTGCTTTCCCAGTGTAATACTCAGTTCATCCTGCGTGTAACCAATCCAAACGACATCAAGGCGATATCCAAGTCTTTTGAAGGGATTAACGCTGAGGTTGAGTCGATGATCAAGTCGCTGCCGCCAGGAGTCTGCTTCGCACTTGGCAACGAATATCCGGTTATGACCGAGGTCCGGACCAGAAAATCCAAGCACGGTGGTGAGACACAGACAGGAGACAACTACCAAGAAAAAGAGAAGATCAAGTTCTTTGAACCAAGAAGAGAACTGGCCGATGTGGAAAGCGAGTACGGCGAGAAATTCAACCGTTCATACTATCCGTTCTACCTCGTAGAAGATCTGAACGAGAAAAAACTGGTTGATGGCGTAAAGGATCAGGTGAAAGCGGAGAGGAAAACGGTTTCAGGCCTGACCGAAAAAGTATTCAAGCGCTTGAAGCAGGGAAAAGACAAACAGGAGATAGTAGACGAACTTGACGTCGGTATCTCAAAAGTCGCCTCAAAAATCGAAGAACTGCAGAAAAAAGATCTTCTAGATGGAACAGAAGTAGTGGAGTCTCTTTTCAACCTGGAAATGGGAGAAGACAATGTCAACAAGGATGAACTCATCGACAGAGAAGTCAGCAGAGAACAGGTCGAAGAACAGTTCCCGGACTCAGAAGTCTCGCTGGTCTACTATCCCTACTACTCCTCAGGGGAGACAGTCTACGACCCGATACTGGAAAAAGAGGTAGAGTAGAGGTTTCCGGTAGCATTAAAGGTGATTCTTTGGAATTAAGAGTTGTGGTCTAGTTAATTATGAATAGAACCAGTGATGGTCGTTTCAAGGAGGATAGGGCGGTATTTGAGTCGGCTGATATTGGTTCTGTGATTGAAGATGTGAAGAATGACAAGGGCTGGACTTGGAGGTATTTTGCTCAAAGGTTTGATATTTCCACTTATACTGCACGTCAGGGGTGGAGGAATGAGGCGGATTCAATTCCGCTGTTTGCCGCAGAAAAACTTCAAGAAATGTCGGAAATGGATCTGTCAATCCAAACTTTGTCGCTGTGGCATGGTCAGAGAAAGGGCGGATCAAAATCAAAGCGTAGAGGAAAAACTCCTGATAACTGGAATGTGGAGTTGGCTGAGTTGTACGGTGCGCTCCTTGGTGACGGCTGCCTTTACTCTAACATGAATGGTTTCTGTATCACAGGCAATGCTGAACTTGACGAAGAATACATCAGGTATCTAGGGAAACTTTGTGTTTCGATTTTCAATATAGAGCCAAAGATCTACTTTCAGAGTGAGGAGAATGTTGTACGTTTGATACTTAACAGCCGGAAGGTAGCGGCTTATTTGAAAAATCAGGGCTTTCCCAAAGGAGAGAAAGCAGGTAAAGAAATCCAAGTCCCTGAGACGCTCCATGAGAAGAAGTTTCTCAAACCGGCGATAAGAGGGTTGTTCGACACAGATGGAGGAGTATACTCGCATCCTAACTCCGGTATCATGATGGATATAACAGCTAAAAACGAATCTCTCATCAACTTCTTGGAAAAACCGTTAACGCTTTAGACCTGCCTTTAAATAGGACTCAGGACCGAGTCCAACTTTATGGTAGAGAAAAACTGGACAAATTCATGGAGAAAGTGGGAAGCAGTAACGCTCGCAATATTAAAAGATACCGCTACTACAAACAGAACAGTACTCTACCGTCTGCTGGTTCAACCACCCTTATAAAATCAGGGAGCAACGAATTTGATGTGCCGTATCATGGGTTCGTGGTCTAGTTGGTTATCCAAAGTTCAGCTCTGTTGGCTTTGGACTAAGACGTCGCCCTTACAAACGCAACGTAGGATTCCGACGTTGCTCGGATCCAATACAGCGTATTGGAGAGGCGAAGATCCCCGGTTCGAATCCGGGCGAACCCATCCCTTCATTTTAAGGGGAGGACGGAAGATGTGTTGAAGACTGTTCCTTCCTGTTTTGACGTTATAGGTTGTAAAATGTCTGCCTTGCTTTGGGAAACACACGGTTACCTGATTGTTACGGAAAAGTAATTAAGGTTTGCTGGTGTGTTAATGATTAAAACCGTCTGAGTTAAAATGGTTGCATGAGGCGGTTGAAACAGGTAATCGTACTTGATGAGGATCTTGGTATTTCCAAAGGCAAACAGATATCTCAGGCGTGTCATGCCTCTCTGAAGTCGTACAAGAAGGCTTCGAGAGAGATCTGCAGTGACTGGGAGGATCAGGGAAGCAGGAAGATTGCTTTGGATATCGGGGATGGAAGTTTACGTGAGCGTCTTGAGAAGGCGAAAAGTTTACAAATCCCGGCTGCACTTGTGCAGGATGCTGGCTTGACGGAGGTTGAGCCAGGTACTGTTACGGCTCTCGGTGTAGGGCCGGCTGAAGAGGATAAAATCGATAAGATTACAGGAGACTTGAAGCTGATAGAATGAACGAAAAAGTTGATGAAATGGAGACCGACGTTGATTTTTCGAAAATGGACTGGAGCTACTACTCTGAAACCGGAGGTATAGCCGGTGAGATAAAGGAGCAAGTGGATGATTTTGTTGTCAAGGAACTTGCCTCACATGATACAGGTGAAGGAGATCACCTCATTGTCAAGCTCCGTAAGCAGAACATGACGACGATGGACGCCATAGACAAGCTTTCCAAGATGCTGCATATATCACGTAACAGGGTAGGATATGCAGGAAACAAGGATAAGAGAGCGGTCACGGAGCAGTACATCTCTATACAGGGTGTTGAAGAGGAAGAGGTTCGAAATGTCTACACAGACGAGTTCGATCTTGAAGTTGTTGGAAAGAACGGGAAGATAGGCCTGGGTAACCTGAAGGCCAACAGGTTTAACATCGCTGTCCGCAACCTCAGACTTCCAGAGGAGGATATCCGGAGCAGGACGGAGAAAGTGATCGGTGAACTGGAAGGGAAGATGCCTAACTACTTCGGAGATCAAAGGTTCGGATCTGCACGGCCTATAACCCATCAGGTAGGAAGACTGGTTCTGAAAGGAGACTACGAGGAAGCTGTCTGGACTTACATTGCCAAACCCTACGATGAGGAGTACAAAAGCATAAGAAAGGTTAGGCAGGAGCTCTGGGAGACCAGAGAGGTAGAAGGAGCAGCGGAGAGGTTTCCGGAGAAGTTCAGGTACGAAAAATCGCTTCTGTACCACCTGACCAAGAATCCTGGAGACTACGAGGGAGCTATAAAGAGGCTTCCTGAAGGCCTTCAAACTCTTTTCATCCATGCCTATCAGGCCTGGCTGTTTAACAGAACTCTTTCACAGCTTATAGATGAGGGTTGGTACGATGAAGACTATGAAATCCCTCTTGTAGGTTATAAAACCGAGTTCAACGATAACAGGCCGGATGAGATAATGCAGGAGGTTATGGATGAGGAGGGAATCGAAAGGGATGACTTCCGGAAGCCGGATATATCGGAGTTAAGATCGGAAGGCAGTCTGAGAAGGGCGTTCGCTGACTTCAGGAACTTTGAAGTTCTTGAAGTGGATGAGGATGATTTGAACATGGCCAAGAACATGATGCGGGTAAGCTTTGATCTTCCTAAGGGTTGTTACGCTACCGTGTTCTTGAGGGAGATAATGAAGGACTGACCTGTCCTGACAGGAAAACCCAGGGTTTCCATTTTTAAACTGTCCGGTCTTCTTTTTTCTACATGCTTGATCCTGTTATGTGGGTGATGTATGCGGTGGTGCTTTACATCACCTTTTTTCTTGTTATCACTCTTCTTGACGAGGGCAGGATCAGGGAGGAGGTCAAAGATATCGATGAGTATCCATCTCTATCGCTTATAATACCGGCTTACAACGAGGAAGATACAATTGAGATGGCTGTAGAGTCAGCTCTCTCTGTAAACTACCCGGATGACAAGTACGAGGTTATAGTAGTTGATGACGGCAGCACAGACGGAACACTGGAGAAGGCCAGGCAGTACCAGGATGAGGTCACTGTACTGACGAAGGAGAACGGAGGCAAAGGATCTGCACTGAATAAAGGTATCAGGGAGTCTGACGCTGAAGTAGTTGCGTGTGTAGACGCAGATTCACGGCTTGAGAAGGATTCTCTCCGGCATATGGCAGGTGAAATGAGTGAGGGGTATGTTGGAGTGGCATCCGCTATGAAAGTGGCGGATCCAAGTAATTTCCTGCAGAAGCTGCAGTGGGTGGAGTACATCGTCGGGATATTCACAAGGAATATCATGGGTTTGATGAACGCAATACACGTCACTCCAGGCCCTCTAAGCATGTACAGGAGGAAAGAACTTCTTGAGGTAGGGCTTTTCGATGAGGATTCGCTGGTGGAGGATCAGGAGATCTGCTTCCGGCTGCAGAGACAGCATCACAGGATAGGACATTCAAGCAGGGCAGAAGTTCACACTGTGGCGCCGTCAACATGGGAAGAGTTCAAGACACAGAGATACAGGTGGTACAGAGGCTCGCTCGAGACCATACTTCAGTACAGGGAGGTTATCTTAGACAGGGAGTACGGAGATTTCGGCATGTTCGCAATACCTGCCAAGACCGCCCAGACAGTTCTATCCCTGTTACTTCTATTCATAACAGTCTACCTGTTCGGCATGCCTCTGGTAGAGGCATTGTCACAGATCTCGCAGATAGGCCTTGATTACTTCTCCTTTGAAGCACTCAGCTTTTCCGAGCTACTTCAGGCCGCTTACTGGAACCTGATAAGCACAGAGTTCGTGACGATGTTCTTCATAGCCACGCTGTTCAGCCTTTCAACAGCGATGGCATACATGGCCTCCAGGCATACAGATGAAAACCTGCTTGAAAACGGTATAACGCCGGTCCTCGCATACCTGGCGTTCTTCGTCTTCATAAACGGGTTCCTGTGGTTGACCGTAATTATAAAGATGGTTGCCGGAAGTGAAAGAACATGGTAAAAAACCGGGGCCGACTGCAGACCTGGAAACAAGAATACGGAAAACTACTGGCAGTACTGAGTGTTTTTACCGTACTCCAGGCAGTTATATTAGCCCTGAGATGGGATAGGGCACTGGTCTGGGACTCAACAGTCTACATCGGCATGGGAAAACACCTGTACACACTGGGAGAGATCGGACTGTACGAATCCTTCCGCCCGCCAATCATACCATTGCTTATAGGAGCAATCTGGAAGACAGGACTCTTCTTCCCTAATCTTGCAAGGATAACAGCTGTTATTATCTCAGCTACAGGGCTGACAGTGTTCTACAGCATGGTGAGAGCAGAGTTCAAACAGAAGACAGCGCTTTATGCCTCAGCAATTCTTGCATCCAGCTTTATCTATTTGAGATGGAGTCATTACCTGCTTACAGGCATACCATCGGCCATCCTGGCATTTACAGCAATATACTACGCAAGAAACCAGAAACCTGTGATTTCAGGGCTGGCAGCGTCATTAGCCTTTCTTACTCGTTTTCCTGCAGCCCTTGCTGCTCCAGCAGCAGGTATAACCTACATCCTGACCCGGGTACCTTTGAAAGATGTCATGAACCTGAGGTTTGACACTGATGATTTCGTTCAGGTAGCAGGGGAAGGTTTGAAGATGGCGGTGTCTTTCTCGGTTCTACCTGTAATCTACTTCAGTCTTAACTACTTTTACGGTAACAGTTTTCTAAGTCCGTTACTGTCTGGTGCTTCTGTACCTCTTCTCAACCCTGATAAGTACCTTTACGGTCTCTACTTTTTGAAGGAGGCCGTAATCACGAATCCATTGATGATATTTGCTCTTCCCGGCATCTACTTTGTTCTGAGGAAAAAGGAGGAGAAGGCATATGGATACGTTACAGGTCTGGCCTTGTTCTACACCTTCTTCACAGTTTATCCTCACAAGGAGCCACGGTTCATGATACTTTTCCTTCCTGTGCTCTCACTGTTTGCAGGGATAGGACTCCAGAGACTTGAACTGCCTGCGTTTGAGGATGTTCTGGACGGTTTCACGGTCTCAAGGGGTTCCCTGGTTTTACTGGCTGCTGGCGCAGTCATGCTGGTGAACGGCGTCCAGCTCGTTCAAATGAACACGTGGAGCAATCCTGAGAGGAACGACTTCCTGAGGGAGACATCGAAGCTTAACGGTACTGTCGCCGGTTTACATCCTGCACCAGTGGTCTACGGCAACTTTGACTTCATCGCTGTACGTCCTGAACACTATGAGAACACAACTGAAAGAGCTTTCAGGCAGGCTGATTACTTTGTCTACAACTCGGCAGCCTGGTACTGCGCTCCTGCCATTCAGAACTGCAGAGAGAAACAGGATCAACTGGTTGAAAGACTGGAGCAACATAATAAAATCTTCGAAACCTCAAGAAGTAAACAGAGCTACAGGATCTACGAGGTTGGAAAGATAAAATGAGGGAAATACAGAAATACCGTTACGTAATGGCTGGAGTATTAACTGTAGCTGTGTTTGTTCTCGGCGTACTTTTCAGTAATTTTATGGACGATACAAGGTATCAGAGTCTTGAAAACGAGATGCAGCAGACACAGGTAGAGATGGAGAGCAGGCAGCTGCAGCTTTCCTATCTCAAGTCGTCTGAGGTACAGTCCTGTGACGCTATCGAGGCAGGGCTGAAGGAGATAGTGGAAGGATACAATAAAAGGCTTAGAAGAGTGCAGCAGTACCAGGAGAACAGTTTCTTCCAGGAGGAACAGTTCAGGACTATGAAGAGAGAGTACATACTTTCAGGGATACGTTACTGGCTTTATGCTCAGGAACTGAGAGACCGGTGTGATAACGGGTCTAATACTGTACTTTTCTTCACCAGCAGTCTCTTCAGCGAGTCTGAATGTGATGAGTGCAGCAGTCTAGGCACTGAGTTGACACTTCTGAAGAAGGAGTATGGGGAAGAACTGCTTGTATTCACTGTTCCGACATCACTGGATGATGGGGCTGTGGAGATGCTTGAAAAACAGTACAACATTACTGAGACGCCTGCGGTGGTGCTGAACGGTGAGGAAAAGCTTGAAGGCTTCCATTCGAGCGATGAGATTGAGGAAGAGTTGAACCTGTCGGGTAAAGAAAGATGATATCTGTAGTACTGCCGACCTATAACGAAAGAGGTAACCTTGAGGAACTCTTCCAGAGGATAGATGACGCCGTTGAGAAAGACTACGAGATACTTGTCGTGGACGACAACAGTCCTGACGGTACTGCAGGGAAGGCAAGACAGCTTGCAGATGCTTATCCTGTCCGGATTTACCTGAGAGAGGAAGATCATGGGCTTTCACAGAGCGTTATAAAAGGACTTGAGGAGGCGAAAGGTGGGAAGGCCGTGATCATGGATGCTGACCTTCAGCACCCTCCGGAGAAAATCCCTGAACTTGTGGATGAGGCAGGTAGTGGAAGGATAGCTGTCGGCAGCCGGTTCAAGGAAGACGGAGCTGTCGGCCACTGGGGTCTCACGCGCAAGTTCATCAACCGTGTCGGGTCCACGTTCGCTTCACTTGTCATAAGAAACGGTATGACAGATCCCATGAGTGGTTTCTTCGCACTGGAAACAGGTGATGTTGACCTGGATGAACTGGATGTGGAAGGTTTCAAGATACTTTTGGAGATACTTCACAGACACGACCTTGAAGTGGAGGAGGTCCAGTACCGTTTCAGAGAGCGGAACAGCGGTGAAAGCCAGATGGGTTTGAAGGTAGCCGTGGACTACTTTGAACAGCTGGGAAAGATAGTTCTGGACGACCTTGGTTTCCAGCAGTCGAAGAGGATAGTGAAGGCGATGGAGTTCATGGCAGTGGGAGGCACCGGGGTACTGGTGAACTCTGTTATATTCCTGGCAGTGATACATTACAGCATTCACTACCCTATAGCAGGGGCACTGGCTTTCCTGGGAGCGCTTCACTGGAACTTCTTCTGGAACCGGGAGATAACATTCGATAAATCGGTCAGAAGCTTCAGACACCAGTACATATACTTCTTCCTGGTGAACCTTGGAGGATTCGCGATCTACGAAGCATTCCTATTCGCTTTGATAGGAGGACTGAACATCTGGAAGCCACTGGCCAACATAATGGCAATATTCGGAGGATTCCTCTGGAACTTCTTCGGATCTGAGAAGATAGCCTTCGAGTGAAAAGAATTGAGGTGTCCAGAAAAATACATGAACAGAAAAACCGGTCTGGCAGCAGTCTCACTGATCGGCCTCATAGCAGGCGTCATGGCAGCTCAAAGCCTTCCCGACAGGGCCACTAAGTGTGCGGAAACTGAGGCTGCCATAGAAAACAACTCCAGTATCAGAGGTGCAGTAGCTTGTTTCCCACCCGGAGTCATAGGTGTGAACAGGACTGAAAAAGTAGAGGAAAAATCCGAACTGGAGTGCGTCTGCAGAAGAAGCTGGAAGGGCAACATTCAGATATGGGCCGTAAGCCGTACTAACTCCTGAAACTTTTTCTCAGTGAAACCTTGTTACTCCGGCCTTCCTTCTCCTTGTCGATTACCTCTTCATCCTCAAGGTTACCTACCACTCCTGATATCTTGGCCTTGGAGTAATCAGTCTCCTCTACTATATCCTTCTGAAGCATTTCACCGCCTTTATCCCTCAGAAGCTCAACTATCATCTTTTCATCCTCACCCAGTTCCTCTAACCGGTTAGAAGCAGATGCCTGGCTTTTCCGGCGGTAAACCAGGTAGGAGATAACACCGACTACAGAAACAGCAAGCACATACACTATAAAGTCGTTCAAAGGTCTTTCCTCAAGGCTCTCATACATTACCTGAAAGTTCAAAGCCTCACTTAGATCGGGTTGAAGACTCCATTCGACATAGAACCGTCTACCTCCCATGTTTCCGACTTCACCTGTCTCAGGCTGTATCACCGGAGCAGTGATGTTTGACTGATCCACGACACCGGTACCTTCCGGCAGGACAACCCTGAGAGTGTAGTTATCTATAGGACGGTAGACAGGCTGAGTATACCTGAACATCTTCACACCGTTACGTGGAGAAACCAGGCCGGAAGCCCGGTAATCAAGATTTACGGAGAAGTTACTCTCCAGATCTGTTTCACAGTTTATCTCCTCGCCTACAGCAAACTCCTCGGTGAAACACTCTACAGGTTTACCAGCAAAACGGGCCTCGACATCAGTGACTTCATGCGTTGTCCGGTAGTTGAAACTGTCAGTAGTAAGCTCCTCAACATCCATGTTAACAGTGATAACACCGCTCTCAAGATCAACTACCACCTCCTCCCGAGATATAGTCGTAGAAGAGACGGAAGATGCCAAAAGCGCCAGTGCAGCAAGTAAAACCAGTTTTTTCATGATGCCTCTTCACTCGGCTTTGAAACCAGAACCCCTCCCAGACCCATCTGAGCATACTTATGAATCATGTTCGCCACGTTCTGAAGCGACTCCTGACCCTCCTTCAAATCCATCTCGTACTTCTCAGGTCCCTCAACCTGAACATACGTAGGACCATAGTTAAAAGTTAAGCTTATCGCCTTGTCAAAGCCCTCAACCTCTAGACGGCACTCAGCAACCTTTGAAAAACCTTCATCAAGGTCAGGATGAGGATCATCAACCCTGTTCGTCTCATCAACGTTTGACTCAGTTATCTCTACGTCTTCTTCCGATTCAAGCTTCTCAAGGTGGTCACTGAGTGATTCCTCCGCACCTTCTTCAGTCGCTGCAACCGCTTCAAAAACCATCCAGAGTTCCAGTGGCATAAACTCAAATAAGAGGTTCAGCCTTATAACTCCTTTTTCCTCTTTTCCATCTCCAACGGATTTTAAACCTAGAGAACAATAAAACTTCTTTACATGCGTCTCCAACAACTATCCAACTTGAAACCTGATGCGGTAGAATCAGGAAAGATGCTATCAGTCTTCTCTTTTGCACTCCTCATATTCTCTATACACGGTTATTACACGATGCAAAACGTACAGGACAGCATAGTTGAGTCAGAACAGGCTGTGCAGGACGGTTTAAGCTACGTGAACTCGGCTGAGACACAGAGGATAATGGAGGCACTTCAGGATGTTCAGGGAGTTACACAGGAGTTCAGAGCAGTGGAACAAGGATTTAATGAAGCGCGGGAATCGCTTGAAGCAGCAGGTCAGGCCCGTGAAAAGGTCGAGTCAACAAAGAACCATTATCAGTGGATGGTCGTCCTGTCGACATCAGGTATAGTCGCAGGTATACTGGTAGTGCTGCTGGGAAGACACTGACTATACTCTCCAGAAAAAATATAGCCCTCCCCTGCGTGGAAAGGTGAAGTATATATTTGACCGGTTGTACAGTTTAAACTGTGAACACAAGAAAACAGGTAACTCTTCTACTTGCCGCTGTAGTGATGGCTTTCACAGTTTCCGCCGTAACTTTCGGAGCGGACGCACAGCCGGTTATACAGAGTATAGCGGTACATGACGTCACTTCGTTTGATTCAGTGAACAGGACGAACAAGACCAACCTTGTCGACTCCATAACTCCTGGAAGCCAGGATGACATGCTGAATATTTCCAGTTTGGAGCCTGGACAACAGTTCAGGTATGATTTCAGGATAGAGAACGAGGGAGACACTGAATGGAATATCTCACAGGACGACGAACTATTCCACAACGGCATAGACACGGATAACTGGACTATCAATACAAGTGAAGGAGCCTGGTACAGGATTAAAGGAGGTGAGAAAAGATGGGGGTGCTGAAATAGTCAATGAACAACTTGAATGGAATACAAGCAATGGAGGAACATTGAAGCCAGGTGAAAAAATGAACGCAAGCTATATATTTGAACCAGGACTGAGTCAGGACACGAACTATAACCAGTCCTTCAGAGCTGAAAACGTTGATAAAGGCTCAGGAAGCGAGTATGACCACAACACATCTATAATACTTCGAGATCCTGGAAAACTGAACGTTAAAATGCATGAGCCTCCTGAAGATTCCCGGCTGCAGTCAAACAGGACTTTTGAGGTAAACGCAATCGTTGAATGCTTCGAAGGAGAGTGCGGTGACGTTGATGTAGCAGCACGTTACAATGGGTCAGATGGATGGGTGGATATACCTGATACACAGGACAGGCCGTTCTACACGGTTGGAAACAATCCGAAGACCTGTCAGGACATGGTGGACGGCGACAGGTGCAGTTTCAACTGGGGTGTCAACGCAACCGGAGAGGTAGGCAGCGAATACGTCATCGATACAGAGGCACGTTCTCCTATATCAGAGGCAGAGAAATCAGCATCTACAAGCGTGACGCTTTCACCGAATTCATTAAGTGCCACGCCCAGGTTAACGCACATGCTCGTCTTTCCGACGCCGCCCTTCCCAGAGATAATTCCTATTATTCTCCCGTCTGTCATCTAAAACAGTTTTAGTAGTCCTTCATTTAATAACTTCACAGATCTAGGCGTTGTCACTCCGTAGACTTTAAAATAATTTGTGTACAAGTGGTAGTTATGACACGTTTCTGGACCGGGGTAGGGGCAGTATCTGTAGTAGCGTTGCTTGCAGTTTTCGCAGCTGCTGGCGGCTCAAATCTTGAGGTGAATGACTTGGAGACTGAGTGCCGAGGTGATAGAGGTGTCTACACGGTTATAGAGCTGCATCCTGATAATTCGATGAGTTTCAAGGGTTATTTCCCTGTTGAGAATCCTGAGGCTGATCTGAGGTATAGTTACTCCCGGAGTGCCGACAGTATCGTGCTGGATGTCAGGTCTGAGGGGGCAGTTGCTCCGGAAAGCTTCTGGAATACCTGCCTGGCCTCTGCAGTGTACGACTTCGATACTTCGCGGCTGGAAGAAGGCCGTTACAGTGTTGAGGTCAGACATAACGGAGAAAGAGTTGAGAAAAGGGTAATAACGGTGAGGTAAGGTCTTTAACTGCTTAAACTGTACTCTTTCTCACCTTTCCTGATTTCTACCTCTATCTTGTCTTCTTTTGCAAGCCAGCCTAGGGCCTGGTTAATGTTCTCTGAGTCCAGTTTCTCGTCTGTGTAGTCCAGTAGTTTCTGTGCTGTTGCCCTGCCCTGGTCGCTTAAAGCCTCGTATATCTGGCCTGCGGCTCTGCCTACGTCGTCTGCGGAGATCTCGACCTCTCCCTCTTCCTCTCTTTCTCTTTCTGCGTCGGCAACCTTCAGGATGGTCTCAAGTGCAACGTCCGGAGATACCGAGATCGCGTCTATTTCCTCTTCTACCAGGAACTCTGCGTAGCCTTCATGTGTGGAGGGTGCGTCCCCGCATATTCCAACGTGTCTGTCCTTGCTGTGAGCCTTCCTGATCAACGTACTGACAGACTCCTTCACAGCAGGATCCCTCTCATCGAATACTTCCTTCATCTTGTCACTGTTCCTGTCGACTCCCAGAGTCAACTGTGTCAGGTCGTTTGTCCCTATGGAGAAGCCGTCGAAAACTTCAGCAAACTCCTCCGCTCTTATGATGTTCGCAGGTATCTCGGCCATGACATATACCTCTATATCACCCTGATCCAGGCCGTACTCCTTCATCTTGGCCCTTACCTTCCTGCCTTCGTCGACGGTCCTGCAGAAGGGCACCATCACGGTGATGTTGTTGAGTCCAAGCTCGTCGATACATCTTCTCAATGCCTTGCACTCCAGCTCGAACGCCTTCTGGAACACGTCATCGTAATACCTTGAGGCTCCTCTAAATCCTATCATCGGATTGGCTTCATCCGGTTCATACTCTTCTCCGCCTTTAAGCTCGGCGTACTCATCCGACTTGAAGTCCGATAAGCGGACGACCACCTGGTTCGGGTAGAAAGCGGCCCCGATCTTGCCCAGGCCGTCACGCAGGGCCTGAACGTACTCGTCCTCTCTATCTTCTTCAATCAGGTGCAGAGGATGTTCTCCAACGTGAGATGATATTATGAACTCTTCACGTGCCAGTCCAACACCTTCTACAGGTAGCTGGGCGACGTGGAATACCTCGCTTGGTTCTCCGATGTTAACCTGTACGTCCGTCTCTGTCTCAGGTATCTCATCAAGATGATGTTCTTCAACATCGAACTCTAACTTGCTGTCCCAGATTTTTCCAGTACTTGAAGAACAGTCAACCGTTACTTCCTGTCCGTCCGAGAGCTGTGAGGTAGCTGTCTCGGTTCCGATGACAGCCGGTACTCCGAGTTCCCGTGAGACGATCGCTGCGTGGGAAGTTCTTCCTCCCTTGTTTGTGATTATGGCTCCTGCCTTCTTCATAATCGGCTCCCAGTCAGGATCTGTCATGTCAGTGACCAGGACTTCACCTTCCTCGAACTGGTCGATCTGCTTCGGGCTGTCGAGGACGTGGGCCTTGCCTGAGCCGATCTTGGATCCGATTGCCGAGCCTTCAAGCAGGACTTCCGACTCTTCCTCAAGCTTATAGTCTTCGATTACGTTTTCGTCCTTCTCAGCCTGGACTGTCTCCGGCCTCGCCTGTACGATATACAGTTCGTTGGTCTGGCCGTCAAGCACCCACTCTATATCCATAGGCTTCTCGTAGTGCTCCTCTATCCTCATCGCGTACTTGGCCAGTTCTTTTACCTGGTTGTCGGTTATACAGAACTTTTCTCTGTCGCTCTGTGGTACTTTCTTCTCGATGTTTTCCTGGCCGTCTCCTGAACTGTGTTCGTCGTTTCTGACCAGTTTGACCTCTTTTTCTCCCAGTTCTTTTTCGATGATCCCCAGGTTTTCCTTGAAGACTGTGAACTCGTCCGGGTTGACCTCTCCGAGTACGACGTACTCTCCCAGGCCATAGCTGCCGTTGATTGTCACGACGTTGTCGAAACCGGAGTCAGGATCCAGTGTGAACATTACTCCTGCTGCACCGATATCTGAACGCCCCATCTTCTGAACTACAGCAGATAATTTTACGTCGAAGTGTGAGAAGCCCTTGTCTTCCCTGTATGAGATCGCCCTGTTGGTGAACAGCGATGCGTAGCAGTCCTTTATCCTCTTTATCAGGTCTTTTCTTCCGGATACGTTGAGGTAGGTCTCCTGCTGGCCAGCGAACGAGGCTCCGGGCAGATCTTCTGCAGTAGCCGAGCTTCTTACTGCGACCTCAGGGTTTTCCACTCCCAGTCTTTCTTCAAGTTCCTCGTACTGCTTTACAAAGTCTTTTCTCATCTCCTCCGGCATGTCAGCTTCTTTTATGTGTGCACGTATCTGTTTTCCACGTCTCTGCAGGTCACTGACATCTTCCGTGTCCAGTCCATCGAGAAGTGTCTCTATCTTGTCTCTCAGACCTGTTTCATGTATAAATTTTTCGTATGCGTCCGCTGTAGTGGCGAATCCTGGCAGTACGGGTACTTCTGTCTCGTTTCTGAGCTCTCCCAGGTTTGCGCTTTTTCCTCCGACTTTTGCTGTGTCATCTGCCGTGATATTTTCGAACCAGAGAACGTTCTTCATACATGAAGATTTCCACAGTCTCCATATAAAGAAAGCGTGAGTATTCAGAGGTGGCAAGAAAAGAAAGAGTTTGTTATCTCATGGTCCTGTCGATCCTGCCGACTTCAGGGCCGGAAGTGTTCTCTCCAACCATGACAAGTTCGTCCGTCGCTACTCCGCCTGAACCTGTGTACGGGGAGCCAAGGTTGACTGTGCCGACATCAACGTTTTCAAGGCCAAGCGCTTCCTTCACTTTCTCAGCTTCTTCCTCGCTGGCCTCTCTGTGGAGTACTGCACCCTGTGAGTTGGCAAGTCCGCAGACACCAGGGTTCTTTATACCTGCTATATCTCCTACGACTGCCTCTACCTCCAGTGCGTTCTCTATCTCCTCTTTCCTGTCTTCTATCTTCCTGCTTATGTATGCACCGGATTCGTTGCACAGTATCAGGTTGCCAAGTGCGTTATCCTGTGTCTTGATCACTTTGAACTCTACACCTGACTCCTCCAGTTTTCTTCTCTCCCGTTCAGTGGTTTCCTCTGGTATCAGGATGCAGTTAGAATTACCGGCGGTGAAAAGACCTACCAGACGGGTCCTGTTTATATAGGTCTCCGCGTTGTTTTGAGAAGAAAAGGAATCCTTCCTCTTGAACTCGGGAGGGAAGACTGCCTGTTCCTCAGCAACCGTGGCGTGGAAGCCCAGGTTCTCGTTTCCCTCGTAGTTGTATTTCTCTATATCCATAAGAAATCAAAAAAAGTTTTTCTCCGACTTACTCGTCGGTGTCGTCCCGTCTCCAGTGCCTCGACTTTCTTGGCTTGACGGACTTCTTACCTGCCCTGTCCATGCCGTGAACCTTGAGTGAAACCCATCTTGGAGCAGACTTTGCTGTTTTAGCGGCCTTGGCAAGCCTCTTCTTCTTTCCCTTCGACTTGTTGCTTGACATTCTAAAACACCTCTGTGTTTTCTTGGAGAAGATTCGTCTCTGAATCTTCGAATCTTCGATTTTCGTTCATAGTAATGCTTTTCACTTCCTGAACTTTATATTGGAATCGTTTTTACCTTCTTCCTGGCTGATAGATCTCAGAATATCCTTCAACCGGTCATCGTCTATACTGTTGATACGGCCTGTTCTTCCAAGCCGGGCGATCTGCATCTCGACGCTTGCGGCCTTGTCAGGGTCTGCAGCACGTATATTGCCTAGACGTGACTTCGCTTCCTTTGTCAGATACTGTGAGGCCTGCTGCTTTATCTGTTTCCTCCGCTGTTCAACTGCTTCCTCCTGGTCTTCCTGCTGTTCCTGCATCTGCTTCCTTTTCTGTTCACGCAGGTCCTCTATATCATCTTCCATGGAACACACCATCTTCTGACAGGTTCCGGCCGGGAAACCTTGAAGACTGCAGTATCAAAGTACTTCTTCGGATTTTTCGTCAAGGAAGCTCTTCCCCTTGTCCGTTATCTTCCTGCCTTCTCCTTCTTCCTCTTCCACGAGCCCTGATTCTTCCAGTTTCTGCAGAGCAGTTCTGATAACTTTTCCGGACGCTTTACCTGAGTGCTCGGGTGCGTGACCGTTCTTCTTCCTGCTTCCGTAGATAGTTCTCAAGCGTGAGACTCCCAGTGGGCCGTCCATGTATATCTTTCTGAGGATGGCCGCAGATCTGATATGGAACCAGTTATCCTGCTCAGGTGGTCTCTCTTTGTCGCTTCCGGTCTTTACAAAGTTAGTCCATTCCGGTGCTTCGAAATCATCCTCTAGATCATCGGCAGCCTCCATTATCAGAGGCTCCGCTTTTACATCGTAAACAGTAGTCATACAAACACTCAGTACTCAAAAACTTTTAAATCCAAAAAAGAAAACCTGGCAAAAAAGAAGGTGACAGAAGGAAAGGGCTTCTAATGGAGGAAGTCTGGCTCCAGCTTCTTCTCTCTGATTTCCTCTTTCAAGGCCTTTCTGAACTTTTCCACGCTGATTTCGTTCTCTTCACGTTCCTGTCTGTCTCTTACTGAGATGTTTTCTGCTTCTTCTTCGTCGTCGCCGAGGATCAGCATGTAGGGTACGTTGTCGTCGTGTGCTGCCTGGATTTTCTTTCCTACTGTCCAGGATCGGTCTTCGATTTCTACGCGGAACTCACTAAGTTCTTCCTTGATTTTTTCGGCGTATTCCTGGTTTTCATCCGTTACGGGGAGGATGCGGACCTGTTCTGGTGCGAGCCACGTCGGGAAGTCGCCTGCGAAGTGTTCGATCATGACTCCCATGAAGCGGTCGATCGATCCGAGGATAGCTCTGTGAAGCATGACTGGGTAGTGTTCTTCGTTGTCTTCTCCTACGTACTTTAATCCGTAGTTTCTCGGGATCACGAAGTCGAGCTGTACTGTCCCAAGCTGCCATTCCCTTCCGATAGCGTCTTCTACTTCTACGCCGATCTTAGGGCCGTAGAATGCTCCTTCTTCTGGTTTGACTTCATAATCGCCGACTTTTTCATCCATGGCGTTTCCAAGAGCTTCTTCCGCTTCTTCCCACAGCTCATCAGGTCCTTGAGCCTTCTCAGGCTTTGTCTCCATGATGAAGTTGACCTCGAAGCCGAACTCGTCGTACATCTCGATGATTATGTCCAGGTGTTTCTTGATCTCCTCTTCGATCTGGTCTTTACGCATGTAAGCGTGGCCGTCGTCCTGTGTCAGGCCTCTTACACGCATCAGGCCTGATAGTTCGCCGGACTGCTCGTTCCTGTAAACTGTTCCGAACTCTGAAAGCTTGATCGGCAGTTCCTTGTAGCTCTTCTTACCTGAATCAAAGATATGGCTGTGATTCGCACAGTTCATAGGCTTGAGGCCGTATTCTGTGTCGTCCTGTTCCCAGGCAAACATCTCGCCTTCTTCCTTGAAGGCTTCGTAGTGGCCTGTCTTCTTCCAGAGCTCTGTCTTGTTCAGCTCCGGTGTCTTTACCTCTGTGTAGCCGAGCTCTGCGTTCTTTTCCCGGATGTACTCTTCCAGTTCTCTCCTGATCTTCATGCCGTTTGGATGGAAGTGTGCGCATCCTGGTGAGAACTCAGGGATTGAGAATAGATCCATTTCCTGGCCGATCCTTCTGTGGTCTCTTTTCTCAGCCTCTCTTCTTCTCTCCATGAACTCTTCAAGCTCTGACTCGCTCGGGAATGCTGTTCCGTAAACTCTTGTAAGCATCTCGTTGTTTTCGTCGCCTCTCCAGTAGGCTCCAGCAATCTCCAGAAGCTTGAAACCACCGATCTCTCCTGTACTTTCGACGTGAGGGCCTTTGCACAGGTCCTTGAACTCGCCCTGCGTATAGAAGGAAACTTTGTCTTCTGAAGGCGCGCTCTCCGAGGAGCCTTCTCGAGAAGATCCCTGATCTTCGGCTGCTGCTTCTTCTTCCAGGATTTCCGTTTTGTATTCGTTGTCTTCGAAGAACTCCTCTGCTTCCTCTCTGGAAACCATCTCTCTTTCGATTTCAAGGTCTTCCTCAACGATCTTCTCCATCTCTTCTTCGATTTCCCCGAAGTTCTCCTGCTCGATTTCCACGCCGTCAATATCGTAATAGAATCCTTCATCTGTCCACGGACCGATCGTAAGCTTAACTTTGTCGCCGTAGATTCTCTTGAGTGCCTGTGCGAAGACGTGGGCTGCAGAGTGCCTGAGAACGTCTATGTATTCGTCTGAGCTCGGTGTTATTATCTCTATCTCATCGCCGTCCGAGACCTGTTCCTCTTTCGCGACTAATTCGCCGTTGATCTTCCCGGCTACTGTATCGTCTCCAAGGCCTGTACCTATCTCATAGGCGACGTCTTCTACTGTCGAGTTTTCCTCTACTTCTAAACTAGAGCCATCAGGTAGTTCTAATTCAATCATTTTTTACCAGCTCGGGAGTTGTGTTTTTTTACGTGAAGTTTTTGGTCCGCTAGAGTTAATAGTTGCTGGCTTGAAGAAAAGGGAAAGAAGGAAGGGAAAACTGTGGGAGTGTTTTTTACATCGCTGCTGTGCCGCCAAGTAACATGGCTGCGCCCACTGTGAATACTAGCACCATCACGAGGGCTGCGATGATCAATCCTGGCAGTATCACTGCAATTGCAGCTTTTCCTGTTGTAAGGTCCTGTATGATCTCCACTCCCTTGATCTGGATGTAGAGGCCGTACAGTCCTACAAGCAGTCCTGCCAGTGCTCCGAGAATCGGTACGAAGGATAGAAGCGCGGTGACAGGGGATACTGCTGTCGCATACTCCATCACTGACAGCGTCTTGTCGTATCCTTCTCCACCGAATAGTACTACTACGATGTGGATAAGGCCGGCACCTATCAGCAGACTGATCAATCCTCCTATGAACGTACCTATAAATCCGAAGACGGCTCCAGCCGCAACAGCTCCACTTTCCTGTCCCATACCGGAGAATAGAGCTGTTCTCACAGCGTTAAGAACTCCTGATACAAGAAGGGAGACTGCAGCGAACTTCAGAGGGTAGCCAAAACCGTCCTGATCCGCATCCTGGAAGAAACCAGAGGGATCAGAAACTACCTCCTTGACGTCTTCAAACCATCGATTTATCATAGCAAGTAGATATTACAGCTCGATTTTTAAATCAGAACCGGTTTCCTTCCCTCTCCATAAAACGTTTTACTCCTTCTATCTTATCCATATGATCAAAGTCTTACGCCTCGGACACAGGGCCGGAAGAGATGACAGGATCTCCACTCATGTTGGTTTGACCGCGAGACAGTGGGGAGCTTCCGAGATAGTTTACTCAGGTCAACACGACTCCAACATGATGGAAAGCGTGGAAGACATAGTTGACAGGTGGGGAGGCAGCTTCACAGTCCGCTACACGGAAGAGTGGAGGAAAGAGATCCGTAAGTTCGACGGTTTAACCGTACACCTCACCATGTACGGAGAAAAGATCAATGAGAAAGCTAGCGAACTGGAAGATGCCTTCAAAGAACAGGGAGATCTCCTGGTAGTTATCGGCGCCGAAAAAGTACCTCGATGGGTCTACACACACGTAGACTACAACATATCGGTAGGAAACCAGCCGCACAGCGAAATAGCAGCCCTTGCAGTATTCCTTGACAGGATACAGAACGACCCGATCAAAGAGGAGTTTGAAGATGCTGAGATCAGGGTCGAGCCAAGTGAGGACAGGAAACTTACCCGTGAACTTTGAAGTACTAAAAAGTTTTTCGTCTGGTAATGTCGTATGTCGTTAGAATCTGAAGAAGGCTTGGAGAGTTCAGAAGTAGAGGAAGTTCTTGAAGGAGGAAAGAATTTACGTGAGAAAGGCATCCCTAGGAAAGGATTGAAGAGGAGTGATGTTGAGGAAGATATCAGGGATTTGCTGATCAATGATGGGAATATAGGCTACAATCCGGATGAAGATAGCATGGATATCTATGGAGATGTCGTTGTAACGGAGGGAGAGGACTCTGTACACATCAAATATACTGTTTCGCCGGGAACTGATATAGAAGGAGGGAAAGAACTGTTCCAGAAGAATGCCAATCTGACTGAGGCATGGATGGATGAATATATCTACGCTGATGATGTCTCAGTTGAGGCCAACATCCTTGAGGACAGCATAGCTGCTTCATTCCGGTTCGATAAAGAAAGCTACGGCAGAGAAGTAGAGGAGATCGCCGAGACCATAGGAACTTACGAGGAAATACTAGAACTTGAGGAGTACTGCTCCGGACCGGCGCGGTAACTCCTACCTCACTCAGGATTCCGGCCTGTGAGGTTTTATCTCGAATTTTTTGCCGTCTTCTCCGAGGACGGTGTTTTCGAACTCTTTTTTTGCTTCTTTCTGTAGTTCCTGGCTTTTTTCTCCTCTGAATCTTCTGGATAGGTGTGTCAGGACGAGTTTGTCTACGTTTGCTTCTCTGGCTACTTCGGCTGCCTGTCTGGCTGAGGAGTGGTTGTCTCTCTGGTCTATCATGTCGTGGCTTACAGTGGCTTCATGTATAAGAAGATCTGCATCCTCTGCGTGCCGGATCATGTTCTCGCATTTTGCTGTGTCACCGGAGTAGACTATTTTTCTCCCTGTTACTTCCTCTATGACGTCCTCTGGCTGTATTTTTTCTCCGTTCCATTTGATTGTTTCTCCCTGTTTAAGTTCTCCTATCTTCGGCGAGCTTTCCAGTCCGTACTTCTTCATCTTCTCTTTGTTTGCCTTTTTTGAGGCCTCTTCTTCGAAAACGTAGCCGAAAGCGTTCACGCCGTGTTCGACTTCGAAAGGCCTGACCTGGTAGCCGTCTCCGGAGATGACGTCTCCCTCCACGATGTCCTCAACGAAGATGTCGTAGTTTCTCTGGAAGTACCCTGTGTCAAGTATACGGTCCGTGAACTCCTCAGTTCTCGGCGGGCCGTAGATGTAAAGCGTTTCCTCCCGACCCTCCATCTCCATTGTCTGGATAAGTCCGAGCAGCCCTGAGAAGTGATCTGCGTGCCAGTGAGTTATGAAGATCCTTGATATTTTCATCAGGCCAAGTTTATCCATCATTATCCGTTTCTGAGCGCCTTCACCACAGTCAAACAGCAGACGCTCCCCTTGAAAGTTAACCATGTTACAAGGCAGATTCCTGTCCTGCGTGGGGACCGCACTCGAAGTTCCAACCGTCCAGATATCCATACGGAAAACGTTTGGATCACACATTTTTAACCTTCTCTCAACACCATCGAAAACTATAAAAAAATCTCTTTCACGGACAGGTAACAATGGCATATGATGTCGGTAATTCCTGGAGGGAAGTCCATGAAAATCTTGTTGGAGAGGTGAGAAAAGATGGAAGCGATTTAAGAGAGGTAGAAAACGACATAGAACAGTATGAAAGCGAGATGCGGAGAAAAAAGCTGAGTGAGGAAGGCTTTTCCGACTTTTCAAAAGCAGGTAGGGAAGTCAATTTTATACTTGAAAGATCTTCTCATGACTCTGCTAGAGAGCTCTTCAGAGATTTTTCTGAGGGGCTGGAGGAGTTATACGATAAGACAGGTGTGTTTGTGATTTACCAGGAACAGGAAGGAGATCTTACTCCCTTAATAGTCTCAGATAGTGATGGAGAAGTTTACGCTGACGAAGATCTGTTTGGTTCGGTTTCCAGTGGTTTAAACCCGGTACCTTATCTTTTCAGAGTAATGGATGATTATGAACAGGTTATGGAGGGGCTTAGAGAAGGTATTCCGGAAGAGGTAAGAAACTCTCTTGAGGTTGAAGTTCCTCTGACGCCGGGTAACGACTCGGGAAGTTATGGGCCTGGGCTTGACAGCGGCTATGTAGGCCCTGAGTTTGAGGAGTTCTACCGTTCAAACCGGTAGATGTACCGTGTTAGGTTTTTGTGGACGTAGATTTCGAACTCCGGTTTCAGGTCTTTTATCTGTTCCTGGTTGGACATGAAAACTGTTTTTCCGTCCGTGAGTTTTTCTGTTTTTTTGATGAACTCTTCAGCAGGGTTTCCTTTTTTGTGCGATGCTTTTCCGTAGGGCAGGTCGGTTACTACTGCGTCAAATTCGGTGTCAAATACTTCTTCTACCTTGGAAATCTTTCCTTTTCTTATGTCGTGTCGTAGTATGCCGTACTCTTCCAGGTTTTTCTGCGTCCCTTTCACCATTTTTTCCTGCAGGTCCAGGCCGTATACTTCTACACCACATAGTCCTGCTTCGATCAGTATACCTCCTGTTCCACAGAAAGGATCAAGGATCTTCTCCCCGGGTCTTATACCTGTCAGGTTCACAAGTATACGGGCCAGAACAGGGTCGAGAGACACGGGTGATGAGAACGGTCTCTCCTGATTCTTCCGCTTCTTGAAAAGTCCACGGTCGATATCCTGGACTGTTTTTCCTGCAACCAGTCTCTCTCCCTGTGTGTACGCTAAAATTTCTGTCTCCGGGTTTTCCAGGTCGACCTGGTTTTCAGGACTGCTGAGTTTTTCACCCAGTTCTTCTTCTATTTTTTCTGTGTCTGTTTCTCCTCTCAGTGACTTGCAGCGGACTGCGAAACTACCTTTTACTTCGATATCGGACAGGTCAATATCTTCCAGAACGGTCTCTACCTTCTTCTCCATTACTTCATGTGTCAGTGCAAGTCTTTTCAGCTGTAAAGGCTCTGAATCTGTCTCCGCGAGTCTTCCTCTTCTGTCAGCTTTCTCTTCCAGTCCCTGGGATTCAAGGAATCCGTTGAGTTCGGCCTCTGCCAGTTCAAGGTCTTCTCCGGCCAGTCTGTACGTGTATGTCATTCTATCTCTCCTTTCTGAAGATTGTTCAGTGCCAGCCATCCAAGCAGTATACCCGGCCAGTAGGTTGTGATACGGAAAAGGATAGCCACAGTAAGTCCTGTAGCAAAGCTTGTACCGGGGAAGAACACGGTTATAAGCCCTGCCATAGCTGCTTCCATCGTCCCGGAACCTCCGGGCGTCGGTGAAAACGTGGCAAGCCCGGCCAGCGTAGTTACGAAGAATATCGGTGTTATATCTGCCTGAAATCCAAGTGAAAGCGCTATAAAGTAAAAACAGAATACCTGTGTCAGGAAACCGATGTGTGCAACTACAGCAGTTTTGAACAGGTATCGTGGTGATTCTCCTATTGCTCTGAAGCTTTCCTCTACTTCGGCCAGTTTTTCCTCTAGTTTATCTACTACGCTGCTTCCTTTCCCCACAAAACTGCTTATCTTCCGCAGTGCGTCCACTATTTTACCCTCTATGGTACCGGCCTCGAACCACAGCAGGTAGACAAGCAGACCTCCCAGTACCGTCATCATCAGTGTTGCATAAAGCGCTTGAACTATTAACTGGTTGATGGAGTGGAAAAGCATCATGTACAGTCCTCCGCCTACTACGAACGTGACGTGAGGTGTAGCGTTCATTATATCGGCTGAGAAGACGCTTGAAATCGATTTCTCGTAGCTTTCATCCCAGTTTTTCTGTACGAGATAGGCCATCAGGGGTTCTCCCCCGAACTGTCCGAGAGGGGTCACCGAGTTCATGAAGTTGCCTGCCATGAAGACCTTCAGGGCCTTCCAGTACGTTGTGTGTATCCCTGAGGCTGTGAACACACGGTACCATACGTAGCTCAGTAGAGGGAAGATTGACAGTCCGAGGACGAAAGCCGGTATCAATGGAAGAACTCTGGCACTCTGAACTGATTCTATAAACTTTTCTACATCAGCAAAGTAGATCATACCTGCTATCATAGCAGTAGAAATAGCGAACCATACCATTTTGCTGTCTTTGAGGTCTCTAATATCCATAGTTCTCGACTTCGCCACATTCCAGGCAGTGGTACTGCACTAGCCGGTTTTCAGATTTCAGACGGACTCTGCATGTCTTTCCTGGTTTCCAGTATGCTCCACAGCTGCTGCAGAACTTTTTCCTGTACTCTCCAGGTATAGAGACCTGGACTCTCTCTCCTATCCTTCTGGCTATCTCAACGTAACGCCTGGAAAGCTCAGGATGGCGTTCAAACTTCTCTCCAGCCTCTCTAAACAGTATATCTATCCGTTCCCTTGCGATTTCACGGGTCCGCATAACTTCAAAAAGGTGGCAGCAGGTTTTTTAGAATAACTCGATGAAGATAAGCCACTACTTTGAATGGGAAGACCTGATCACGGGAGGTCACGCCCAGTCCGTAGAGAACCAGAGAAAGATAATGAAGGAGAGAGGTATAGATTACACTACACAGCCCGACCTGGAAGCCGATATACTCCATCTCAATAACATGGGCCCTAAATCAGTTTACTATGCGTTGAAAGCCAGGAAGAAAGATGTAAAAGTAGTTATACACGCACATCAAACTGCTGAAGACTTCAGACAGAGCTTTGCATTCTCCAACATCCTCTCACATCCCCTAAAACCGTACCTGAGCTATGTATACTCTCTTGCAGACCATGTTATCTGCCCTTCAGAGCATAACAGAGAGGTAGTTGAGGGCTACACTGACACGCCCAAGACTGTTATCAGCAACGGGTTCAACCCGGAAAAGCTGGAAGGCTTCCAAGAGCTGAGGGAAGAGTACCTGGAACGTTACAGCCTTGAACCTCCTGTAGTGTTCTGTGTCGGCCACGTGATCAAGAGGAAGGGACTGAAAACGTTCGTTGAAACAGCGAGAGAGATGCCGGAGACAGATTTCGTATGGTTCGGCTACCTTAACCCTACCGGAGGAGACAGTATTCTAGACAGTTTGCTCCGGGGAAGAGAAACAGGGAAAATAGTTGAGAACTCACCGGACAACTGCACGTTCACAGGGTACATAGAAGATGTAAGAGGTGCTTTCGCCGCTGGCGACATATTCTTCTTCCCCACGAGGAACGAAAACGAGGGAATGGCCTTGCTGGAAGCAATGGCTGCCAGTAAACCGCCTGTAGTAAGAGATATCGAAACATTTCAGTGGCTTGAAGACGGAGAAAACTGTCTGAAAGCAGAAGAAAACTTTGAAAACGTTCTGGAAAAACTTGTAAACGATAGAAGCAGAAGAAAAGAACTGGGAAAAGCTGCAGAAAAGAAAAGCCGTGACTTCAAACTTGAAAAAGTAGGAGATGACCTTGTATCCCTGTATCAGGAGCTTTCAGGTGATCAGAGATGAGGATTGGCTTCTTCACTGAGAGCTACTTCCCTGAGATAGACGGAGTAGCTTACACCTTGAAGCTGTGGAAGGAAAGACTTGAGAGAAGAGGCCACGAGGTAAAGATTATCTATCCGGATGCAGAAGGTTACACGCCTGGAAAAGACGAGATACCGGTTAGATCAGTTAGCAACCCTTTCTACTCCGGTTACAATATTCCTGTCCCGGCTTCCCTGGACTTCCCTGATTTCGACATCGTTCACTGCCACGGCCCTGCGACCCTGGGAGTTGCAGGAAGGCTTTACGCCTACATAAACGAGGTGCCATCGGTCTACACACATCACACTCCGCTTGAAGAGTACTTCGAACAACAGGTGAAGGTAGAGGCCATCGCTGACCTTATGGGAAAACTGTACGTGCCTTTAGAGGAAAGATTTCTTTCAACCTTCGACACCGTAACCACCAATACAGGAAGTCCAAACCGGGATGTAGAAGCGATGGAGCTGGCAGCAGGTATAGACATGGAGTTCTTCCGGCCCGGAGAAGAGAGTGACTGGAACCTTGAAAGACCTGTCGCAGGCTACAGCGGAAGGATAAGCCGGGAGAAAAACGTGGAACAGGTACTGGAGATGGCAGAAGACTTCCCTGGAACAGTGGTTATAGTAGGTGAGGGACCTGCCAGAGAAGAACTTGAGGAAGAAGCACCTGGGAACGTCGTCTTCAAGGACTTTCTCGACCGCAGCAAACTACCGGGCTACTACTCAATGCTTGACGTCTTTGTAACTGCCTCAACAGGAGATACGCTCGGACTTTCACCGCTTGAAGCCAATGCATGCGACACCCCGGTTGTAGCTCCCGACGTACACCCCTTTGACAAGACAGTACAGGAGAACGGCCTGAAGTTCAGGAAAGAAGATACGGAAGATTTCAAACAGAAAGTACTTCAGGCAGTGGAACAGGACTGGGACACACGTGACGCCGTAAAAAACTACTCTGTGGAAGACAAGATCGACAGGCTTGAACAGATATACCAGGGGCTGAAGGAGGAGAAACAACATGGGCCAGAACGTTGATATATTCAAGAAAGTTGTCTTCACCATACCTGACTTCCGAAAGGTCGCCGCAGTAATAATAGGACTGGGAGCTATCTACGCAGCACTTTTCACAGCTTCCACCCGTCTATTCTCGCCGTACAACCCTGGTATAATTACTGCAGGAGTTGTAGCGGTCTTTGCATTCATATTACCTGCTTTTATCTCCGGCGAACTACTTTACCGGTTTCTACCAGACTATCCTCGGAGCTGGGGTTACTTCCTTGCGGGATCGAACGAGACCATGCTTTTCATCTACGGCGTTATACTGACAGGTGCAGAAAGCTTCGGCAGTGCATGGAGAATCTTCTGGCTAGCTCTCGCAACAGTATACCTGTCCAACCTTGTAGTACTGCTGCTTACACTTGGATACAAGTACATTGACAGGATAGCAGTTCTAAGCTCAGTACAGCCTCTTGCATTCCTGGCAGCGTTCCATTACTTCCTCGGAGGAAGGATAAACGCCTCCTTAACCGGCTACATCTGGAACATAGCCGTGCTTGGACTGGCCGCAGCCCTACTGTTTGCCGTGATAATCATCGGAGAGTACCTTATAAAAGTGAATACGGACGTTTCCGTGGTACAGCTCACAACCGGTCTACTTCAGAAAAAACAGGAAGCGCTCGACCTTGGATACCCAACCAGGCCCGAAGTACAGACACTGGAGATAGAAAACAGGGAAGACAGCACCACACTCCTGATTCCGTGGATACACCCTGGACCTCTAGAAGGTTTTGGAGGAGGACAGATAACATCGAAGATAATAGAAAAACTGAACAAGGACGGCAAAGGCTTCTTCCTCCACGTACCCTCCATGCACAAGTCCGACCCCACCGATCCCGAAGACCACAGAAAAATCCTTGAAGCCGTTGAAAAACCAGAAAAGACAGGTAAAGCCTCAAAGATGATCACCGAGAAATACCCCGGAGTCACGTTCCACGGCAGGAAAATAGGAGAAAACAAAGTCATATACATGGACGCAGAATGGGACGACTACGAACTACCTGTCTTCAAGGAAGAACTGGACCTGGACAGAACAGTCCTGATCGACACTCACAGCCACGACACAGAAACAGACAAGGGAGAAGTATGGTACAACACCAGGGAATCACGCCAGCTCAGAAAACACCTCACAGACTTCAAACAGAAACTCGAACAGCAAAGACAGCACAGCTACCACGCCGGAACCGCCGCCAGAACCGGAGAAACACCGGTATTCGCACTGGTAGAAAAAGTAGCAGGCCAGAAAACAGCGGTATTCGGCATAGAAGGCAACGGCACAACCAGAGAACTTCGAAAACTCGAGGAAAAACTCTCACAGAGATACGACCAGACAGTACTCTTCACAACCGACACACACCAGAGCATACACGAACTATCCAGCAGAAAACAGGTGAAAACATCAAAAATACAGGAAACAGTACAGAAAGCAGATGAAAACCTGTCAGACGCACAGATAGGAATGAAATGCCGAAAAACACCTGAAATAAACCTGCTTCAGGAAGACTACCTGGGACTCGTCTTCACTATAAACATCCTGATACGGCTCACAGTACTCGCACTCATCCTCCTGTACACCGGGCTCGTAACCTGGATATACCTCTGAAAAACCAGGCTCTAAAAAACTTGCACTCCGCAAAAAGAAACAGTATGCCAACCAAAAAACAGGTCAGAGAAGCACTAAAACAGGTCATCGACCCGGAACTCGAAGTAAACATAGTCGACCTCGGCCTCATCTACGAAATAGAAATAGAAGAAGACCAGGTAGACATCCTCATGACACTTACAACACCCGCATGCCCACTCAGCGGAGTATTCGACGAAATGGTGCGACAGGAAGTCGGAGCCATCCAAAACGTCAACAAAGTCAACGTAGAACTAACCTTCGAACCACGCTGGAAACCAGAAAAAATGACCGACAAAGCAAAAGACCAGGTAGGCCACCTACCCGGCATGACAGGATTCTAGACACCTCCACATCTACTCTCTCCTCATCAAAAACATCGCTTCTAGAATACATCTAACTTCACCAACCAGCGTCGGAACGCTGTGTAAAAAACCTGAAATCTTCCCCTCTCCGAGAACCACCTTGACTCTACAGCAGAAGCATCACACCTAGAATACATCCGTAACGACGGATATAAGAGCGTAACCTTATGCGGCGTCCGGGCTTGATTGCCCATGTTTCGGTGTGAACGGGGGGTAGACGGGGGGTTCACATGAACCCACCAGCACCCATGGTGAAACAACGCCAATGACAAACTACACCAACCAAGACGTACACCGAAACCTGCAAAACCTACAACAAGAAAACCACGTCACCAACCGGAACGCCGAACTACTGGAAGAATTCGTACAAGAACTACAGGCACGAGACGAAACCAGCGCCTACAGAATATGCTGGTACATCAGCAAGTTCTCCACCCTACTCAAGCGATACATCAACACCGACAAGATAGAACAACTGGACAGCGACAACCTCGACCAGCTGACCAAGAACGACCTAGTAAAGGTGATCGGAGAACTGAAAAATGACGAAGAGAAGGATTACGCCGACAAGACCATCAACGGATTCAAGACCGCATTAAAGATGTTCTACAAGCTGCGGCATCCGATTCCCTACCAGCGACCGGACAGGGTGAAGATGATCCTCCAGTCCGGAGTACTGAAGGGAGAAACCGACCCTGACAGGAAAACAGAAGTCAACCTTCTCACACCGGAACAAGTCTGGAAGATGGTAGAAGCGGCCAGAAACCCACGCGACCAACTGATACCGATACTGCTACTAGACGCAGGAGCACGCACAAAGGAAGTCAGGAAAGTAAAGCTCTCGGACATAGAGAAGCATTCCGAGTACTGGGAAGTCACCTTCATGGACTCCAAGAAC
>JBDGSL010000010.1:0-16363 GCA_042217555.1 Candidatus Nanohalobium sp. | reverse complement strand
GGTCTTCGTGGTCTGCGAGGAAGCTGCCGCATCTTGGGCATTGTGAGTGGTTCTTGCTCCCATCTTCTTCATACTTCTCCCAGACCTGTGTCTTGGCGTGTTTTCCGATAAGTTCTCACCTCGTGTGGACTTTCTTAGAAAATTTCTAATTTTCGGCCTGGCTCTCCAGCCAGTCGATTAGTGTTGTACGGTTTTTGTTGTCTTTCTCTGCTTTGATTGCTGCGTTCCAGTCGACGTCGTCCATCTCCTGAAGTGTCTCCTTGGCTTCTGTGATCGTTCCGGAGACAGCTTCCTCGTATTCCTGTGTGACTTCGACAGGTTCTTCCTCGATCGTGTCTTCCTGAAGGTCTTCGTCGTACTCGAATTCCTGGAAGATCTTGAGGTAGGCCTTTGATGTGTTTCTTCCGAAGCCTGTGTAGATGGAATCTACTTCGACTTCTTCCTCGTCCAGGCCGTTTTCTGCTGCTACCCTGCTTTTGACGTCTTCTTCTGAAGGAGTGCTTTCTCCTTCGTGGTTGATTGATACTTCTGCCTCTCTTCTGTCGAGAAGCGGGTTCTCCTTAACTGCTGTAATTTGAGCTTTCATTTGAAAACCACTCCGTGGTTTTCTGCTTGTCCAGAAAATTTGTAATTTTCGTCCATAGTATTCACTTTTTATTTGACACGAATGGCGTATCTGCCAGGAGTGCTTATTCCAAGTTTTTCAGCTATCTCCGACTCTTCTGGATCGTAGATGACGACCAGTCCGCTCCATGAACCGGAAAGATCGTTGTTTCTGCATACAGGACACTCGGACGCGTCCTCTACAATACGGTTACAGTTTTTGCATGCCTGTTCTGCCACTAGAAAACCACCTCGTGGTTTTCGGCTAAGTAATTTCTCACGAGAAATCACTGTTCCTCTTCGTCTTCCTGTTCTTCTTCGGCTTTTTCTTCCTCGTACATCTCAATCCATTCACTCTTGCCGAGTCCTGGCTGCCTCATCGTCAGGTTGATCTTGTTAGTATCCTGCTTTCCAAGGCTGACAGCGATGATACGGGAAGTAACTGTGTCACCAACCTCCAACGCGCGGTCCTGATCTTCGGAGATCAGCATGGATGCCTCGTCGTCAAGGTTGACGTACTCATCCATGATCTGTGAAACGTGGCAGAGACCGTCGAAAGCACCGATACGGACAAACGCTCCGAACTCTGTGATGTCAACGACTTCACCGTTGATAACTTCGTGAAGCTCCGGTTCGAAGACCAGTGCTTCGTACTCTACCTGGTAGTGGATACCTGCATCCTCAGGTTCGATATCGCCTCCCTCCACCGAGTTAACACCTTCAACACCGAGTACAACGCCGACGTCCTCAACTATCTCGCCCTCGACCTCTTCACGTAGGCCGTCGCGGACGCTCTCATCTACGTTTTCTCCAAGGTGTTGCGGCGGGACACGAACCGAATCCTGAATTGTCAATCTTTTGTACATACAGTTCCTCTACCTCTGCAAGACAAAAAAGAAACCGAAGACAAGTTTTAAATGGTCACTGCCATCTCGTTCTCTAAACTACCATTAATCAAACCAATAATCACCGACTTCATTAAAAGCCGCAATTTACGAATTTAACTCCCCCTTCACATTTTGGAGTTCATTAATTCCTGCTTCGATTTGTTCTTCACCTTGCTTTACTGTTTTGTAGTCGCTTTCAGTCATTTTGATTAGTTTCATTGTTTCCTCCTCTGCTTTTTGATTATAATATTTTCTTATGATAGTAATTGCTTCTTCTTCGTCTTCATGCATTTTTCCTAAGGTGGAAAGGAGTTTTTCAGAATATTTCTTTCCTGCTTTTAGTAGCTGTAGTTTTTTGTCTATGACTTTATTCAGGAATTCTTTCAGATTTTCTTCTTCCTCATATTTTTGTGTTCTTTTAGTGTGGGCAGGTGAGATGAAAATCTTTTGTAGTTTATCGAGTTCCTTCTGATCCAGATCTAGAAATTTATGTGCTAACTCTTCTTCATCTTTGTACTCGCTAATTAGTTCTTTTAAATCGTCTTCTAGGTCTTTTATAGGTTTGGCGCCGACTTGGCTGTTTTCGCCAAATCTTCTTATTAATAATTTGTCTAAAATTTGACTAATTAGAACCCAGGATCTTTCCTGTTCAGTACTTCTAGATAGCTCTCATTTCTGATATGAATAACTTCTGCATCGACTTCTATCAGTCTCTCCTTCAGCTCTTTGTCGTTCGTCGCAACAACATAGTCCCGGGAGATCTGTACTAGTAGGTCGTCTACGCTGCCTTCTCCCTCTACTGTACGAGAAGAACTTGGTTCTTCGTCCTCTGTTTCCAGTACTTCGATGTCTTTCTTCTCTATCAGTTTCTCTACGAGGTTGCCGTATTTGCCTTGTTCTATGCTTTTGGCTTCCTGTACTGCGTCGTCGATTGTGTAGATTTTGGAGTTGGGGAAGACTCTTTCGAGTTCCTGGAATATGTCGATGGAGTCGAGCTGGAAGGGTGCTGTCAGGAAGTTGGTGTCTAGTATGATTTCGCGTGTCATACTGGTGTTTTGTAGGTTAGTTCTAAAACTCTGCGCTCCGAGTTTCTGGTTATGAAGAATATCGGTGTTTTATGGGATGAAGAAGTTACCTGGGATGGAGAAAAGCCTTTCGACGGACAGTCAAACAGGTCATACGGTTATTTCTCTGAAAGAGCCGAAGGCCAGGACGTGAGGCTTGTACAGGCTCAATATCACTGGTATGAAAACGGGAATCTTTCCAGAGGCTGGGTATGCGAGGACGGTTCCTGGAGGAAAGTAGAGGATATTGAGCTTGACGGTGTTTTCGACAAGTTCCACTTCGATGAGGAGACCAAGGCCTTCAAACAGGAGATCAGTGAGAGCATCGGAATCCTGAACGATCCCGGGCTGGAGGAACTCTGTAAAGATAAACTGCTGACTTACGAGCGTTTTCCTGAAATGATGCCGGAGACCAGACCTTTCTCAGAAGAAAATGCGCGTGAGATGCTGGAGCAGTATGGAAAAATCGTGCTGAAACCCTGCTACGCTTTCGGCGGTAAAGGAATACACATAGTCGACAGCGAGGAGGATATACCGGAGATAGAAGAGGAGTATATCGTCCAGAGATTTGTTGACAGCAGCTCTGGAATCGAAGGTATCGTTGAAGGAACGCACGATCTGAGAGGTATAGTCGTTAACGGCGAATTGAAGGCTGGTTACGTGAGATACAGCGACGGCGAGATAAGCAACGTTTCACAGGGAGGTTCTCAGCACGCAGTCAGTCCTGAAGAGTTCCCGGAAAAGGCCCTGGATATAATTGACAGGGTCAATGAAGAACTCGACTACAGGCCCTGCCTCTTCTCGGTAGACCTGTTCTTCGACGAGGATGGAGAGCCGTGGATTGTGGAGCTGAACTCGAAGCCAGGAATTGGTTTCTACGGTGATGAGGAGATGAAGGAACAGCTGGTGCCTGTGATGGATTCGCTGGTTGAGGCCTTCCAACAGCTTTAATTTATCATTTCTTTGGCTTCTTCCAGGTCTTCGGTCAATCTTTCAGCTACGTCCAGCCTCACTTCTCTTGCCTTCTCCCTGCTGACTTTTTCCGGGAGATCAAGCCGCTGTGAGAGAGGAGAGAACTTTGAGTGCTCTACACCCATTTCTTCGATGTATTCTCTGACTTCTCCGGATCGAAGTCCTTTATCTATCGCCTTCTCTGACAAGTTCTTCACTTTCTCGAACTCTGGTAGTTCTGATCTCTTCTTTTTCTGGACTATCGGTTTGACAGCCTTCACAAGTTTGATCACTTCAGTGAGGAGTGTGGTGTCTGGAGCTCGCCATTCAACTGTCGGGTAGTCCTCTCTCAGCTTTACAGGCGTCCAGACAGCGTTTTCCGGCTGGAAGAATCTTTCAAATCTTTCCGGTTTTATTCCCTTCTTCTCGGCCTCGTTTTCGAATTTCTCGAATAGTTCCTCTCTTTTTTCGCGCCATTCTGTGATCGAGTCCATGTAGGGCCAGAGTTCTCTCTGCTCAGGGAATGCTCCGCAGGCCTTGTGTCTGTAGACCTTGTTTCTGCATCCATAGGCGATCTTCTCTCCCTGATAAAGCGGTGAGGCGTTGGTCAGGGCTAAGAGTGGATCTAGAGCTGTGAGTGTGTTCAGTTGTCTCAATACGTCTTCTTTTTCGAAGTGTAAGTGGAAGCCTGCAGTCCTGCCCGCGTGTTTTACTTCATGCCCTATTACCTCCTGTTCTATCTGAAATCTCTCGGATTCGTATACCTCTACTTTTCCCGAGTTGAGCGGTGTTCCGAGAGGCACTATTCTTTTGCCGTCTTTCTTGGCTAGTTCTGCCAGAATCTCTGTCTTGGAGATGGCCTCTTTCAGCAGTTCTTCTACATCCTCATGTGGTTCTGTCTGTATTTCTATCATTGAGCGTGAGAATTCCTGTGAGGCGAAGTATACTCTTTCAGCTACAGGCTTGGCGTAGTCAAGTTCTCCTTTCTCGTCGATGACCCAGAACTCCAGTTCGAGGCCGGTCTTCAATCCTGGTTCGCCTCCATCGCTCTTTCATGCATTCTTTCCACCAACCTTAGGATAACGTTTTCTCCGACGGTCTCGTTTATGGCTTTGTAGAGGCCGAAGGCACTGTTCAGTTCGAGGATATAGACTTCTTCATCAGTTTGTATAACGTCTACTCCACATATATCGAAGCCTGAAGCTCTAGCTGCGGTTAACGCGGCTTCCTCCATCTCAGGGGTCGGGTCTGCTTCTTTTCTCTCGCCTCCTTCTGCTACATTTGAACGCCACTCGTCGCCGCTGCTGGATCTGCGGTAAGCGAATATTTCATCCCCTATAACAATTGCTCTTGTATCTGTGCCTCCGTGTTCCTGATACTCTTGAAGACAGATGTCCTGCTCAAATGCTTTCATCGTGTCCATGACCGGCTTCAACTCGTTTTCCGAACCGGCTCTCATCACTCCCTGGCCGCCGGCGCCACCGATAGTCTTCATGATTATCGGATAGCCGAGTCTTTCAGCGGCATCAACGGCAGTTTCAGGTGAGATAGTGTAGAAACTATCCGGAACATTAACATTGTTCTCCGAAAGGATCTTCATACTGTAAAACTTGTTATTTGAATATGCGAAGGACTCATCCTCGGCCTGAGTGACAACTCCTGCTTCATTCAACACCTCTACAAGATGTTCAGAGAATAATGCATCCTGGTCGTTGGTCCTTACATATACTGCATCAAACTCTGTAAGATCCGTATCCTTGTAGAGCACCTTGCTTCCTTCAGAGCTGTGGACAAACTTCAAGCCTTCAACAGGCGCTGCCAGCACAGAATCAAATATCTCTTCCGCTTCCTCTATAATTAACCGGTGTGTGGTTGAGACATCGCCGTATATTATGGCGAACTTCATCTATCCTTCTACCTCCTGTTTCAACGAGTCCGCTACGATTTTGTATACATCCTTTCCCGAGATATCAGAGTACATTTCAAGGTCCGGATTCGGGTTAACGTCTACGACCTCTTCGTTTCTGATAAGTACTTCGGCCATTCGTGTGCCGAGTGAGTTTTTAGCATCAAGCACAACTTCTTCAACATCGCTTGGAGCATTAGAATACCTAAGCTTCTCCTTGCCGATAGACCAGTGTTCGGAAGTATCCTCTAAGGAAACGACATCATCTCCTACTACAAGACAACGATATTTAGATCCCTTTGAATACTCCTGAAACAGGAGAAAGTTTTCTCCATACTCTACACCCTCCGTAAACTCTCCTATTTCCTCTACAGTATCTATTTTTTTCTTCTCCGACTCTTTCAACTCTTCAAACTTTCTTGCGACCAGTGGGCCTTTAAGATAGTTTTCAAGATTTCTTGCAGCTTTTTCATCTGCCACAACAGCTGTCTTAGGCGTTGGGATGTCTCTTTCGTGAAGTACGCTGTAGAGATAGTTTTTCTTCGCCATCGCAAAGAAAGAGGTTGAAGAGTAGTTTACAGGTACTCCTCGCTCCTCCATTACTTCAAGCATTACTCTGCCAAAAACAGCGTTTTCAACCGGTATCTCAACAAAGACGGCATCAAAGTTAGTCAAAGACTCTGAATTGATAGCAACATCTATTTTCTTTCCTACTATTGAAGGTGCAATCTTCTCAAGATCTTCAGAAACCACTTCTTCGAAGTACTCGTCAAGTTTCTCTAGGTTTCTCTGGCCGTCAGTTATCTTCAGTAGTCTCATCTTCATCCCCCTCCAGTTTTTCTTTTTCCCCTGAGAAGCCTTCCGGCTTCCATACACGTGTCAGTTTCTCCTCAGACGTCCAGTCCTCCATGTATTTCTCCATGGATTCTGGTGTGGAGTTCTTCAGTATTCTTCCTTTCCTCATTATCTTACGTAGCCTTGACTCGAGTGTTTTGGAAAGTTCGTCGTACAGGCTCTTGTCGCCGTAGATCAGGTCGTTCTTGATCCTCCAGTATGCTGTGGTTCCTTTCGGTGCCACGACGATGTAACCTCTCTTGTGGCCGAACTCTGCCATCGCGTCGTAGAACGTTTCTTTGTTGACGTAGTATACTCCACCGTTCGTTCCTGAAGGATCCAGGTTAAGTATTTCATCTCCCTCTACCCCTACGGAAAGCACAAAGTGTCCTGCGGATGCGTCAGGGAAGATTTCAGGCTTGTAGAAGTTCGATACTATCAGTGCTCCATCGTTGAACCATGATTTGTACTCGTCTTCCAGGTCCGTGATGTTGTCGTATCCTATCCAGGCTGTTCTGACCTCGTTGTTCGTCAATTCCTCGATGGCGTCCATCAGGTCATCTTCGTCAACTCCTTCCCCTTCCTCGACATCGGCTTTTTCACCGATCTCTTCCTGGTCGTGTCGGTATCCGAATATCTCCAGTGCCATCTCGGCAGAGGCCGGGCCGCAGTAAGACGGGTTCTGAGCGACAAAGTAGCTTGTTATATCCTCCAGTGTTTCAAGGTCGCTCTGGGTTCTCTTGATTCTTAGAGGAGAGTCCATCAACTGGGTGTTCGGTGTCAACAGTGTATATCCCGAGTCCGTGTTTACTGAGGTGGAGAACAGAGAGACTTCTTTGATCTCTCCTGTATCTCCTTCGACTTTGACTTCCTCACCTTTCCGTACGAGACGGGAGTTCTTCAGGTAGAAACCGGCGGCCATGTTCTGGAACAGGTCTTTGAGAGAGTAGAATACGATCCCTGCCATCATGAAAGCAAAGGCCCATGTAGCGGCTGTAAGCAGCTCGTTAAGATAGGTGTAGCCGACGTTAAGCTGGTTAAGTACTACCTGGAAAAGCACTATGTACATCAGGATCTTTACAGCTGCTGAGAGCACATTGGATGCGCTTCTGGAAAGACCGATGTCTCTGAGGTAGTTGTTTACCCCTACAGTAGTGAGAAATCCTTCAAACACCTTTGTAACTATCCTGATAAGGATGATGCCCAGAAAACCTACGAGGAGTGCGGAGACGATACGTGGGCTGCTTTCCGATACCTTGCTTATTATATCTGTGCTGATACCGGAGTTGAGGTAGATTATGGCTGTCGTTATTATCCCTCCGTCGAGTATGTTTGATACCAGGCCGAGTTTTTCCTCCCTCCTCTCTATGTCTTTCTTCGTCGCTTCTTCTGTTCTGTGCATCCATGTTCGACGTGTAAGCATCCTGAATATCTTTACCGTGAGATGCCCTGCAATCAGAAATGCAAGAGCTACCAGTATACGGACCACGGGCTGTTCACTGTGGATAAATCCTAGGAGAGAGCTTAGAATGTCGGCCATAACTGGATTAACCTTGCCTTGCTTAAAAACTCTGCGTTTTTTATTCGATCGAGTTTATCCTGCCGTGGCCGATAAGCCGCCATCGAGAGCCTATCTGACGTGAAATCGCCACTCTGTCTCCTTCCTCTACGCAGACAGGCATCTTCAGATTCAGTCTGACGTGCTTGCCGGCCTGTGTGACTACACCAGCAGTCTTGGTGGTTCCTATGTTAAGCATCAATGCTTCGTGTTCTCTGATGTTGTCTATCTCTTCTTCTTGTTCAGCGCCGGCAAGACGGTCCATAAGCTCTGCCTTGATCTCTACCGTATCAGTTACGTCAGGTAGTTCTCCTTCCAGGCCGAGAACATTTCCCGCGAGCCCGTCGGACTTGACCATCGCCGGATCCAGATCTGTCTCAACTCCGAGTAAACCTCCAGGTCTTCCTTTTTCGACAGGTGTATCTCCCTGTATTATGCTCTTCACCTCAGTCGTAACAGTTTCAAAGTTTTCACCGTCCTTCCTGACGCCTGGTTTGAGTTCCACTTTCTCTCCTTCTTCAAGCTCTCCTCTAACAAGTGAACCTCCTACGACACCGCCTCTAAGTTCTTTGGGCGAAGTTCCCGGCTTGTTGGTATCGAATGAACGGGCGACAAGCATACGTGGATCAGAATCCAGGTCACGCTCCGGAGTTGGAATCTCCTCATCAATGGCTTCTAGAAGCGCATCTATATTGACCTCGTGCTGCGCACTGATAGGGACTACAGGTGCGTCCTCTGCGACAGTCCCCTCAACAAACTCCCTGATCTGTTCATAGTTCTCTCTTGCCTTTTCTTCAGAGACCAGATCTATCTTGTTCTGTGCGATTACAATATTATCAATGCCAACTATGTCAAGCGCTGCAAGGTGTTCACGTGTCTGAGGCTGTGGAACTTCTTCGTCAGCTGCTACCAGAAGTACTGCGCCATCCATGATAGCTGCTCCAGAAAGGACGTTAGCCATCAGTGTTTCGTGGCCTGGAGCATCAACCAGTGAGACAGTTCTCTCCTCTTCACCTTCTCCTTCGACGTTCAGTTCGCCGTCATTGCTGTAGTATGTGATGTCGGCGTATCCTATCCTGATGGTGATCCCTCTCTCAAGTTCCTCACTGTGCTGGTCTGTCCATTGTCCTGAGAGAGCTTGAGTGAGTGTCGTCTTCCCATGGTCGACGTGGCCTACAAGGCCGATGTTTACTTCCGGTATCTTTGACATATATTACTCTTCTTCCTCTTCTTCGCCTAGAAGTTCTTCAACAGATTTACTTCCTTCTTTCACGACCTGTGTGTTGAGCTGTTCGATTTCGTCTGAAACTGTGTTGCCTCTAATGCTTTTTCTTCTTCTTACTCCGTCTTCGTCTTCGTTGATTCCTGCGCCGTCTTCCAGAAGCACTCTTTTTCTCTCAGAGCCTTCGATGCTTTTTCTCATGGGAAATCCGGATCTGTCGCTTCCTCCTGTTATCTTGAGAGTGTAGCCTGATAATCCGATGATTCCACCGTCAAATTCTTCTCCTACCTTTTTTCCGATTAGTTGTGAGTTGTCTTCGATCTCTTCCTGGAATGTTTCGCCGTCAGAAGTTCCGATTGTAATCTGCATTTTTGAGTTGTCACCTGCTCAGTTCTATCCGAGCATCTAAGTTTTCGGGGTAAAGCTTTTTGAATCAGGGCCGATGAGTCTTTTTCAGGGATATTTTTTATTCGGGGAGGATTGATTTCTAAGTTGTATGAGGCCGAAGGTAGTTTCGAGGATAATGGGCCGGTTTATGCTGGTGTTTTCAGCCATACTTGTACTTCCTTTTCTGACAGGTCTGTACTACTCTGAACCGTTTTCCAGGCTTTACCCGTTTCTTGTTGCTGCTTTATCCTCTTTTCTGGCAGGTCTTGTTATGAAGTGGTCAGGAAATGGTTCTAACCCTTCCGTCCGGGAGGCTATGGTCTCCACGGTACTTGGATGGAGTATAGCGGTGATACTGAGCGGTCTGCCGTTCGTCCCCGAGCTGGGTTTTGTGGATGCTTTTTTTGAGGCATCGGCAGGATTGACGACTACAGGAATCTCCATGGTTTTGAAGCCGGAGAGCCTTCCACGTTCACTTCTGTTCTGGAGGAGCCTTATGCAGTGGGTAGGCGGCCTTGGAATACTGACGTTCTTCATAGCCGTTATCCGTGAGTCAGGAGGTATCTCCCGGAGGCTTTTCACAGCAGAGACACACAAGTCCGACCCTGGCTCAATAAGACCTTCACTTAAAAAGTCTATAACTGAGCTCTGGCGAGTCTACGGCTTCATCACCTCTGTCATGATAGGTACCTATATAGCTCTGGGTATGCCAGTGTTCGACTCGGTTCTGCATGCTTTCTCCGGGCTTTCCACAGGCGGTTTCTCAACGCACTCAGCCAGTATCGGATACTTCTCAGAGACTGTTCAGGCAGCAACGATACCGTTCATGCTGTTAGGAGGCACCAACTTTGCAATACTTTACAAACTATTTCAGGGCGAGGGAGAAGCCCTCAGAAACTCCGAGTTCAAGCTTTACGGCCAGATATTCATACTGGTATCTCTGGCGATGATACTGGATCTTGGAGCTGGAAGATTTCTAGACGCTGTCTTCCAGGCTGCCTCGATCATATCCTCTACAGGTTACGGCACCATGTCTGTGATGGCCTTCTCAGCTGTACTGCAGATGGCAGTAATAGGAGTTATGTTCGTAGGAGGGTCAGTTGGATCCACATCAGGAGGAGTAAAGATCTTCCGTCTTAAAACACTTATTGAAATGGTTAAAACACGTTTAAGATCCTACAGCCTGCCTGAAACAGCTATAAACGAAGTAAAACTTGATGAGGAGATACTTGACCGTTCAGCGTTGCACACTGTGGCCGTACTGTTCTTCACGTGGATAGGATTCATCTTCATCGGCACCTTGCTGACTCTTCTGTTCGATGATATAAGCCTGGCAGCAGCTCTTTCCGGTGTAGTCTCTGCCGCAGGTAATATGGGGCCTGTATATATGTCGGGGGCGGAGATGCAGCAACTTACCTGGGCCAGCAAGTTTGTCTGGATATTTCTGATGCTTGCCGGTCGACTTGAGATGCTGCCGGTACTGGCAATTTTTAATAGGAGCATCTTCCCAGATTCAAAGTGATGTACATAGTCATAACCGGTATCAACACCCTGTCGAAAAAACTTGTGGACAGGCTGGAAGGAAAACACGACCTTGTCGTGATAGACGCTGACGAAGACCGCTGTAAAAGACTTTACTCATCCACAGGAGCTACCGTGATAAACAAATCACCTTCGGACCTTTCAGCGCTTGAAGACGCAGGGATAACACAGGCAGACATCATGATATCAACCCTTAAAGACGACAACGAAAACATGGTGGTATGCAGCCTTGCCAAAAAATACGGCGTCCCCAAAGTCATATCCAGGATGGAAGATGACGAATACTTCGAAGCATTCCAGATAATAGACACCCATGCCATAGGCCACACAGACCTTCTGCTCTCCGAATTTCTATCAGCAGTAGAACACCCCTACCTCGTCAAACTCGCAAACCTGCCGGGAGAAAGAGAAGTACTGAAAGCCAAGATCACAGAAGGAACACTCAACGGCAAAACAGTAAAACAGCTGCGACACAGGAAAAAATTCCCGGAAGACTTCACCGTTGCCTCAATCATAAAAAAAGACGAAACACTCAACGCAGAACCCGAAACAGAACTCGAAAAAGACGACTCAATAATACTCATCGGCCCATCCAAACACAAAAACAAACTCGACGAACTGTTCCAAAACCAGTAAAAAAACACCCTTCACTTATCTAACAAGCCCTCCATGACAGCGATCGTATGGATCCGCAGATCAATGCGGGAACACGACAACACAGCACTGGTCAAAGCCTCCAAAGAACACGAAAAAGTCATACCACTCTATATAGTGGATGAAAACTACTTCCAAACAGCAGAGCTAGGTTATCCAAGAGTAAAGTTCTGGCATAACACTCTGAAAGAACTTAAGCAGGAGCTAGGCAGCAAAGAAGGCAAAGACCTCGTTATCAGGAAAGGAAAACCTCTGAAACAGCTGGAAAAAATAATAGAAGAGATCGAAGCTGACGCAGTCTACCACAACAGAGACTATTCTCCGTACGCCCGGGAAAGAGACGAGAAAATCTCCGAGGAACTGGATGTACCTGTGGAAAACTTCAAAGATACTGTAATGTTCGAGAAAGAGGAAATTTTGACTAACTCAGGGACTCCTTACAAAGTCTACACGTACTACAAGAAGAAATGGTTTGACAGGGAGAAGAGACGGCCTCAGGAAGTCGAGGAGTATGAAACCCCTGAACTTGAAAGCGATAATATACCTTCGCTCGAAGAACTAGGTTTCGAACAACCTGAAGACTTTGAGTGGATCTGGAACCCGAGTCGTGAAGGAGCAAAAAACAGGATAGAAGAGTTCAAGGAGAAGATCTGGAACTACGACGAGAACAGGGATTATGCGTGGAGGGACTCGACTTCAAAGCTTTCTCCCCACCTGAAGTTCGGCACGGTGAGTATAAGAGAGGTTTACTGGGAAGCCGAGCGTCTGAAGGCGAGGAACCCGGACGACGACACATCAGGGATTGAAACATGGCAGGAGGAACTGGCGTGGCGCGACTACTACATGCAGATCCTCTGGAACTATCCACACGAGGTTGATGAACCGTTCATGGAGAAGTACAGGGACAACGAGCCGGACTGGGACTCTAAGGAGGAAGCACCGGAGAAATGGAAGGCATGGGTTGAAGGTAAAACCGGTTACCCGTTTGTTGACGCAGGTATGCGGCAGTTAAAGAAGACCGGTTTCATGCATAACCGGTTGAGGATGGTGGTTACCAACTTCTCCTGCAAGGATCTGTGGCTGGACTGGCGCAACGTCCACAGCTACTTCTCGAAGATGTTCGTCGACGCGGAGATCGCGGCGATGGTCGGCGGGATACAGTGGAGCTACTCGATCGGGACGGACGCTCAGCCCTACTTCCGCGTCTTCAACCCTACCTCCCAGGCAGAGAGATACGATCCCGACGGGAAATATATCAGAAAATGGTTGCCGGAGCTGAAAGATGTTCCTGACGAGCACATCCACGAGCCGTGGAAGATGAACAAGCTGGAACAGGAGAACTGCGGAGTTGAGATTGGTGAGGACTACCCGGAGCCGATAGTAGATCACGACGAGGAGAGGGAAAAATCTGTGAAACGGTTTGAGAAGCTTGAAGAAGACTAGCCTTGAGAACATGTTTTTCATGGAGGTCGGACTGATCCTGGCTTTCGGAGTAGCCCTGATAAAAGGATTGCAGAGTGTTTACCAGAGGAAGAACGCACTGGGAACAGATGAGTTTGTTACAGCTTTCAGTTCCAGGGTCTTCGGGTTGCCGGTGCTGCTGGCAGCCCTACTTTACACAGGGCTACCGGAACTAGGCATAAAATTCTTCCTTCTGGCAGTGCCTCAGAGCCTAGTCATAGCTTTTACATCTATACTGATTGCAAAGGCGTACAAAGAGTCCGATACGTCGATTGTAACTCCTATGTTTGCTATCTCACCGGTGCTTGTAATGGGAACTTCTTTTCTGATGCTTGGAGAAACCCCAAGTCTTCTAGGAGGTTTTGGAGTGATTTTGATAGCCTTTGGAGCCTATACACTGAAGGCAAACAAAACAGATACACTGCTGGACCCTATCAAGAAACTCTGGAAGGAAAGAGGTGTCCAGCTGATCATGGCTGTCATCCTCATATACTCGATAACTGCTAACACCGATAAGATCGGAGTAAACATGTCTTCACCTATCATGTGGCCGTTAACTGTGTACACGCTTTCCTCACTGTTTATGCTTCCGGTGATGATGAAAAAATCAGAGGGATGGATGGAAAAAGTGAAAACAGAGTGGAAACCACTGGCCCTGCTCGGCGTACTCGGCGGAACCTCGATAATCCTGCAGATGACGGCACTCAAACTGACACTGGTCTCATACGTCGTGGCTATCAAAAGACTTAGCATACCTGTCGCAGTCATCTTCAGCTACTTGATGCTGAGAGAAACCGAGGGCTTCTACCAGAGGATAACAGGTTCAGTGTTAATGGCTGCTGGAGTGGTACTTATCTCACTGTAGAGAGGTATAGACTTTTTCCAGGGACTTACCTACTTCATCCAGTGTATGCTGTTCAGCTACTTCACGTGCGTTCCGCACCAGTCTCTGCCTCAGATCCCTATCCTCCCTCAGGATTTGCAGCGCCTCCACGAAACCTTCCACAGAATCAGCTTTCAAGCAGTGAACGCCGTCTTCAAACCACTGCTCGAAGACAGGGATGTCACGTATAACTACAGGCACTCCTACGTAAGCGGCTTCAAGAACAGACATACCCTGATTTTCCTCCCTGGTCGGAAGAAAAAACACATCAGCAAGTTCAAAAGCATCGTTAACATTATCTATGAACCCCGGGAACTCTGCATTATCCGGAGAGTCCTGGATAGCTTCTTCAACCCTGTTAGAAGACATGAATCCCTCTACCCGAGGCCCAAACCAGTGGAACTCGGCCTCAGGCATCTCCTCCGCAACCGAGACGAAGTCCGACAGGCCTTTTCTCTCAAACACAAAACCAAGGTTCACTACATCAAAACCTTCTCCCTTCTCCACAGTGGAACAGCCCTCAAGCCGGTCTGTATCGATACCGTTCGAAACCACCTTCACTGAACCAACCCCTTTATCCTCAAGCAGCCCACGGGTATACTGCGAAGGTGCAACAACCCTATCAGCCCGTCTATAGAAAAAACCTGTGAAAACATCGACAAGAGGAGCCAGAAAGTTGGAAAATCTTACGCTGTCACGGAAATCTTCAGCCGTCGTATGAGCATGAACCACTATATCACGACCTGACAGATAAGCCCAGGAAAACACCAGTATCGAAACAGGATCAAAGTAGTTCAGATGAAGAACATCAAAACCATGGAAAGGACTTTCAACCACTTCAACACTCCTATCTTCCAACGCTTTTCTCTGCTGCAGAACAGACCTTTCTATACCTCCATCAACCAGAGACAGCAAAGGCGTAAAATGGCATACAACCAGTTTCTCGTCCATTAAAGAAGAAATTTACCTGCACAAAATAAAAAAGAGGTGGAGAACAAGAAATCAATAAAGAAATGCTTCCAGACTCAGAGAGTTCAACAGATCAGACTTTTTCAAGTACATAGCCCCTACAGCACTTATAACCGGGTTAATATACTTCTCAGACTTCTCCAAGGTAATCAAGTCAATGAAAAACACTGATTTACAGTTCTTCCTACCTGCAATGCTTGCAGGAATGTCTGTAATGCTTGTCTTCGGATTTACATGGCACAGATTCCTTCACAAACTCGATATAAAACACAGCTACCTGGAATCACTGAAACTGTTCTACTCAGGGCAGTTCCTCAACTCTGTAACACTTCTAGGCCAGTTCGGCGGAGAACCAGCAATGGCCTGAATACTGAAAAAATACAGAGGCGTAAAATACCATAAAGCATTCTGCATAGTCCTTTCCGCCGACATAGTCAATGCAATACCAGCTTTCACATTCATGATCGGCGGAGGAATCTACATACTGTTCTTCAAATCCCTGCCAAACCAGGTAATCGATTTAATAATTGCAGGAGCATACGAAGCCGCAATGACCGGCCTACTCACCACCCTCACCAGCATACCACTCAGCACAGCCACCACAATAAGCATACTCTAACCGCACAACCACCTTCTGGCCCAACAACCTAATCAGCTACACCACACTCCTCACATTCAAAAAACACTAAAACCAGAAAAACACCCTCCACAACCAACCTAAAATTTACTTAAAACCCCAGACCCCATTCAAAACACAGTGGTAACCATCCGATCACTTAAGAAAACCACCATCCTTCTACTCATCACAACCCTCACAATAAGCCTCGGAGCATCACTTAGCGACGACGACTGGAACTCTCCCAACTCTGGAGAAACCTTCCAAAATGGAGATATAATTACTTTCAACGTCACCAACACAGACAATGCACCCTCTATAAACTTCTCAGTAAACTCAGGTTACTTAATTAAAAACAATACAGGCGTTGAGAACAAAAAATATGTTACAAGCCAAGTAACAGTAGGCAGCAGGTTTTCTTCTGGCCAGTATACTGTTACCGCTGAAGCCAGCAACGGTAGCGACATCCAAAGAGACTTCACTGTGGACAAAGGAGTCGGTTCTATATCTTTCCAGAGCACTCCTAGCTATGTTGGGAGCGATGCGACGATTACTGTTGAGGTATCAGATTCTCTTTCTGGAGTGAGTTCGATCAGTGCTTCGGCGACTAACGGCGCCAGTGTAGAGGTTGATAATAACTGTGACGGCAGTGAGAGCTGTTCAGCGGATATCACGATTGATACCAGTGGATTGGATCAAGGAAGTCAGTTTGATTTAGAGGTGACAGCCGAGGATTCAGTCGGGAACACAGACAGTAAAGAGATTCAAGACATTACTTTTGACAGTAAGTGGGATGGTGATGAGTCTGCGAGTGTTGAATGGGCTG
>JBDGSL010000001.1:0-52003 GCA_042217555.1 Candidatus Nanohalobium sp. | reverse complement strand
CAAGAGATATACTGGGAGTAAACCCGTTATGGTTTACAGAAGAGGACGAAGAGTTTGCCTTCGCCTCAGAGAAACAGGCACTGGAAAAAGAAGGCCTGGAATGCCGCGAACTACATCCAAGAAGAATACTCAAAGTTGATCTTGAAACAGGAGAAAGAAGCTTTGAGCAGCGAGAATTCTTCAAGATCGATGTCCCGAAGAACTCAGAGAGTTCTTCTGAAAGCCAGAAAACTCAAGAAGAGTTTTCGGATGAAGAAAAAGAGTTAGAACAAGCAGCTGAGGAAATAAAGGAAAAGTTCCTGAAAGCAGTGGAAAAGAGAGTTCCTGAGGGCGATGTAGGCCTTCTGTTCTCTGGCGGAGTTGACTCTACTCTTATAGCGGCGACGCTACAGGAACTAGGAAAAGAGTTTACAGCTTATACTTCTGGCATACAGCATGGGAATGTTAATGCGCCGAGAGATACGGACTGGGCTCAGGAAATCGCCGAAGAAATGGGTATAGAGCTGGAGGCCTACGAAGCAGAGCTTGAGGAAGTTGAAGAGGATCTTCCTATGATCGTTGACTGGATATCAAGTACTTCCGTAGTGAAAAACGGGGTAGCACTGCCTTTCCACTACGCTTTGAAAGATCACGAAGATGAAGGGCAGGTCGTGTTCTCAGGTCTGGGAAGCGAACAGCTTTACGCAGGGTACCACAGACAGCAAGGTTATCTGAATAAAGAGTGTCTCTCAGGCCTTCGCTCTCTTTTCGAAAACGATCTGTACAGAGACAACGTTATAAGCTTCACAAACGGCCGTGAAATCCGTCTTCCGTTCCTCGACCATGACTTAATCGAGCACGCGTTAACAATACCTGAGGAATACAAGGTGAAAGATGAATACAGGAAGTATGTCCTCAGAAAAGCTGCTGAAAAACTTGGAGTGCCTGAAAAAGTCGCCTGGAGAGGAAAGACAGCAGCACAGTACGGCAGCAACTTTGACAAAGCAATCAACAGGCTGACAAAAGATAACGGCTTCAACCACAAACAACAGTACCTGAACTCTCTTAGAGAAAAGTCTAACAAAAAATTAGTGGCTCTTACTTCGGGCGGTAAAGACTCTAACGCAGCGCTTTACAGAGTACAGCGAAGAAACAATGAGATCTCCTGTCTTCTAACGCTGCGGTCAAAAAACAAGGACAGTTACATGTTCGACTCGAAAAAAGAGAAAACCACTATCGAGGAACAGGCCTCAAAACTGGATATACCTCTCATAGTTCGGGAAACGGACGGTGAAAAAGAGGAAGAGCTTGAAGACCTGAGAAAAGGCCTTGAAACAGCAAGAGAAAAGTTCAACGTTGAAGGTGTCGTAGCAGGAGCGCTAGCGTCTACCTATCAGAGGGATAGGGTTGATAAGGTGGCGGAACAGGTAGGCCTCAAGGTTTTCGCTCCGCTGTGGCAGGAAAATCAACCGCGGTACATGAAGTGGCTGATACGTGAAGGCTTTGAAGTAGAAATTACTTCTGTAGCGGCGAGAGGCCTTGATGAGGCCTGGGAAAACGTTGTCCTTGATGAAGAGAATATTGGGGAGTTCCTTGAACTGGCTGAGGAGTACAGGTTTAATGCAGCGGGTGAAGGCGGAGAATATGAAACCAGGGTAGTAGGGTTTCCGGAGGAACTTGTTTAACTGAATTTTTTCTCTTCGATTTTCCATTCCTGGATTTGTTCGCCTTCTTCGTCGAAGTGGAATCTTGCCAGGAAACTTTCTCCGTCAAGCATCTTTGGAACCCAGTACTTGTCGTCGGGCCACATCTGTTCGTAGGGTAGTTTGTCTGTGTTGAACCATTCCGGTCTTGCTTCTTCTGTTTCTTCTGGTTCTCCTGAGAAGCTTTTTGCTTTGAAGACGTGGACGAACATGAAGGGATTTTGTCCGAAGATGAACTCCAGTTCGCCGATTTTCTCTGCTTTTTCAGGAGTGACTTTGGTTTCTTCTTCTGTTTCTCGTATGGCTGCTTCTTTAGGTGTTTCGTCTTCTTCCAGTTTTCCGCCGGGACCGTTGTACAGTCCTTCACCTACTCCGCGCTTCTTTTCTATAAGAAGTGTTTCTCCTTTCTGTATTATGAAGCATAAAGTGGCTTCGGTAGCTTCTTCCCGGAAACTTTCTTGGTTCAAGTCCATATATTGTTGTATACTTTTCAGGAGGGAAAACTATTTCAGCATTTTCTCCGTGGCCTGGTAGATGTTCCTGACTTCCTGTGTCTTCATGTCGAAGGTTCTCTGGGTGTACGCCGAGATGTTAAATGTCTGTGGCCTGTATTCGACATCTTGGTAGACGAAGAAGCCGTCGGTCTCCCGCTCTACCACTTTCCTGTAGTTCACTTTATGGATTGACCTTCCGGAACGTAGAAGTCCTCTATCCCAGCCTTCCCAGCGGTATAGGCCTTGACAGGTATCTCACCGACTTTGCCGATTCTACCTGACTCTGTGATGGTCCCTGTGACTATAGCGTCTTTCCTGACTTCTCTGTCGGTCATTGCGGCGATAGTTGCCAGTGTCATGGCTGCACCGGCTGAAGGCCCTCCAACAACCTTTGAATCCATCTTGATGGCGTAGAGGACATCGTGGTTTTCCAGGGACTTTCCAACTACTTCTTCAGCGACTTTCTTGGCTTTCGTAGCTGATAACTGGGTGTCGGTCTGTATGAACGGATCTGTCTCCACCAGGATATTGCCGTCACCAGGGATTATCTGGACATTTACTTCTCCGATCGCTCCCGTATCAGAGTTCTTCGATGCGGCTACGATCTTAGCTGTAGCAGAGCCGCTACCCTCCATGCTTTTCATCCTGTTATCGGGGCTGGAGTACCATAGGCCGAGTGAAAAAGATAACACGGATACGGCCAGTATCACAGCTATGGAAGATTTTTTCATCGTACCAGTATGACTTTATCTCCGTCCTCCAGGTTAAATTTTTCCCTCAGTTCTACCGGTGCTATAACTTCCGCTGTACAGAACTCATGATCAGTTATTTCCAGGTTCATCAAACCGCATTCCACATCACCAATCTTACAGGGTGTGACATCCACGTTACTCAGTCTTTCGCCGTCCTCGTAGACATCCCGGATCTCGATAGTTTCCGAATCTTCCTCAAATTTTTTCCTTTCCTCTTCATCAACCTTCAGGTTCAAGGTACCGGGGAACGGCCTGAAACCTAGTTTCCGGTTGAAAACCTTCTGGTAGACCTCTTTCGACATGTAGTATTTTCCTTTCCCAAGCCCGGAAGTCAGTTCTCCTTCAAGATTCATCCTTATATTACAACTGTTAGCAGATAAGCTACAAGTATTGACCCGGTCAGGACCACCTGTATAACTGCCGAGCCCAAGACTCCGGCCGTTGCATAGAACGCGGCCCGGAAACTATCTTCCCTCTCTCCGTGAATCAGGTATTCTCTCACGAAAACTGTCAGTGAAACAGCTACAGCCAGGCCCAAAGGCCCACCCAGAAAGATAAAGCCCAGCAGACCGGTAACAGCCGCAGCCATACTTGTCTTCCTGGATGCACCTCCGTAGTCAGCGGCTACAGCACCAGCAAACCAGTCCGCTGCCAGAGCCAGAAAACCTGTAAACAAACCGAAAACCGTCAAGATCGGGCCAGGTTCAGCGCTGTAAAAGCAGTAGATTACTATCCCAGAAACTGAGAAAAGTGCGCCAGGCATCACAGGCAGCAAGCTTCCAGCAACACCGGCCAGAAGCAGCAAAGCCACTATAACACTGATCGGTTCCATAAAAAACAGGATTCAAAAGAGAACAGATTTAACTTTTAGTAATGGTTTTAACGGGCTCGGCGGGATTTGAACCCGCGACGACCGGCTAACTTCTTAGTCCGAATCCCTTCGGACTCTCGAAAATCCTCGAAAGGATTTTCTTATGACCCAGAAACTCCAAGGAGTTTCGAGTCACGATCACTATGGTTCCACTCTCGGCTGACGCCTCGAGTCCCGAAATCTTCTGGGATGAACCAAAGTGAGTAAAAGGCCGGCGCTCTGCCAGGCTGAGCTACGAGCCCAACAAACTTCTGAATTCGAAGACTCTGTGAGTCTTCTGTAAACAGCAACTCAAAGAGTTGCGGTGTTTTGATCATCACAAGCTGCGTTCGGCTGGTGCCTCAACAGCTTTCAAACTGTTTCCTGTTTGAAGTCTCCGTACTGTATTGTCTCTATCGAGTTGTACGGGATGAAGATTTTCTCCGCTCTGACCAGTTGTGCCTGTTCGTTCTCGTTGAATATGTACGGGTCGATGAGTTCAACTCCTTTCTCCTTCCTCTCTATCTGGTCCTCTATCTCCACCAGGTAGTCAGCTGATTCTGAAAGGATGATAACGGAGAAATCTTTCTCTTCCATTGCTTATTCTTTCCTTGGCTTGGCCTTGTTGAAATCGTTTCTCTTTTTTGTCTTTCCGAATCCACAGCTTGCGCAGACCTTCTTTGACAGGTGGAAGCTTTTCTCTCCACATCTGCGGCATTTGCCGTGTACTTTCTTGTTTCGTTTTCCCTTGTTCAGTCCCATATGTGTTCACCTTAGTTGAAAACCTGTTGGCTTTCTGCTACTCCGAAAATCTGTGATTTTCATCGTTTATTCCGGGCTGACGAAAAGGACGTTGTCCCCTCTTACGAAGAGTTTTCCGTAGTCTGTCTGTCCTTCCTCCCCCGTTACCCTGGCGTCTTCAAGCCAGATGTTAAGGTGTTTATCGAAGGCCTGGAGTTCTCCTGAAACCTGTTTTTCTTCATCTCCGTATCCCTTCAGTTTTACCAGTACTCTACCGTCTTTTGACTCGTTTAGTACGTCGAAAGGCCTTCTGTTGTTTCCATCTCCCATAAAAATTAGACACCTATACCCGGAAATAGTTGATGAACTTTAATAAACCCTTCCGGCCTAAGCCTCTTTCACGCGCGTTTCCTTCCTGGCTCTGTTTTTATAAAATTAGAAGGTCTCTCAAGTATATATTATGGCAGTATGGCAAGATCGTTCCAGGACAAAGAAGACAGGGGGTAAAACCCGTAGCTACCGGAAAAGCAGGAAGTACGATCTCGGCTCGGAGTTTTCAGAGCCTGAACTTGGTGAGAGAAAGACTATAGAGAAAAGAACGCGTGGTGGAAACCAGAAAACAGTAGCCAAGAGAAGTGAAACAATCAACGTCGCTGTAGATGGAGACGTCAAGAAGGCAGAGATAAAATCAGTTGAGGAGAACCCTGCTAACTCCAACTATGTCAGGAGAAGCCTTCTGACAGAAGGAACAGTAGTAGAGACATCTGAGGGAAAGGCCAGAATCACTTCCCGGCTAGGACAGGACGGAGTAGTCAACGGAGAACTTATCGAATAAACCTCTCTTATACTTTTTTTGGTCTTTCTCCACGATAAAAAGAGATACGTAGGGAAAAGAGAAAGTCTGTGGAATCGCTTCTATCTGATAACTGTGCTCTTCAACGTGTGGAAAAGTCTCCGTGGAAGGCTTTTCTCCTCGAAATCAACAGGTATATGCCTTCCCGTGTCGTCCACAAAAGCCGCTGTCATCATCCACAGATTAAACAGTAAAACTTATAAACATGTTATGGGAAATCTGCTTAGATCGTTTAAAACGGTTTATAACCGGTTCTAAGAGCTTCCAGTTTCTGTGTCACAATAGTTGATTAGTGGTGCGGAAGCCCCTTGCCTTTAGGCAGGGGAGGAAGCACCCTTTTCAGCAATATTCCGTGCAGCGTTAAGGTCTCGATTCAACTCTACACCGCAACTACTGCATTTGTATTGCTTGGATGCTCCTACATCGTTTTTGCTTCCGCATTTTGAACAGATTTTGCTTGTATTCCGTGGGTCTATGTAGTTTATAGGTATTCCTTCTGCTTCTGCCTTGTACTCTATCTTATCGCATAGGTCTCTATATCGCCAGCGATGAAGCATCTCCTTCAAAGTTTGTGATGCTTCTCCTTCCCGAAGCCCTTTCAGGTTCTCTACTGCGATGGCGTAGTTGTAGTGTTTCGCTTTCTCTACGATGCTTTTTGCTATCTTGTGGTTGATGTCTTCCATAAACCGTGTTTCTTTGCCCGATACCTGCTTCAAGGCTTGATACTTGTTATTATCTCCGCCTTTTTGTTCTTGAAGTGCTTTCCATCTCTGGTCAAGCACTTTCCTTCTTGACAAAACGTTTGAACCATAGAACTCGTTGACCTTCCCTTCAGAATCCGAAACTACTGCTACCTGTCTGATTCCGAGGTCTACTCCGAAAACTCCGTCAGCGTCAATCTCGTCTTTGACAGGGTATTCTACCGATACATAAGCATACCAGCCGTCTTCTTTCCTGACTACTTGTAGCCTTCCTTTGTCAAGTTCTTTGTATTTTCCGAAGTAAGAGGGAACAATCAACGGCATCCAGACCTTTTTCTTTCCGACTACAGGTATGCCGATATTCTCTCTATCGTATTTGACATCGACCTGTTTGAAGCTCATAGAATCGGCTTCATATTCTGGAAGCGAACCGTTTCTGTTACGCATTATTTCTATGGCTCGGTTCATAGCTTCCTGTATAACATTAGAATACATCTTCGGAAACTCTTCCTTGACTTCGTGGTATCCGTAGTCGTGTGTGTTCCCTCTTTTCGGGTATTCATCCATTTCGTCTATCTTCTGTATCCAAGCGTTTACACAGTCTTTGAAGCGTTGAAGCGATTTCTGTAACTGCTTTTCTTTTTCTGTGTTGGGTTCTCGCATTTTCAGCTTGAACTGTCGGGTTTGCGTGTCAACCATAACACCCATAGATGAAATTAAATTTATAAGTTTTGCGTGACAGTTCTTTGTTAGATGGAGAAAGCAGTCATATAAGCCAGAGATTGAATACCTTTGGTGGCTGTCAGTATCGGTGTCCTGCTGAGGGGGCATTACAGGATTCCTGTTGGAAGCAGAACCTCTGCAACGCAAGTTCTGTGGTAGGGAAAGCCTCAACCTCAATCCTTTCGGGATGTTCCCGAATCCGTCTTGTTGGAGTAGTAGCATTATTGATGCGAACCTCCGTCCTTGGGCGGAGAGGACTTCAGAAATGTCTCAGGTTCAGTTCCAGAACGTCCTCATCCATCAGTTCATGTTCCATTCCTACCTTCTGCTCCGGGAACTTCGATGACTCTCCCGTCACCTTGGCCTTCTTGAAACGGTCCTTCATGTCACCTGGCAGAGCCTCCAGGGCGTCCTCCACTGTTGAACCTGAAGTTAGAATCAATGGCTCGTCCCTATCTGGTTCTTCCCCTTTCTCCTTCATGTAGATACGGATTAAGTCCAGTCCTTCGAATATCTCGTCCTTCAACTCGTCAAGATTTATCTCGTTTTCAGCAGAAATCAAAAGGTCATATTTCTCCCTGTACTCCTCCTTTTTCTCGTCGGAGAGCATGTCGGCCTTGTTTATGACTGTTATCGCCGGGACGTACTTCCTGTTCCGCATCAGTCCGTCGACGAACCTGTCCAGATCCATCTCCTCTCTTATTATGACTTCTGCGTTTGTGTAGCCGCGCTGCTGCATCATCTGCTTGATGGTCTCGTCTTCGATATCAAGGTCGACAGTAGTAGAAATGTTTATTCCTCCTCGCCCCTTCTTCTCCACCTTCATGTTCGGAGGCTGCTGGTTTATCCTGATACCGGCGTCGTAGAGCTCCGACTTTATTTCCTCTTCACGCATCTCCTCCGGGTCCAGCATGATGACAACGAACTCAGCGTTACGTACGACGGAGAGAACCTGTGTTCCACCGCCTCTGCCGTCCGCGGCACCGCCGATCAATCCGGGGACGTCCAGCATCTGGATCTTCGCACCCTTGTGCTCCAGCATTCCAGGGTTGACGTCCAGCGTGGTGAACTCGTAAGCACCGGTATCCGACTCGGCGTTCGTCATATGGTTCAGCAAAGTCGACTTACCGACGGAAGGAAATCCGACTAGAGCAACGGTCGCATCGCCCTTCTTCTCGACAGCGTAACCACTGGTTTCACCCGTTCCTTTCTGCTTCTTCTGCTTCTCCTCCTTCAGCTCGGCGATCTGACTCTTTAATCTCCCGCGCTCGGTCTCCGTCGCCTTGTTCACAGGAGTCTTCTCAAGCTTCTCCTCCAGTTCCTGGATACGGTCATCGATTCCCATCTATCATCAACTTATTCCCAACTATTTAGAAAAAAGACGTTTTTCATCTCTCAGGTTACGCCAGTCTTACTCCTTCTTCAACTGCTGTCCTCACTATATTCGGCTTTTTCTCCCGTTTTTCTCTGAACTCTTCAGGTGTCAGGCAGATAAACTCCGGTTCAGGAAGCTTGTCGTAGTTCCAGGCGTCGTAGAACGGTCTCGGCCTCTTGTAGTAGTTTGTGTCTTCAAAATCTGGAGATACCAGGAGAACATCTACATCGCTTGATTCTCTGTAATCTTCGCGCGCCCTTGATCCAAAGACTATCAGTTCATCTAGCTCGATGTTTTCCTCCTCTGCTTTCTCCATTAGCCGTTCCCTTACCTCTTCAACTGTGTTTTTATCCATTTGAACAACTCCTCCGTTTCTTCAACTCTTTCATCTACTTCTTCGACATCGGTCTCGCCAGCATCCGGATACCTTGCCGCGGTATATGCGGTGTCGAGATCCTGAAGCATTTTTCTGAACTTTTCCGGGCTTCCTGCCTCGTTATCCAGTTTCTGAAGGCTGTGAGTAAACGAGTAGTCTTCTTCCCTTTCGATCAACAATCCTTTGAAAGCCTTTTCCACTGCCTGCTGAAGATGGAACATACAGGTCTCGGGACTGCCGTTCTCAGCCAGTATCCTGGCGGCCTCCAGATCTTCCTCACCCTTCTCCAGCCACTCACGAGACTCCTGTTTCACACAAAAATTAATTATCTCTCAGAAATATAAGTACTTGGCAATCACACGTTCACAGTACGCCATAGAGACTTTCTGGCTTCCCGAGTCTTCTCAACTTCCTCATCGCTTATATCCCAGCAACCTCTGTAAACCTCGAATTCCATGTCTATGAGAACAAGAATTCTGGAATTTTAAATTAGAAATGAAAATTAGAGAGAAGTGGAAAAGTTGTCAGGCAGTGTTTATTCTACCTGTTCGATGTTTCCGTCTCGGCCGATGTTTAGTTGGATGTCGTCGGCCCATTCTCTGACGTATGCTCCTGTGATGTGGACTTCTGCTCCTTCCTCGATCGCGTCGATTTCTTCCTCCCAGAGCGTCAGGTCGATTTCTCCTGTTTCGTCCTCGAAGACGGCTGTTACTATTCTTTTCTGGCCGTACCGAGTTGACACGGCGCGTGGTGTTGGGAGTTTTTTGATCGTTCCTGTGATTTCAACTTCATCTGATTCCGGTGAAAGTTCCTCAACTGTCATTTCAGGCATCTTATACCACTACAAACAGGTAATACTGCTTACCCTTAAAAGTCTTCTGCATCTCTGCCGCAAACCTCATAATAGGAAGGGTTTCAAAACAGTGGTTATGAGGCTGCCGTGGCAGGAGGACGGTGAGAAAAGGGAACTGGAGCAGAGAGTAGAAGACCTGAAAGATGAACTGGAGGATTTGAGGGAGGAGAAGGAGAGGTACAGGAAAAGGTTTGAGGCAGAGAAAGAGAGAAGATCAAGTCTTTCGAGGGAGAAACAGGGTGCACAGGAGGAACTGAAAAGACTGAAACAGAAGCTTGAAGGATTAGAGGAAAGAGAAGTGGAGGAAGAGGAAAAAACCCGGAGCAGAAGTTCCAGGAATCTTTCTTTTTCACAGGCCTGGAAACTGGTGGAGAAACTGGAGTCCGTCAGATCTCCTGAGAAAGATCTTGTAACTGTTTACTCTCCGGAGGAAACATCACGGCTTCCGGATATGAAAGGTTTGAAGAACTCGCTTGACAGGCAGGGGTTCAGTTTTATAGAGGAGGATACAGGTTATGTCGGGTTTTTAGGCCCTGATTTTATACGGCTGAAGCTGTACACTCGGCCTTTCTACTCTCCTGACTGGAGTCTCGGGCAAGGGTTCAGCACCGGAGAACTGAAAAAGTTCATAGAGAAGGAGAAGAGTTGGGCGGTGGTCTCGGCCGGTAGATCGGTTATTATTAAGGAGAAGTCTGGAGAGGTGCTGGAGAAAGAAGTTGTGGATACCAGGGTGGAGAAAAAGCAGAAGAAGGGAGGTTTCTCTCAGGGAAGGTTTGAGAGAAAAAGAGATGAACAGATAGATGAACACCTGGAACAGGTCAGTGAAAAAATAGGAGAGGACACGCTGTTGGTAGGGGAGAAACCACTGTGTGAGAAACTCTCCGGCCGTTACATGGGCGGTTTCGATGACAACCGTGGAACTGTAAACGGTCTTTACGGCTTCAGGATGAGAAACTGAACCCTGTTGTGAACTACTCCTACCTTAGCTCGCTAAAGCTTCGGTGAGGAAGGAGCTTCCCAAGTCATCAAAGTCGAAATTACTTACTTCGGGTTCGTTACTTGCTTGGGTTTCGGGCTGGTTCACAGCAGCCCCGTTCTCAACGATATACGCTGAGAACCTGTCAAGAATGTTTTTCGCAGCGTTTACATCTGCGTTATAGTGGTCTAATCCGCAGTTACCGCACTTGAACCTTCCCTGCGTCATGCGGTTCGTATCTTTTCTCTCCTTGCATCGGTGGCAGGTTTGACTGGTGTAGGCTTCGTCTACAAGGAAAACAGGTATTCCTTTCTCCTGAGCCCTATACTGGATGAAGTTTCGGAGTTTGCCTACCGCCCAAGTGTTGGCGATACGGTTCATTCGTCTGCCTTTCTCTGTGTCGCCACCGACCTCTTTCACATCTCCCAATACTATGACGGCGTTTTGCTGGTCGGCAAAGTCCACCAGTTCACGGGAGATTTCGTGGAGGCGATGGCGAACAGTCCTGCTTTCTTTCTGTCCGATGCGTTTCACTTCTTCCTGTAGCCCTTTTTCCTGAAGTTTTCTGCGTAGATAGCTGTAGTGTCTGCGGATGCCTCGGATGTCTTCACCGTAGAACCGTGGTCTTCCATCACTTGACAGCACGGCTGTCGCATAGGTAGACTCGCCTAAATCTACGGCTAAAACACCTGAAAAGTCCTGCTGAGGTTCTACCTCAAACCGGACTGAAATATGTAACTCAAAGTAATCATCTTTCTTCACGACTTTGGAGTCCTTGACACTCCGTTCTTCTTTGATTTCTCGGTGTGGAACTATTGGAACTTGAATACCGCCCCATTCATCGTGAACAGGTATTTTCGCCCAGTAATCAAATTCTTCAGTGTTTTCTGCCTTCTCTACCTGAAATGTGTCGTTCCGTAGGAACAGAGGTTTTTCCTCTCCGTTATCTTTCCCTGCGTATTTGTCCATAGCTTGTTTGGTGGCAGAATATAGGTTTTCGGATTCGCCAGACACATATTTCTGAGCGTTACTGTATTCTTTTTCCAATAGCTGTTTCTTGCGAGAAGTAGGATTCAAGATACGGGCTTTCACCGTTCTACCGACCAGCATACACATAACTGGCCTGAACACTTTTTTTATGAGTTCCGGCGATTCATCACCGCTACCTTGTTCGTTTCACTTACTCGATGAAATCATAGATTTCACTTCGGAAACTCCTCACAGGAGTTTCCTCTTGCAGGATTCCATTTGGAATCTACAAGGATCGAGTTAAACTGTGAAGCAGTTTATCGAGCGAGGAAGGAGCGTTCTCGCCAAAGAAGTTAAATTACTCAAAGTGAACTATCCAAGTTGTATGGGAGAAACGGAAGAAGAGAAGATAAGAAGGATAAACAGAAAGCTTAAGGAGTACTACGGAGAACCTGATAAACCGGAGGAGATGTCAGGAGTAGAGTACCTGATAGAAACCGTACTCTCCCAGAACACTAACGACATCAACAGGGACAAAGCCTTCAGGAACCTGAAGGAAGAGTACGGCGACAACTGGAAGAAGCTGGAGGAAGACAGTACCGAACACCTTGCAGACGTGATACGTGTAGCAGGGCTCGGCCCTACAAAAGCGGAGAGGATTCAGAGAGCACTGGAAAAAACAAGAGAACACAACAGGGAATCCAGTGATCACGAAACACAGGAAGACAGTTACAGCATTGAATTCCTGGAGTCCATGGAACTGGAAGAGGCAAAGAACTGGCTGACATCTATCCCTGGTATCGGCCCTAAAACAGCGTCAGTAATTCTCTGCTTCCACTTCAACAAACCTACTTTCCCTGTAGATACTCACGTCCACAGAGTAACGAAAAGACTTGGACTTGTACCGGAAAACGCATCAAGGAAGAAGACACACAGGATACTGGAAGAAAAAGTTCCCGACGACATAAAATACGAGTTCCACCGCCTTCTCATCGAACACGGCAGAAAACACTGCAAGGCACAAAATCCAAAATGCGAGGAAGGTCCTTTAGGTGAGGAATGTGCGCCGCTCAAAGATAACGAGGAATGACCTTCTCTTTCTACTGAAACTAGGCAGGCCGATAGGCATACCATTGATGTCTCTCGTGATACTGGCAGGAGCCGCATCCGAATCAGGTATAACTCCGGTCCTTGTATTGAAAACAGTCTTTATCTCTGCCATAATAAGTTACGTAGGTTTCGGAGCCAATGACTACATCGACAGAGAAACCGATAAACAGAACCCTCGGAAAGGAGGCTGGCAGGGAACAACAGCCACAGGCAGAAGATCAGAGATAGCAAAATACGCTACTATGGCCTCGGTCATAATCTCAACCGCAGTTTCTCTGACCCTGGGAGTTACAGCAGCTGCATCCCTCATAGGTATTACAGTACTTGCCCTGATGTACTCTCTTCCACCAACCAGACTGAAGTCCGCCCCTGTACTTGACTCTCTATCTAACGTAGTCATGGCCTACCTGGCTTTCTCCCTAGGTGTCGGACTCGCAGGAGGTACCTTTGACTCAGTTATCGGAGGAGCCTTCTGGTTCTCACTTGTATTTGCAGGCGGAGGCCACGCCATAGGAAGTCTTCTCGACCTTGAACCTGACAGAAAAGCAGGTATAACAACGACTGGAACATTCCTGGGATGGAAAAAGACTCTGGCCGTTATACAGGCGTTTACAATCTCAGCACTGATATTTGAAAAATGGAGCGTTGAATCAAGGACCTTCCTGATAATACTCTTCCTTGGCTTGCTTGCACCGGCGTACAGAGAAAAAAGAGAAATACTTCAGAAAACAGTATACATAGGCCTGATAACATACGTCATTTACGGGTTTATCTGGCTGATACTGAGAACTTAAAAATAGGTTAGAAAATAATAGAGAAAAAATTATACTGGAAAGTTACTCCAGTTCTTCTTCCAGGTCTTCCGGAACGCCGCCTTCGGCCTGCTGCTCCTGCATCTCTTCAACGATTGCCTGAGCTTCTTCATTGACTTCTTCCTGGTCAATAACATCCTTCTCATCTAGTACGGAAAGAAGTGCGTGTACTGTAAGCTCTACGTTTCCGAGTTTCTGCTGCATCATCTGCATTGCCTGCTGAGCGTTCATCTCCTGTGGTTGTTCTGGCATAAAGTATTCACCTCTGAAAAGGGAAACCTCAAACAACTAGCTCGAAGCCTCCTGAAAAACCAAACAACATCCAACCTTTTTAAACCAGCGAAAGACAGGTCGGAAAGAAAAGAAAACAATGGCTAAAGCCCTGTCAAAGCGGAGTTCTGGCTCCACAGGCCTGACACTTCAGAATCTCCACTTCCTTCTCTTTCTTGATCTTCGTATCAGGACTTCCACATTCAGGACAGTAAACACGTTTCTCCACGTAATTTTCCAGACGGCCCTGAACATTACCTCTACGGAACTCACCGTTCAAAACCAGTTCACCGCCCTCGATATGCCCGGCAGTACCCAACTCATTCTGGATAAAGTTTGACAAAACCTTCTCATCACGTCCAAGCTTCTCCGCCACCGAGGAAAAATCCTCAACAATGGTTCTGGAACCATCCTTCCTAGTCTTCAACTCAGGGATCTCAAAACGCTCTTCCTTCTCCAAGTCATCAGGAGTCTCCTCCTTACCCTTTTCCAGTAGTTCGTCGTAATTGTTCATAGATGAGAATTAGTGGGAAGATTCTTTAATCTGATATTGTGAAGATGAGAGGGTTGTTAACTTAATTCTCCTTCACACGGCTTTACTCTTCTCTTCCTGTCTGTGGATACTTTTTTTGTTGCTGTTGCAGTTTTTCGACATCTTTGACTTCCTACAGTTTCTTTATTTTGCCTGGTTGTGGTTCGTAGCAGGTACCATCAGATAATAGAGAGTTGATTGTGTCTTCTAGTTGGTCTTCTGGTTCGTCGATGTCTTCGACTATGTCTGCGTAGTCTGCGCCTTCTCCGTCGTCCAGGTCTTCTACTGCTTCCAAGACTTTTCTTTCGAGGTTTTCGCGGTCTTCCTGTGTTTCTGCCTGGTCGAAGCTTTCTCCAAAGCTTTGTAGCAGTGCGTCGACTTCGTTTTCGTTTAGTTTGCCGGCCATCTCTTTTTCTATTTCGTCCTGGTCTTTGCCGGATTCTTTCAGCTGTTTGACTGTTTCGTGTATTTGGTTCCATTCTTCTCTTTCTTTTTTGAGTCTGAGCTGGTGGAGTAGTTCTGCTTCGGGTTGCCTGTGCTGGAGGATTTCTCCGTCCAGGTAGATCTGGCCTTGGTATTCTCTGACTTTTCCGACTACTTCGATTATGTCGCCGGTTTCGAATCCTTCCATGAGTTCGAGTTCGTTGAAGAACTTGATCTGGACTGTGTCTTTTCCGTCGTCGAGTGTTAGAGAGCCGTATGTTTCGTCGTCGTTGATAAACCGGTCTACCACGGTCGCAACTATTCTTCCCCGGGAGAGTCTTTTTCCTTTGGGTGTGAGCAGGAAGTTAGGTTCGAATCCTTCTCTCTGGAAGTATTTTCCGGTGTTGAGTTCTCTGGTGTCGGTCAGTTTTGCGACCTGTCTCTTCTGCTGTGGCATAATGGAGATACAGGTGTTTAAGCTTAATAATATGTTCAGTGAAAGGTTTCTCCACGTGGCCTTACCCCGGACTGTTTTTTTCTGTGGTACGGGTTTATATTTTCTGGATGTGGCCCTGCTGAGGTTCGAAGAGTTCGCCTTCTCTTTTCAGTTTCTCAATTATTTCCTCTGCTTTCTCCTTTTCAATTCCCTCATCTTCTGCATTTTCCAGTACTTCTTCTATCTCTGCTGAGTCGTCGTCTCCTGCTAACTGGTCTATTAACTGTTTGATGGTCTGCAGCCTGTTTCTCTGGCTGTTGGATACGCCTGATTCGATTATGTCGATGTCGAAGTCTCCTGTTTCCGGATCTACTCCGACCTGTTTCAATGTGTATGTCAGGAGGTCGACTGCTCTCTTCGCGTCTTCCACTTTTACCTCTTGCCTGAGATGGGCCCGTGCTGAGGCTTCGGCTATCCTGATCAGTGCTTCCAGCTGGCGTGCGGTTATCGGCACGCTGCCGTCTTCCTCTCCTTTCGAGCGCATGTTGACGTAGAACTCCTGTATCTCGTCGCTTGCCTCCTGTGTCAGCTGGGGACGGATATTCTTCTGTGCATACGCTATATACTTCCTCAGTTCTTCCTGCGGTATCTCTGCCTCAGTATCCTCCGGGTCGATATGGTTCTGAAGTATCGTATCCGCTAACTCCTTGTCCTTCTCCTCATCCGGCTCGTCCAGTACGGGGAAGATGAAGTCAAAACGGGAGAGCAATGTATCTCCGATGTTTATCTGTTCAGGTATCGGCTCGTAGGGATCGAAACGTCCAAGCTTTGGATTGCCTGCGGCCAGGATAGAGGTCTCAGCATTCAAAGTAGCCTGAATATTGGCCTTGTTTACGGATATGGAGTTGTGGGCTACCGTGTTTTCTGCCACGAAGTTCTTGTTCTCCGGTACTGTCAGATCGTAGACGTAGTCGTGCTCCGGACTGTATTCTTTGATTTCCCTGATCTTGACAAATCTCAGGTTATTCAGCATCGATTCCAGTTTTTCGACCTCTGACCTTCTCTGCTTCTTCTCCTCCAGTATCTTCTGCAGTGCTTCTCTGTACTCATCGGTTCTGCCGGTGCCGTTCTTCTCCCAGTAGCCTACCAGCGAGTTCTCCACTCCTATTCTTTCGGCCACTTCCCTCATCGATACTCCAAACCTCTCTCTTGTTTCCCTGAGCTGTTTTACGTCCTTTAATATCTTTGTCTCTTCTATTTCCTCTATTTGAGACTTCAGGTGTTTTGTCAGGTGTAGCGCGTTCTTTCTTGAGATGGTTTGGCCTTCTGTAAGGTTTGCCGGTATCTCGTCCTGTGTGAGGCCCAATGACTGCGTCAACTCCATCAGTTTTGAGCTGATGCCGGGTACAGGTTCTTTGGAGTTCTTCTCCTCTTCGATTGCTTCTTCAAGTCTCTGTGATTTTTTCGGTAGTTTGAATCCGATGTGTTCCGAGAACTTCCTGATGTCTTCGTACCGGGTTATCTCGATCCTCCACGCGTTTTCGTCCTCGATCAGGGTTGAGTGAATCCCCAGTCTCAACAGTACGTCCTGCACCTGTTCTATAAGCTCCCTGTTCTCCACTACAGCACTGATACGGTAACCTCTCTGGGTCTCATAGATTTCGCCGTCTCCGTCGAAGAAAGATCTCAGAAGCAGTTTCAGCTCTTGTCTCCGGCACTTCATAAGCCGTTCAGGTATCTTCTTGGTCTCTCCCTTATCCAGTAAAGGCCCGAGTTCCTGGAGCCAGTCCTTCAGTTCGCTGGAGGCCACATGGACCTCTTTTCTGGTATCTCTGTCTCTAATATACGGTTCAACGCCGAAAAGGTTGTTAACGCAGTCTGTGTAGTCATCGAGTAGAACCTGATCCGAGTTAGTGAAGTTAAAGCCGGCTTTCTCACCTTGGTTAAGCTCATAGCCACCGTCAGAGACCTGGTAACCTACAAATTTTGCAAGTGCAGGAGAGTTATGATCCGGGATATCTACTTCTTTACGGCCTTCCCCAACACTGATATCATCAAGTTCCTGTTCCTCTCCCTCAACAGGCATCTCTCTCGGAGACAGGACAAAATCACCTTCCTTCAGTTCCTCTGCCTCGACCTCATTTACTTTTCCGTCCTGGATTTGAAAGAAAGGATGTCCGGGAGTAACATTCAGCGAACGGCCGGTACCTAACTCAAGTTCAAACATCTTATCCGGTGCCCTACGACGTCCAACCACACTGATCTCGGACTCCTCGAACCCAAATCCATCCGAACTCATCGAAACAACACTGAAGTCGGCCTCAGCGATTTCCCTGCCATCTTCCTGCTCAACAACTTCTCCTCTCTCTAAAGCAGGGTCAACAAGATCTGAAATATCCTTTTTTGCACCATCAGGAAGATAAACGCTGGTATCAGGTCCAAAACACTGCTGCTCCATCGCTTCGTGAAGGGAGCTTCTATCTTCTGCCGCCATCTTGTCTATCTCGTCGATAGACGCCATTCCTTTGTTTGCAAGTACTACTGCTCCGGCTTCAAGGCTGAATTCGCCTGTGCTCTCTTCTTTAACAACTGAAGCTGTTAGTCCGGCGCCTGTTGAGCTTTTTCCAACTACGTATCGGCCTTTTGGTGATAGTTCGCCTGAGAACTTCAGTAACTGGCTTTTACCGGTTCCTGGCTCTCCTATAAGCAGTATGTGTATGTCTCCACGGCTTTTTACTCCGTCGTCCCGTGTTTTTTTGACTCCTCCGAACATTTGAAGTGCTATAGCTTCTTTTATCCGGTCGTGTCCGTGAATACTTGGAGCAATCGATTTTATTATCTTTTCAAATATGTTGTCCTGGTTTCCCATTTTCTTTATCCTGTCTATCTCTTCCTGTGAAAGCTCGAGCTGTTCGAACTCCTGTTCTGTCGGTTCGACATGGTTGGCCTCCATGTAGATGTCGAACTTCTTCGAGTTCTTCTTCAGCGGTCTTTCTCTCATGACGCCGGTTACCTCGACAACGTTACCTGGTATGATCTTCTTCTGGAACTCGGGATCTACCAGGTCTCCTTCAAGTCTTACAGAAAGACTGGATGGCTGCTCTGAACCTTCCCGTGACTCCGGGTCTTCCTCAAGCGTTACTATCTGTGTATCCGTCATTATCTTTTCTACAGGTTCGAAAGTTTTCGCACCGCAGTCTTCACATTTGTAAGGTGACTTTAACTGTGATGACTCCTGCTCCTTCTCGTACTGGGCTCCACACTGTGTACATTCGAATATAGCAGATACTACCTCTGGTTTGACCTGGGAAGCCCTCTTTATCATGCCTTCTACCGGTATAAACTTTCCTATGTGTTTGGACCTCAGATTCTTCAACAGTACATAGTCTTCTTCTGGCATGTCGACAAATCTGACGGCAAGATCTTCGTCTGTCAGCTGCTCATGGCTCAGTATACCTTCCTCTGCTGCATCAACCGCATTTTCCGGGTTTTCTCTCAGGTAGTCTGTGAGTTCAGGGGAGAAACGATCTAACTGTTTGAACTCTACCACGACACTGTCTTTTCCGTCTTTAACGGCTTCAACAACTTCCTCGAAGTATACCTCGGAGAAAAACTCTTCAAAGTCTGAAACTGCCTCCCCGTAATCCATGTCCAAAGATGCACCGCCAAATGATAAAAAATAATGAAAACCCATCTCGAAAAAAACTTTACTATGGCAAACGACGACAAACTTTCAGACGACGAAGTAAACGAAAAACTGGACAATCTACAGATCTGGAGCCGCAGTGGAGAAAAACTAGTTACAAGGATAGAGTTCAACAACTACAAGGAAGCAGCTTTCTTCGCCAACACGGTCTTCTCACTGGCCGAAGCACACTTCCACCATCCCGAGATTCGGGTAGAGTACGGAGCAGTCGAGATCGACCTCTGGAGCCATGACGCAGAAGCCATAACCCAGAGAGACTTCGAACTGGCAGAAGACATCGAACAGAAAGTAGGAGAGATCAAATGGAGCTAGCTTAACTCCCCAATTTTATTAATTATCTCCTTGTAGAGGTCGGTGGAACAGTACCACCCCTCATCTATCATGCTGTCAACGGTTTCCTTTGCTTCTTCCTCTGAGATTACTTTTCTCTTCTGCATCCTGAGAACTATAAACGCTGTCCCACGCGTCTCGATGCCTCGGATGTCCGCGACGTTCCTGCCGTTTTCCTCGTCCATCACAGCAACTGCATCCCTTTGCTCCGCAACTTTCAGAACCTGCAGGTCGGCGTCGCTGAGGAAGTCAGTATCTTCCTCAACCTCTGCAGAAACTATCTCGAATATATCATCTTCAACTGCCTTCTCAATCCTCTCTGCGTCCGGCTCTCCTTCGGCCTCTTCAACGACTTCTCTATATACTTTCTCCGGAACCAACTTCTTGCCTTCCATTTCATCTACTTCCTCAAGTTTCTCGGCCTTCGCCAGATAGATTAGAGGTGTGGCGTCGAAGACCAGCATCTCAGACAGCCTCTAGATCATCCCTGGCTCTGTCGTCCTTTACCCAGGTTATCTTCTTATCCTTCACAAGATCGGAAAACTTCCACAGGTCCATGTCCGCGATCTCAGCGGCCCTGGAAAAGCTGACTTCGCCAGACTCCAGCATATCCAGTGCTTTCTCCTTCTTCCACTCCTCGATGCCTTCTGAAAGCAGTTTGCGAACAGCGGTACTTCTGTCCAGCTTTTCCTCGTCGATAAACCTGTCAAGCTCCTCTTCCAGGGATTCCGGTATCCGGGCCGAAACACTCGTCATACGTATACAATGTGTACAAAGTTTACTTAAACTTTGGGAAACATCTTCAAACTCTCCCGACAAATACCTCACATGACAAAACTAAGGGTTCCTGAAGACGCAAGGAGAGACTTTGTCGCTGGCTGCCTCATCGTCAGAGATAATAAACTTCTGCTTATCGATCATGGAAAGTACGATCTCTGGCTGGCGCCTGGTGGCCACGTGGAGGAAAGAGAGACTCCAGGTGAAACAGCAAAGAGAGAAACACTGGAGGAAACAGGTTTAGAAGTCGAGCTGCAGCATTCCTCCGGTGTGGTTGAGGAAGAGTTCATCGATATTCCTAGGCCTTTCAACGTCAACCTGCATAGAATCGAGGAGGGTCACTGGCACCTCGATCACCTCTACCTCGCCAGGATTCAGGAAGAGAATGAGGCCACACATGGCCACGAACATGATGGTATGAAGTGGTTCACAGTAAAAGAGCTGGAAAGTGAGGAATACGACATCCCTCAGTATATTCGGGATGCTGGTAAAAGAGCTATTCAGAGTTTAGAAGATTAAGGTCGTTCCAGAGAAGGTCCAGTGAGCCAGGTTCTTCTTTCTGGTACCTTTCAACTTTTAGGCGAGGGAGTCCCATTCCTCGATTTCCGTTTTGGAAATCAAGGTAGCGGGAGGAATCGCCCAAAACAAAAACACATAAAAAACTTGTAATACTTATTTGTTGATGTAACTCGCTCCTATATGGAGACCAAGAGTTTAGCGGGTAGCCCTGTAAACCTGCCCAAAGATAATTCGAGGAACTATGAAGCTGATGTCGCAAGGACGTTAGAAGCTGAGAACACTCGAAAGCTCCGTCCTCACGAACCAAGTGAGTAAGGTAGGAGTAGTTTACTCATCTCTTTCCCTGTTATCTTTTCTCAGGTCTAGGTTCGGTATTTCTTCTGGAGTGAACCACTTCTCCTGAAGTATATCTTCTTCAAGGTCCTCGGTTTCCTTATTTACTGGCTTAGCTACGAACATGAAAACGATGACTTCAGTGCCGTCATCCATGCTTTCTCCCTTGTAGACGCCTAGAAATCCTGTTACATCTATTCTGTAACCTGTCTCTTCTAGCACTTCTTTTTCTACACATTCGATGACTGATTCGCCATCTTCCCAGCCGCCGCCAGGTAGGTCCCACTTTTTATGGATATGATCTTTCGCCTCTTGAACCATCAGTATCTCTCCGTCCTTGTTTTCAATAATCGCGCCGCGGCTGCGTAGAAAGATGACATAGTTAGGAAAGTAAGAGAAAAATGAAGAGACTTTAAAGTGCTCCGATTTCTTCCAGGTTCTCTTCGAGTGTGGCGATCCCTTCCTGGACGTCTTCATAGGTTCTGCCTCCTGTACAGACCAGGTTGCCTGAGCTGAAGAGCAGGAAGACTACTTTCGGTTCGTCAAGCCTGTAGACGAGTCCGGGGAACTGTTCCGGTTCGTACTCTGTTCCAACCAGTTCGAATGCGATCCTGTTCAGGTTCAGGTTTGCACCTAGTTCTGAGGATGCTACGATGTTCTGGACTGTTACTTCTGGCTTGTTTCCGATCTCGACGTCTGCTTCTTCCAGTTCGTCAATTATCTTGTGTGTTGCTTCTTTCGCCTGTTCAGGGCTTTTTGTACCGGTACACACTACTTTTCCTGAGCCGAACAGGAGTGCTGCTGCCTTAGGTTCCTTCAACCTGTAGACGAGTCCCGGGAACTGCTCTGGCTCGTATTCGGTGTTTTCAAGATAGATCGCGATCCTGTCCAGAGGAAGCCTCTGGTCGAAGGTCGCGGATGCCACCACGTTCTGAATTTCGATATCGTCTTCATCAACCATTTTAGAGTTACACCTCTTAGTAAAGTTTTCACCGAGGCGAAAACTTCAGAGCCTCGTTTATAAACTTTATAATTGATTTATAAAGAGAAACCTTTTAAATATAGTTAACCTTTTTCTGTGTTCCCTTTGAACACATGTACTGTATGGATGAGAAAAGTCGTCAAACGTTTCTGTTCGTGGCTGTGATGGCAATCCTGGCGCTTGCGTTCATAGTCGTTGCACAGAATAGTCAGAGTCTGGATGGCCCGGGCTACGATAACAGTACAGTAGATTCCGAGAACTTTGACCTGCCTGAACCGGTTAACAGGTCTGTTCGAGGATTGAAACTGCTGTGGAAAGATTTTGGCAGTACTTTGGTGTCTGGAGAGGGTTAGAGGCTTTCTATTGTTCCTGAGACTTTTTCTACACTGAGAAAGGTGTCGTCTTTGAAACCAGGGTTTACGGTTAATGCAGCTCTTATATTGTCCTCGCTTTCCTTACTGGTTTTTATGACTCCTGTCTGGTTTTTTTCATCGAATCTGTTTCCAATTATCCAGATGTCTGCCTTGCTGGCCTCTCTGGTTCCCAGGTAGCCTGTGGTTGATTTCCATACTGCTTCTACGACTTCTCCCAGTTCTTTTTTCTTTCCTCGGATCTTGAATTTGAGGTATTTGTGGTCTTTCTGTATGGCAGGAGGTATCTGCTTCATTCTACCACCTCGTGGCCGGGTCTTATCCGGGAGCTGCTCTGCGCTTTCCTGTTCTCTTCTAGTATCTTCTTCGGTACTTTTGAGACTGCTTTAACGCCGTTATAGCCAAGTGAGTTGATGACTGCGGCGAGGTCTCGAGGCTTTCTCAGGTCTGAAAACATGTCTGCTTCAGTGGTCAGCAGGTAAGGGGCGCCGTATCTTTCAGACAGCTTGAGGTTTCTCCGCCACTTTGTCAGTTCCTGGCTCTGCCTCTTAGGGTCTTCCGGCAACTGCTTCAGTGAGAACCCTACTGCCACGTGGTTCTGGGAGGCCTTCCTGGCATCTACATGGTTCATACCGGAGTCCTTCCTTCCCTTTCCAGGATGCAGTACCACGTCCATGCGTTCATCGGAAAAAGCCTTCCTGTTCAGTTCATGGTCTCCTCCTCTGAATCCAAGTATGTCGTAATCCTCTCTACTTCTCTGAATCTTTTTCTTCAGTTCTCCCCGGTCGTCCGCTTCAAGGACTTTAACCGAGACTTTTTCCGGGTTCCAGTTGAGTTCCGACGCCTTTTCCTTCAGGCTACCGGAGATTAAGAAGTCGTAGAAGTCAGTCATTTAACGAAAAATAGATGGTTAAAAACTTGTCAATGCTTTTTTTACTTGCCTTTGTTGTCGTTAGCGTTCTGGGACGGCCTCATCTTTTCCGCTCCCTTACCTTTGTTGTTTAAGCCTCTGCTTTCCTTTGCTGCAGGTGTTTGACCTCTTTCTGCTCTGTCTCTGTTGTCCTGTATCCAGTTCACGTCTTCATCGTTTTCAATTTCAGGGTGGTCAGGGTCAACCATGATAACTTCGAACCATTTCCTGTTTCCGTCCTCTGCTACCCAGTAACTGTTGAGAACTTCCAGGTTCTCGTATTTGCGGGAGACTTTTTCCTCTGCGATAACCTGCTTGGATTTCTTGGGTGAGAAACGGCTCTGACCCGTGTTCCTGGGTTTTCTCCCGGCTTCAGGTCTTTCTCTCTTGGTTCCTCCCTTGTTCACTTTGACACGGATGATGTTGAACCCGTTCTTTGCCTTGTATCCGAGCTGACGAGCTTTTGGTATTCTTGTAGGGTTCTCTGCCTTCACGATTTTATCTTCGTCCCTCCATTCCTGCAGTCTCTGCTTCCAGATTTCGTCCAGGTTCTCCTTGGGCTGTTCATACTGTTCTCTGGCGTACTTGTAGTAGCTCATATCTTCCAGCTCGTATACAACCCTTGGACGGAAAAACATTATAAATCCCTTAACCGGTTGCCGGTGATCGAACACGAAAACCCATATAAGAGTTTTTTGTTATCGTTTAGTTGTGATACAAAGATGAGTCCTGTAATCAAAATTCTGGTCGGAGCACTTATGATGGTGCTTGGAATCTTTACGTCTCTACAGTTCTCAAACCAGTTGATAACTCTTGTACTGGGGGGTATAGGCCCGCTGCTTGTCTTGGTCGGGGCTTTCATCGTATGGCTTGAAAGCGATGAGCTAAGAGTTCACAGAGAAGAGCGAAGTCAGGAAAGTGAAGAGGTCGCCGGTCAGCAGACACTTCAGCAGAGACCGCAGGGGACCGCAGAGCAGGAACGTGACGCAGCGAGAGAGATAAAGCAGGCCGTTGAGAGAGGAGGGCCGGACCCGCAGGATATACTGTCCGGAACGGTAGATGAAGTGAAAGAACAGGTTTCCAGCAGTGATGATCTGGACACCAAAGAACTGCTTGAGGCAGAGAAACAGGGAAAGAACAGGAAGACTCTCGTCAACTACCTGGAGAGAAGGGTTGATTAAACTCCATATCTTTTCATTTTTTCTTTTTTAGTCCGGATTTTTTACTTCTGACTTCTGTATATGCTTTCTACCTTCTCCAGTGAGTCTGCACTGTCTTTATCGTCTCTGAATGTTTTCAGGCGTGGGAAGCGCAGTGCGTAGCCGGATGAGTAGGTTGGGCTTTCCTGTATCTCCTCGTATTCAACTTCCACTATTATCTCGGGTTTTACCCATACTTTTCTACCTTCTTCTTTTTCTATAAGTGGTTTAAGCCTCTCCGTTACTTCTTCAAACTGTTCTTCTGTCAGCCCGGTAGCCATCTTCCCGACTTCCTCGTATTCGCCGGTTTCCTTGTTGTAGCAGCCGAGGAACAGTCTTCCAAGCCATCCTGCTCGTTCTCCTTCACTCCATTTTGCAGCGATTATCGCAAGGTCAAGTGTCTCCATCACAGGTTTCAGTTTCACCATGTACCCTACTCTGGAGCCTGGCTTGTACTCTGCTTCAAGGTTCTTCATCATTATGCCTTCGTGGCCTTCGGAAAGTGAGCGCTGCTGCATCTCCTGCACTTCTTCAACTTCGCTGGTTATCTTCCTGTCTACGGTTCTCAACTTCTTTTCTTCTCTCCGGGTTATCGAGTCAAGCTTCTCAAGTCTCTCCTGGTAAGGTTTCTCCAGGATCGGTTCGTTTAGATATATGATGTCGAAAGGCCGTACCTCTACAGGTATCTCGTTTTTCAGTTTCTGGATGTCGTACTTCCGCTTTATCCTCTTGGAAAGCTTCTGAAACTCTATCATTGACCCGTCCTCCGGGTCGTACCCTACTACTTCAGTGTCCAGTATACAGTTCTCAGCGTCTATATGTTCTTCCACAGCATTTACAACATCCGGGAACTGTTCCGTGACGTCCTCAAGTCTACGGGTGAACACTTTGACTTCTCCTTCTCTGACATGAATCTGAGCTCTCATGCCGTCATATTTCTTATCGATGAGAGCAGGCTTTCCAACGGTTTCGAACCCTTCCTCAATTGTGTCGACCTTCTTCGCCAGCATCGAGTTAACAGGACGGAAAAGCTCCAGTTCCAGAGATTTAACTTCTTCTAAACCTTTCCTGCATGCTCTGGCAACTTCTGTAAAGTCGTTTGTGAAGTTATAGGCTTTCTGTATCTCTTCAGTGTTTTTCCCGTCGAAGAATGCTTCTGCAAGTGCATCTCTTATTATTCCTTCGGCTACTCCAATCCTGAGATGTCCGAGAACTGTTCTTACCAGATAACGAGCTTCTAAAGGTTTTGCAGAGCTTATGAGGTCTGCTATCTCTCCTCTTTTCTTGTCCTGGCTTACTGACTGGCTTATGCCTTCTTTTTCCATCTCTGCGACTTTTCTCAGTTTTTCCAGTACTTTACTGACAGTAAGTTCTTTTGAGAAAAGTCTCTGCTGCTTTTTCTTATCTACAAGTTCTTCAGCTGCCAGTCCCAGGTCTCCCTTGTCTCTCCAGAGTTCTTCTACTTTTTCCTCGTCGTGGCCGGTTGCTTCACTGATAGTCTCTTTCATCATCCTGCTGCTCATCCCTATCTCTGTTTCCTTCCACTCTGGGTAGATCCTGCCGTTGATCAGGAGTACAAGTCTTTCAAGGTCTTCTCCTGAGTCTGTGAACAGTTCAGCTATTATATCCGTCTTTTCCAGGGTCTTCCTGGTGGATTCCAGTTCCTGGTACTTTTCTGCCAGTTCCTTGTATTTCACGTCCAGTCTTTCTTCCTGAAGGTTTAAACACTGCCGTGTCAAAAACTCAAAACATGTCAACGTTTGAAACAGTGCTCAACCTGACAGGGTTCAAGAAGCCAAGAAAAGACACCGTGGAACGGGAGAAACTGGGTAAAGTACTTGAGGCAGGAAGGAACACTCCCTCTCCGGGAAATGTCCAGACTCTTGAGTTCATAGTCATCGAGTCAGGTGGACAGCTGGAGATAGTTTCGAAGATACTTGGAGACAACAGGATCGAGGATGCGCCTGCAACGATAGCAGTGGTTTCAGATCTGGAAAGGATGGAGAGAAGACTGGGAAAGCCTCCACGTGAGTTCTGCACGGCTGAATCAGCTGCAGCAGTTCAAAACATGAGATTGGTAGCGGAGGAAGAAGGTTTAAGCTCTGTCTGGAAGACCGGCTTCGATACTGAGGCAGTCTCCGAACAGCTTGACGTTCCTGACGGCAAGGAAGTCATGGCCACAGTAACATTAGCCTACACCGATAACCCTGTCCATTCAGATCCACGTTTCGGAATGAACCAGGTTGCCTTCTACGATAAGTACGGACACCAGGTAGGGAGCTTCTTTGACAGTATGCACTGGAAAGGCCTCAAGGAAGAGAAAAGGATATTCGGGAAGAAAAAAAGAGGAGTGATCTCCCGGCTCAGGAAGAAGCTGGAAGAGGTTTTATAAATATTCGAACATGATTAATTACTACAGGATGATAAAATCCTGGTCTTTGGCTGTCGGTGGAAAAAAAGTTTATAACCGCCGGTTAGTAAAGGCTAAACAGTAGGTGTAGTGTAAAAAATGGTTGCAAGCAACGATACTTTGGATAAGCTCGAGGACATCGGCCTGAACATGTACGAGAGAAAAATATATTCTGCTCTTCTTGGAAGAAGCGTCTCGACGGCCGGCGAGCTGTCGGAAATGACCAATGTTCCCCGTTCCAGGGCCTACGATGTCCTTGAGTCACTGGCCGAGAAAGGCCTTGTAGTTATCAAATCCTCCAAACCCATGGAATACGTAGCTATCCCGCCTGAGCAGGCAATAGAGAACATCAAAGCGCAGCACAGGCAGGACCTGGAGGAGAAACTTGACAAACTGGAAGATTTCAAGGATTCTGAAGCAGTTGAAGAACTGGAATCGCTCTACGATCAAGGAGTTGAACTTGTTGATCCTGCCGAGATGTCAGGTTCTCTACAGGGAGAGCACCAGATCAATCAGCATCAGGGAACCATGATGCAGGACGCAGAGGAAAGTATAAAGATAATGACTTCCGAGGACGGACTCAATGATCTTCTCAATAATCATTCAGATCTGCTTCAGGAAGCAAGGGACAAAGGAGTCAATGTAAAGGTTCTGGCACCTGTCACAGACAGAAACAGGGAGGCCTTTGACAAGATTAAGGATGTCGCAGAGGTCAGGGATCTGCAGGGAGCAGATCAGAAGCTTGAAGAAGTGGATGTGCCGGAGGGAAGGTTTACCATCGTCGACGATGACGCACTTACCATGTCAATGACGCACGACGACGTTCACTCCACGCAGGACACGGCCTTCTGGACACAGAGCGATCACATGGCTGACTCGATGCTCAGCCCTATGTTTGATGTCCTCTGGAACCACAGTGAGGAACCTGATGAAGCACCGGAGAAACCGGGAGAAGCACCTGAACAGTAGTCAGGGAGGCTAACTTCGAAAACAGGTTTCTTTTCTGTTTCCCCTCATTTCTTATCTCCATTCGGCTCTGAAAGGAGACGAGAACTTCAGGAAGTTCCCGATGTTTAGGTCGGCTGTCAGAAGCGACATGAGGTTGAAACCGGTGGAGTCCTGGGCCTTGAAAGTCTCCAGCTCCTGGCCCGTCATGTTTTCTGCGGCATTCACTGCTGTTTCCCTGCCTCCCAGTTTATCGACCAGGTTCAAGTTTTCTGCTTCTTTACCGAGGTAGGGTGCTCCGGAACTGATTTTATCTACCTGTGTACTGGTAAGGTTCCTCTCTTCTTCAACCATGTTCAGGAAGTCCCTGTGTATTGCACCTGCTTTCTCCTGCAGGAACTCTTTTTCCTTCTCGGAGATGTTCATGAACGGGTTTCCAACCTCCTTCATATTTCCTGCTGATATATTGATGTAACGGGCGCCAAAACGGTCTAGCGTACCTGAGTACTGTATATAGGAACTTTTAACTCCTATACTGCCTGTTAAAGTCGCTGAATCAGCTACTGTCCTGTCACATCCCAGTGATATCATATAGCCTCCGGAGGCCGCTACGTCTCTCAACCGGCAAACTGTTGGAACTTCTACGTCCTCTATAGCCCGGTAGACTTCTTTAGATGCTACTACTGCGCCTCCGCCTGAGTTTATCTCGTATATTATGGCGTCAGCACCTTCTCTTTCAGCCTGCTTGTTCAGTTTTCTTACCTGTTCTGGTGTTATACCGGAGCCTCCAAGGCCTACGCTCTGTGAAGGAGTTATACTTCCTGAAAGATCTATTAATGCGGCTTTACCTTTCTGGTCAAAGCTGAAACTGGTTGCAGAAGCTGCTGTTATCAGGATGAAAATTGTTAGAACAGTTTTCTTCATAGTTACATCAGCGAGGCCGCGGTTTTTAATTCTCACCTATCATTCCTTCAAATGATGTCAGAGCTTCAAAATCTTTCCCGGCAGATCATCCGTGAAATACAGGAGGGAGAGCTGGAGGACAAGGAGGAAGTTGAGAAGAGGAAGAAACAGCTGTGCAGTGAACTTGAGTTTGACGGGATGCCGAAAAACTCGGACATCCTGAGGTTTGCCAGGGAGGAAGAGGAAAAAGCAAGTGAAGTTCTGAAGACCAAGCCTACGCGTTCAATCTCCGGCGTCGCCAATATCGCAATCATGGCCCGGCCTGCTCCATGTGGAGGGGGCTGTATCTACTGTCCGAAGGGTAAGGACGCGCCACAGAGCTACACAGGTAAGGAGCCGGCAACGAGGCGGGCGATAAGAAATCAGTACGACCCCTACGATCAGACACAGGACAGACTGGAACAGTACGAGAAAAACGGTCACTCGATAGACAAGTCCAAGCTGATCATTATGGGAGGTACTTTCCCGTTCCAGGACCCGGAGTACCAGAAAAACTTTCTGAAAGAGGCGTTCAACGCATTCAACACGTACAGAGGAGACGATGAGGAAGCAGATGTTGAAGAACAGGGAGATTCTTCTGAACCGTCTGCTTCAGGAAAAGCAGACACGCTGGAGGAGGCCAAGAAGATCAACGAAACAGCTGAGGTACGGAACGTCGGCGTGACTTTTGAGACAAGGCCGGATATAGCTGAACAGGAACATATTGACAGGATTCTCGAGATGGGAGGTACCAGGGTCGAAATGGGTGTGCAGACCGTGTTCGATGAGACTCATGAGAGGACAAACCGGGGTCACGGCATGGAGAAGGTGAAGGAGGCGACAAAACGGTTGAAGAACGCAGGGTTCAAGGTAGCATACCACCTGATGCTTGGACTTCCCGGTGAAGGATATGAGGAAGACATAGAGAAGTTCAGGAAGACTTTCTCCGATCCAGAGCTTCAACCCGATGAGATCAAGATCTACCCGTGTGAAGTTATCCAGGGGACAGAGCTTTACAGAAGGTATGATGAAGGAGACTTTGAGCCTATCGCCGACGAGGAGGCAAAGAAAAGACTTAAGAAAGCACAGAAAGACATAATACCTCCTCATGTCAGGGTTAAACGAGTTATGCGTGACATCCCCAGTACAGAGGTTGATGCAGGTCCTCAACTTACTAACATGCGGCAGATGGCCTTGCAGGAACTTCAGGAAGAAGGGGAGAGGTGTAGATGCATAAGATGCAGGGAGGTAGGCCACGTGGAAAGAACTCACGGACTGGAACCTTCGGAAGAAAATATCGAACTTGTGGAAAGAGACTACAGGGCATCAGAGGGAGATGAATACTTCCTGAGCTACGAAGACACTGAAAACGATATCATACTGGGATTCACCAGGTTGAGAGCGCCGACCGAAAGCTTCAGACCGGAGATAGACAGCAGTACACTGATCGTCAGGCAGTTGAAAGTCCTGGGTTCTGCGACAGATATCGGTGAGGAAGGAGAGACACAGCATCAGGGCTATGGAACACGTTTAATGGAAGCTGCCGAGGAAAAAGCCCGTGAACTCGGGAAAGAGAAGGTAGTCGTCATCTCAGCCGTCGGCACCAGAGAGTACTACCGGAAGTTCAACTACGAGAAAGAAGGGCCGTACATGGCCAAGGAAGTATGAATCAGTCAAGTTCCAGGTCTTTACTCATCGAGTTGAAGTTCTCGTAGCCTTCCTCTGTTACCAGTACCATGTCCTCTATCCTCACTCCTCCGGTCTCCGGAAGGTAAAGACCGGGTTCTATGGTTAACACCATCCCTGGCAGGATCACGTCTTCGTTTTCTGCAAGCACAGGTTTCTCATGCAGATCAAGGCCTACAGCATGGCCTGTACTGTGGATAAACCCTTTCTCAGTGTCTTCATCCCTCAGCGTACTGTAGCCATGTTCTTCAAGCACTTCACATACCTCCCGGTGTACATCACAGGCTTTGACCTCCTTTTCTCGTTCAAGCATCTGGAAAGCTGCTTTCTGTGCCTCGAGTACGGCCTCTTTCATATCCTGTACTTCCTCATCTGCATTACCTTTCACGAACGTACGGGTCATGTCCCCGAAGTAGTTATCCTTCCGGGGAAATATATCGACTACTACAGGTTCTCCGCTTTTTATCAGGCCTTCACCTGTCGCATGTGGCTTTGCCGACTCTCTACCACTGGAAACAATAGTCTCTTCCGGTACCTCACAGCCGTTCTCGATTAGATGAATCTTGATCAGTGACCTGAGCCTTTCCGAGGTCAAAGGCCTGCCGTCAAGGTAAAGAACCCTGTCACGTACATCAGCTCTTTTTAAAAGTTTCTCAGCCTTCTCCATGGCTTTTTCAGTAGCTTCCTGAGCCTTTCTCAGCTTCTGCTGCTCTTTCCTTGACTTGACCTTCCGGTCCTCCATCACAACGTCACTCTCCACTGCTTCAACACAGGTATCCATCTCTTCGGCCATTCCAAGAGGAAAGTCACCTGGAACAGCCAGGACCTCTATCCCAAACTCCTCAGCCAGGTTATCAAACACGTTGCCCTCTCCGCTGAGTTCGGATGTCTTCAACACTTCATCGACTCTTGACTCCTCCCGGGCCCGTGAAAACTCGAGCTGTGACACTACCAGTATACTTTTCCCATCCGTCCTCAGGTACGTGAAAGGGTCGGATGCCTCGAAACCTGAGAGGTAGTACAGGTCTCTGCTGGATGAACTGTCGTCATGTATCATGAATGCGTCATATTTTTTCTCCTGAAGTAACCGGTCGATAGCTGCTGTCCTCTCCATCAAAAACATTTTTGCCTGTGGAAAGGTTTTAACCTGAGGGAAAAGAAAAAGGTTGGAAAAGTAAGAATGTTAGGAGCCCCCTCCCCAAGGACTTCCTCGCCGATGAACTAGTTTGAATGCGTCTGCTTAAGTGTCTGCCACTGCTCTGAAAACTCGTCTTTCATGTGTTCCAGAGCTATCTTTTCTTCCTCACTGAGCTCGTTGTTCTCCACTATATCCCTGTAAATCTTGTATGGGTGTGTAGGAACTTCTTCCTGCATGTTCTGCTGGAATCGCTCCTCGAACTTGTCTCTGTGCTTCTGAACCTTGTCTTCTAGAACTCCATTTTCCTTCCATTCATCGGCGAGCTTCTCCTTTTTACTTTTGCCAATGTCCCAGAGGCTCGCCATATATCCGATTCCCGGTCTAACTCTTATTAACCTAACGCAACGCGCAGAGCCTTTCAAACAAACACAGAAAGATTCTTTGTCTCTCTAAGATAACAACACAGCCGGGTGAACTTTTGGAGACAGAATAAACTCTGGAAGATGGCAGAGCCATCCTCCTAGTTTTTAAGAGTTTTAACGAGTTCTTCAGCTGCCTTTTCGGCTTTACCGTCTTTGTTCTGGATAATCTTGAAGTAAGCGCCTGTCAGGATTGAAACAGCTGATGCCATCTGCTTTGCAGTTTCCCTGTACTCTTCGATACCTTCGATACCGGCTTTCTCTGTATCTCTATCTCTTTCAGCTTCCTGGCTTCTCCTGTAAATTGCTTCGGAGGAGGCATCAAGCATGATCACTTTTTCAGGTTCCAGGTTCTCGGCAACCCATTTCGGAAGGCCGGGGATGTATCCGTACGGTGACTTGATGGCTGCGTGTGTCTCAACTATTATGTCCTGTTCTTCGGCGTCCCTGAAGATGGATTCTGCAGCGTCTGCCTGAAGTTCTTTATATGTGTCCGATTCTATCTCTTTCATCTCGTCCCTGTGGTCTGCAAGGCCTTTCTCCTGTGCTACCTCGAACATCCTGTCGCCGTAGTTTATAACTCTGTAGTCTTCTTTGGAGAGCTTCATCGCTTCTTCCAGAACGGTTCCTTTTCCGACACCTGAAAGACCTACCAAGATATTCACACTGTTCTCTTTCATAAGTTCAGCTCATCAGCCAAGTAATTTAACCATTCCTCACTTCCTTCCATCACATCAAACATTGAGAACTCAACTATCTCATCAGCTACATTCCTGGGAACACCTTTCTCCTTCAAGCTCTGCACATCCTCATCCAGAAACACCTTTATAAACTCCTTTGCATGAGTATAACTTCTTTCAGTCTTTGCATAGAGCCTCTCACCACGTACAAAAGTATTACTGTACTTTGACGTGAACTGTTCCATGTGCCGGGAACCATGGAAAACTTTAGGACCTTTCAGCTCCTCAACTACAGGAAGCTCAGGGTTCAGCTCGAAAAAGAATCTTACTCTTTTCTCACCGGCGTGGAAACCTGACTCGAAAATCCTGAAGTCATGGCCTTCCAGCTTTTTCCTTAGAAGCCGCATAAACTTTCTCATCTGAGGATAGACAATATCATCCACCTTGTTCGGCCGTTCAAAACTCACAGCTATGAACTCTCCGCGCCGCTGAACCTCCTGCTTCAACTCGAACTCGGTCCACTCCCTTTCCGACTCCCTGAAAAACTCCATACCAGGATCTCTGGAGAACTGCCAGCAACTGTACACGAAACGGGCATAGTTCTCCGTTGAAAGCACCGAAGCAACATTTCTCTCAGCATCCACAGGATCAACTACAACCAGTGAATCCTCCGAAAACTTGTTCTCAAGCTCTTCCGGCAGATCTCCATGAGTTCCCTCCGGATCAATCACCTTTTCCTCCCCCCAGTCCTGAGCAGACCCGACAAGCTCCTGAAAACCACCGAACTCGCTGACAAGTATCTCACACAGGTAACCGGAAAAACCCTCAACCTTCAGAGAGGAACCGTACAGGCCCTGCACCTTAAGAAACTTCTTCAGTATAACCACGTCCCTTCTCATTCCTTCATCCAGGTTCCCCTGCACCCATCGAGAGTGATGAGGGCTTCTGTCAACGGCAGAACGAATATCTTCTGGTTCAACATCAAAACAAGGCACAATCTCAACCTCATGCCCGTTGATCTTGCCCTTGGTGTACGGATGCTCTGCGTAGTCAACTTCAAACTCTCCTTCAAAGTTTCTGAACGTTTCCCTACCGACTTCCAGACCTTTCTCCTCCAACTTCTTCCTCTCAGTATCCTCAGGGAACAAAACAAACACGTCAATATCCTTATCACCTCTCATACAGGTGCCGCGACCTGTCGAACCCGCAAAATGAGTTTCTAGGCCGAACTCATCTGAAATAAAATCTGAAACTTCTTGGTACAGCTTCTGCGCTTCGTCAATCTCCTCTCTCTCAGGATACACTTCCTCCAGTACTTCCTCCCTTAGACTTGACCAGTTCATAAAGAAGAATTGGTTCCTATACTGTATAAAAACTTGGAGCTGGGAGAGATACAGGTTTTGATTTTCTGTGTTTTAACTGGAAAAACTAGTTATCCTTATAAGAAAACTGGAGAAACTCCAAGTTTTTGGAAATAAGTTAGATAACTGAATGTCTAAAACAAGAGTCTGGAAGTACTGGCCGCAGCTAGATCTTTAGAGAAAAGCTTTTGCTGTTTTGTGGATGTCCGAGAGCTTTCCTCCAACAGGTTTAAAAAGTGTGCGTTGATAAGGACTTAACAGATGTGTCTATACAGAAACCTGTTTTCACCAGTGTTGAACAACTTTTTGAAGTGTCACACACACACACGGATTTCTGAATGGTTCTAAAGGTAAGTCTGCGATTGAGTATTTGACTACATACGGCTGGATGCTTCTTTTAGCATATCCTTGTAGGATATGCGGGAGGCTGGCTTAACTCAGCCAAAGAAAGTCCTTGAGTTCAAGGGTTAGTGATTTAAGTTTTCGCTATTGAGTACAGGTTTATGTCTGAAGATTTTGAAGAGTGGAAGGAAGACTGGGAGGAGAACAAGGAAGAGTTCGAATCCGGTCAGGCGGAACTTTTCAAGAGAATCCGTGACCGGAGAGACCTTGAGAAAAAGATAGAAAGAGCTGTAGAAGAATCCGTAAAAGACCTTTCTGAAAGAATAGCGGACGCAGTATACCCAGTCTCAGGTTAAAAATTTCTTATGAACAAACTTTTCGCAGACACCAACATATTCGGAATAGCTGTAGACCTAGAAGAGGATAGAAGAGAAAGTGTCTGGCATACATTGGACGAAGTTTCTAACGGAGAATACCAGTTCTTTACCTCCGAAATAGTTCTAGCTGAAATCGAAGACAACCCGCACAAACCAACCAGAGAGAAAGAAAAAGAACTAGTAGAAGCAACAGTAGATGAAATCGTCGAATTATCAGAGGACATCATAGAGCTTTCAGATAAACTAGTGGACGAAGTCAATCTAGGAATAATCGACTCACAGATACTGGCAACAGCAATCCTAAACGAATGCACATTCTGGACAGGCGACTACGAACTACTGAACCAGGAAACCGTCGAAGAAATAAGCGATGTGCTGGAAGACTTCGACTCAGGGCTAGAATTTCAGTATAGGATTGAATAGTTTAAAGAGAATTATCTGATGATTAGTGGTTAATTGTTTATTTCCGGGATGTTAAATAGGATTTATGTCAAAGACTGATGGAGATCAAGGTGTTTCTGAGGACTCAAGTGAAAAACTGGATGAACTTGGCAAATTGTTGGGAGGTTGGATAGAGGCAAAGTGGTTGAAATTAGTTAATTTGAATAACTTGAGGAGTAAGTTGTTGTGATGAAGGTTAGGGCTCGTTTCGAAGGAGGTAGTTTTGTGCCTATGGAGGATGTTGAAGGTGTTGAGGAAGGTGCCAGGGACATGGTTGAAGGCAATACCAAGTCTGATAATTCTAAGATTAGAGATCGGATTCGAAAATTGAAAGAGGATCTCTGATTTTGCCTGTCAGTTTTTTAGCCTCTTTTTTGCTTAGAACTCTCCAGCCAAAGATTTTGTCATCCTGCAATTTTTCGATGTATTCTCCTTCTATAAACCAGGCTCTGTAATCTCTGCCCAGGTTGACTTAAAGCACTGGATGCATATTCCGAAAATCAGAGATTTTCTTGGATACAGAAGATCTGTGATCTTCGCATTCCTGATAGAAACTTGTCGAAAGCCTGTCCTGGTGTGGCGCCGATATTCAGATTTTTCTCCATTGCCTCTTTCTTACTTAGATAAGTTTCAGTTACTTCGTCAGGTAGCTTGGTGAGGTCTTCCATCGCCCTTTCGGAGACTTCTATTTTCACGATAGGAATCTCTATCATACTTTACTGATAAATTTTTCCGATTCTAGCAGTGTTCACGAGCCTTTAATTTTTCCGAAGAGATAAATTGTAGTTTGGATGGTAGAGACACATACAGAAATCTTTCCGGAAGTTGCAGGTTTCCTGCTTCACAAAGAGTTGAGCTTGGCAAGGCTGTAGGTTTCAGGAACCGGATGGATTCCAGTGTTTCAATCAGTTTCGACCGCAGCAATGATACAATTTCGATACCCTCGGGAGGCTCTGAGACAGTGTTTATCAATGGAATAACTTACTTCCAGGTAGACGGAGAAGATTATTCGGCCCGTGGAAGAGTCAACGTTCAGTAGTTTTATCTTTTTGCTGAGAAGACCCTGTCCTCATTCCCGAGAGGGATAAGGTTAGGGATGAATCGGCTTTTTTAAATCTAAAACTCTAAAATAAAGGTATTACGGCAGTTTGGTTAGGGCTTACTGCTACTCGAAACTCCTTTGGAGTTTCTGTGTCACATCGTTCTCCGAGAACGATGCTCGAACAGATTCCTGTAAGGAATCTGTGGTTCGCAGAAAATCCTCTGGATTTTTGAGAATCAACAAACAGCAACCCTGTTTGACACAGAACAGTCTGTGGACTTGTTTCGAGAGGAACAAAGGTAAGCTGAATGATTTGGCTTTCCAGTCAAATCGGACAGTGTAGTGAGTAGTGTGGAGCTACCAGAAGTGAATAAGGAAACCAAGCAGATGCTTGGTTAATATATGCACAAGACTGTGCTAATTCAAACTTTCCTCGAAGCGTAAAGTCTCTGTGTTGACGGTATGAATGAGAAAAGTATCGTGGAAAACAAAACTCTCCTTTTCAGGGATAAGGTCGCACAGAAGCCCCTCTTCCTCGATTTCCACTTGGAAATCAAGATAGCGGGGTCACTTCACTTTTGTGAAGTTGCAAGGCAGAGCATCCAGAGTGGTATGACCTCTACTTCTCTTCCTTTTATTTGCCAGGTGTCGTAGGTTTTCCTGGTTACCAGGTAGAGTTTGTGGTCTTCGGGTAGTTTTGTCAGTTGTCTGGCGTCTTTTCTGCTAGGTTTGTCTGGGTATTTTATTTCGAATGCTTTCTTTTGTTCAGGGAGTATTATGTCTACTTCTGGGTCTTTTTTGAATCCTGGTTCTTCTATTCTTTTTAGGTGGTTGTAGGCTATTGTCTCGGCTTTTAGGCCTTCTTTTGCTGGGTAGAGCCGGTTATATGCGTGGTCAGCCGTGTAGATTTTTGGGTTTTTCCGCATTGATTTCTTTGTGTTTGAATATACTGGTTTACTGGTGTTTATGAGGAATCCATCTTCGAGGTACTGGAGGTAGTCTGTAACTGTTCTGTACTGTGTGTCGAGGTCTTGTGATAGGTTGTTGTAGTTGACTACTTGTCCGGTGTGTTCTGTCACTAGTCTGAATAGTTGTTTAAGGGTGTCTGATCTTTTGACTGTGAAAAGGTTGACTATGTCTCTGAACAGTGTTAGGTCAAGGTTTTGCTGTAGATTCTCATTTGACTGTTCGTCGTAGAGCTCAGGGAATCCGCCGTCGTCCATGTACTCATTAAACTGTATGCGTAGTTCTTGGCTATTTGAAGGGTAAGAAGGATCTTCCAGGCTTATCTCAGAGGTTTCGATTCCATTGTATTTTAGATAGCTTTTGAATGAGAATGTGTGGAGTCTGTGTATCATTATTCTGCCTACCAGGCTTTCTCCTGCTCCTTTGGTTATGTTGGTTGATGCTGAACCAGTGACTACAAACTTTATATTGTAGTCTCTATCCTGTATCGATTTGATCTGGTTTGACCAGTTTTCTAGTTTCTGTACTTCGTCTAGAAAGATGTAAACCTTCTGGTCGAGGTTTTCGAATGTTTGTGATAGTATTTCTTCACTGTAGATATCCATCACTGACCGTATATCTGTTTCCTCAGCTAGGTCAAAGGAGAAATACAGAATATTTTTAGGTTTCTTCTCCTCTAGAAGAGTTTTTACCATTTTTTTCAGTAAAGTGGTTTTACCCGCACGCCTCAAACCTGTAATCGCGGTTATAATATCCTCATCTAGCTCTTCTTCTAACTTATCTTCAATTTCTCTTTTTACTAGTGGTTCAGGTAGATTCACCTGTCCATCATCCCACCACTTATTTTGCCTTTGAACTTCTCTTATCAATTCCTGACGATCCATAACAAAAAATTGTAGTTACAACATTAAAAACCTATTGATTCATTGTACTTATGACAATAAAATGGGTGGGGGAAAAACCTAGGTACCTTTCCCTCCTTAGTAATAATTACCGGTTAATTCCTAAGTATTGATTCAATTTTTCCATGGTTGTATAGTTCTATGTCTTTTCTTTCTTCTGTTTTTCTCAGGTCTTTGGTAAATCCGTTTTTGCTAAATAGGACATATTTTCTGTTCTTGTTTTAATTGACTAAAACAGATTAGACTGATGTAAATAAGATTATCTTATTTCGAGTTGAATTAAATTCAATTATGAAAAGCATAGAATAGAGAAAAATTAGGGTAGGAAACTATTCTTTGAGTCCTTTGACGAGTTTTCTGTCGTCGATGACCCAGTACTCTATTTCGTCTCCTTCTCCTGCTGAGAGGTCGTCTGGAAGCTGCATTTCTTCTGTTTCGTATGTGTCCATGTCCATGACCTGTGCGATGTTTCCGTCTCTGGAAACGACTTGTCCGATCTTTTTGTCGACGTCTGGAGACATCATCATTGCGTCTCCCGGCTTTGTGACATGCCTGTCTTTGTCGTCGAAAACTCCTCTGGCCTTGATCTTTACCTTGGCGCTTCCGTGTTTTCCGGGACTGGATTTGGATGTGCTTCTTACCTCGCAGGGTTCTTCGTCGATCATGACGTAAGTCCCTGAGGATAGTTCTGATGCTTCCATCTGCTGTGGCATCTGTTTTTTACACCTGGAGATAGTGAGAGAGGGTGTCTTTACTGCTGGGTGGCCAGCTTGACATCCTCTTTTTTGACTGTGTTTCTGTCTGCGTGGTCTGCCATCTTGATTGCGTCTCGGCTGATCTCCTCTCCGAGGTCTTCAAGTGCTTTCCTCAGTTCTTCTACTGCGTCTTTTGATACTCTTTCTGCGCCTGCGTTTCTGATAATCCTTTCTACGGGTGCGTTTGGTAGACTCATTTGAATCACACAGTTAAGATTTGACAAGTTAACACTTTAAAATATGGATTTCACGGAGGAAGCGGTCGTGGTCGACGCCAACGTTATAATACACTCGAGAGCGCAGTATCCTTTCCGGAAAGCAGTTATACCGCCGAGTGTCCGAGCAGAGATAAAGTCGGAAATAGCCAAGATGAAAGGTTTAAAACTTAACCTTGAAGTTATGCAGCCATCAGATGAATCAAGGAAGCGTGTTAGGAAGAAGGCAGAGGAGATCAACTCTCCTACCAGTGAAGAAGACGGAGATGCACTTGCACTTGCTATTGACCGAGGTCTCACACTTGTAACGGATGACAGGGCCTTGCAGAACCTTGCTCTTCACATGGGTGTTGATTTCCAGGGTTTTAACACTGAGAAAGTGGAAACGAAGAGGAGGTGGAGGCAGGTGTGCAGCAACTGCGGTACCGATGTTTCTACTCCTCCGTGTCCTCGCTGTGGCTCCCGGGAGATGGATCGGAAACGAGATCAGCGTAGTTGAAGGCAAACTCCTTTGTAAGTATCAGTATCAGCGGCCCCAGGATCAATCCCTTCACTCCCAGTACTATAGGTCCTGCAAGGAATCCCAGGAAGATTATCAACGGGTGTTCATCCAGGCTCTTGGAGCCTACCCACGGCCTGAGAACTACCTCTGGCATTATCTGAAGGAATATCACGCCGTAAACAATGATCAAAATGCCTTTGATAGGTTCTCCTCCAGGCACCATGTAGTAAAGTCCCAGAGGAATGTAAAATATTATATTCGCCAGTAACGGAAGCAGCGACGCCAACGCTATCAGGAATATCCAGAGAGGAAGAAGGTCAATAGGTGTGGTCGCAAGGCCGATCAGGTAGAAGCCTACAGCAGCTACCGCTCCAAGTACCGCCGCGACAGCAAACTGCGTCATGAAAACACCCTGGAATATCTTGTCAATAGACTCTATAAGCGACCTGATAATCTTCTCCTCGGTGTCCGGCAAACTCTCCAGCACCTCTTCTGTCTTGGAAGAAATCCTTGAACGATCCCTGTAAAGGAAAACCGAGGCCACGAAGAATATACCTACATCAACCAGAAGAGAAGGCACAGATACAAATATATCGATAAGAACATCACTTAAAGAATCAGAAATAGTCTGGAAATAACTCTTCAACGATTCTATAAAGCTTTGAGGAAGATTCAACGGCTCTAACGCAGCGATAATCTGGTCCTGTAGTGAACCTGTGAAAAGGTTGAACTGGGCCAGGATATTGAAAAAGTTATCAACGAAGAAATAAATACTTAAAGATATAACAGCGAATACTGAAGATATTATTATCAGCGAAGAGAGAAACTCGTTCTCTATATAGGGATTAAGCTTTTTGTGGACATAATCAAGAAGATATGAAACTGCAACAGCGATAAGTATGGCGTCAAGGAAAGGATAGATTATGAAAAGGCTTGAAAGCAGTAGAAATGCTACAACAACAAGAGTCTCTCTCTTCGCCCTGAGATCCTCCTTTTCCGTCATAACTTCTTGTTGAGATGCTGGCTGTTAAATCATCTTCCCTTCTAGAAAGTGCTTTTGTCACTGAAAAGTAGTCTTATAGGTGCAAACCTATTTAAAACTTGCCCCTGTTTTTAAGTTTTACTAAGGTGTTCTAAAATACTATGTCTGAAGCTCCACAAAACATCCCCCGAAGACAGATAGATAACTACGAAGTACCGGACGAATGGGAAGAAGACGAAGAAGAAACAGCCGACGGCGAATTCCCCGAAGAGGAAGAGGAACCTGCTCCAGAAGAAGGAGAAGAAGGCTATGAGGTCGTCCAGGAAGAGGCTGAAGAAGGAGATACAGTACTTACATGTCCGGAGTGTGGTTCTCAACGTTTCGAGGAAGACTCCGCGAAAGGAGAACTTATCTGTGTAGAATGTGGAATGGTTATCGACGAGGACAGAATTGATGAGTCCGCAGAGTGGAGAGCATTCAACGCAGAGGAAAAAGAGAAAAAGGCGAGAGCCGGACAGCCACTAACTTATACTAAACACGACATGGGAGTCTCCACAGAAATCGGCAAAGGATCCGGAGAACTCTACAAAGTCTCAGGCAACAAGAGAGCACAGTACTACCGCCTGAGGAAATGGCACAAAAGGTTGACTAAGTCAAAGGACAGGAACCTGGGCTTCGCACTGAGCGAACTCAACTCGATGATCTCCAACCTCAACCTGCCTGAAAGCGTACACGAAGAAACGGCCAGACTATACGAGAAAGCGGTCGACCAGGGCCTTGTAAGAGGACGTTCAATGGAGTCCATCATCTCAGCGATCATCTACATCGTAGCAAGAAAACAGGGAACACCAAGAACACTGGACGAAATCAGCGACGCATCAGGAATCGAAAAACGTGAAATCGGACGCGCATACAGGTATGTTGCCCGGGAACTAGGCCTCAGGATTCTACCTGCGAAGCCTCAGGACTACGTACCAAGATTCGCCGGAAAACTACAGCTTTCAGGAGAAGTCCAGGCAAGAGCCAGAAAAGTCATCAAGGAAGCATCCGAGCGCGACCTTCTCTCAGGAAAAGGCCCAACAGGAATCGCAGCAGCAGCACTCTACATCGCAGCAGTCCTAGAAGGAGAAAAACGTACACAGAGAGAAGTAGCAGACGTAGTCGGAGTCACAGAAGTAACAATCAGAAACCGCTACAAAGAACTCGCAGAAAAGCTTGGACTGGAAGAAGAGCTTGAAGAGAAAAGCAATTAGGTTCTTTCAGTAACTCTCTACTTCTATTCCTTCTACTTTCTCAAAATGATCGGGGTTACCGGTGAGAACCAGTTCATCTCTTTCGAAAGCCAGTGCTGCTATCATTATATCCAGGGTTTCGATCATGTTTCCGTTTTCCTTCAATCTGTTTTCTATATTGGCAGTTTCTTTCCCCTGAACCCAGCTGATTGGAACTTTTTCAGCCGGTATCTTTTCTAGAGCTTTCTCTATCTTCTCCTGCTCCTTCCCGGTCTTGTAATACTTTTCTGCCCCTTTGTAGAGTTCATAGGAATTGACAGGAGTCAAGATAATCTTCTCTTCCTCAGCTTTCAACTTGTCATATTTTCTCTTAGCAGATTTTTTGCCTTCAATATAGTCTATTATGAAGGAGGTGTCTAGAATCATTATTTGAATTTCTCCTCTACAGATCTTTCAAAGCTTTCAGTTGCTTCAGATTTAACTTCCTCAACACCCTCTTTAAGTCCTTCACCTTCTTCTTCGGAAATAATTCCAAATATTTCCTCCATATTTGGTTCTATTTCATCCTCCATCTTCTCCTCCGCGAACTCTCTTAAGACAGCGGAACGGCTCTTACCCTCTCTTTCAGCTATCTTCTCCAGCTTCTCGATTTCCTCATCCGGCATCCTGACACTGACAGTACCCATACCCGATGTATACATTCTGTATACTTAAGTCTGTTTGGGTTTCGCCGGGTTGTGGGCCGAAGGTTTGAAAAGTGAATGTAGAGGGTGTGACATACTTCTGGGTCTCGAGCGGAGAATATTCAGCGAAAGGAAGCATAAACATAGAGTAGTTCAGCTTTCCGAACTTCCGGCATCCGGAGCTTTTCAGTCTTCGTTCGACTCTCTGATGACCTCTAAGATATCGTCCAGTGGTGCATCAGTCCTTATGCCTGTAGGGCAGAAGTGTGTCGGGGAGACGGGGTATCCTTTGTCCTCGATTGAGTTGAGGGCCTTCTCCAACTTCGGAACCTGTGACTTGTGCTTGGAGCACAGCTCGTGGATGTCGTAGAAGGGCGTGATTATCTCGGCCTCTCCATGGATCTTTTCCAGGAGTTCTCTGGAGTCTTCCCATTCTTCCGGTATCTCTTCCAACATTTTCTCCGTGAAGCGTTGGTCGGAGAGTTTTCCTGTCCAGAGTGGTCCGGCCTTTTGAGTCTCTTTGTCGCATCTTGGGCATTCGTCTATTTCTTCCAGTTTCCTCCATCCGCATTCATTGCAGTGGGAAAGGTGTCCTATGTTTTCCAGTGAGTTGTTGCATCTCTGCTTGGATTCTGTTACGCGTCCCATGACTCTGCTGTAGTGTCTTTCGTGCCAGCAGACCTTGGGGTCGAATGCCTTGTCGTATCTTGCGTAGTTTTCGAAGACTTCCTTTATGTATATCCGGAGGCCGGTCTCGTGCATGAAGCTGTTTTTCAAGGGTTTTGATCCGTAACGCCTCCTGCATACTGTCTCGTAGCTTCCTGCTGGTGCTGCGTTGTCGGTTGCTGTAAATCCTGCGAATCCTGTGTGGTTGGTGGCTCTGGCAGCGGAGTCGAGGAAGTTGACGAAGCTTCCGTACGGGTCGACGTCGACGAAGTGGAAGAAGTTCTTCTTTCCTGAGAGGAATACGTTTGTATCGTTTTCCGAGACCTCTGCCTCGATATCGTTTTCCTCAAGGCCTTTCTTCATCGCCTCTACTGCTGTAGGGTTGGCGTCATTCATCCAGATCTTTCCCTCGCCCGAGTACCTCATCCCTCTTATTCCTGAGGCGGCCAGTGCGTCGCAGATCCTCATCTCTCCATCTATCTCCTCTTTGAACGCTTTTGCAGCGAGGACTGACAGATCTCTGTTTGTCTTCATCTCTTTGTTGAAGAAGACTTCTGTGTCTTTCTCTGCCTTTTTGCTGGAGTAAAAGGCTGTTTCTCGTTCCTCTCCTCTTTCCATAAAGTTCAGTGATCGGCAAAATTTTTTTAAATAGCTTTTCTTCTCTGTCCTCGATCGGCTTTATAAGCGTTTTACTGGTTTGGGTTTAATGCGGTGAGTTCAAGTGGCTGAGGTCGTTCAAGAGGTAAAGGAAGCAGAGCAAAGAGCTGAAGAGATAGTAAGAGAGGCAGAGGAAGATAAAGAAGAAAAGGTGAGGAAAGCAGAGGAGAAAGCAGAGGACATAGTTGAACAGGCAAAGGAAGACGCAGAAGAGCTTAAGGAATCTCAGCTTAAAGAGTTTCAAGGCGACCTTGAGGAACAGAAACAGGATATAATATCTGAAGGAGAGGAAGAGGCGGACAGAATCCGTTCTCAGGCCTCTGAAAACCTGTCTGAAGTCGTAGATTATCTGAGGGAAAAGTTTGGAGAAGAATACCTGGGTGAATAGTTTATCAGACCTGCAGAGATGAAGAAGATATCCGTTACAGGGCCGAAGAACCGGCTGGAAGAAGTAGTTGAAGAGCTTCACAGGCTTGAAGTCATGGATATTGATCAGTACGACGGAGATCTTGAAACAGGCAGTCCGGGAGAGAGCGCAGAAGAACTTTCAGAGTTCCTTGTAGATGTCAGGTCTCTGCTCTCCAAGCTCCCAGAAGTAGATGCTGAACAGCAGGTTTTCTCAGTTGAAAAAGCTCAGGAAGAGTTTTCCAGCATCTCAGATGAAGTTGACAGTCTCAGAGCCAGGGAAGAGGAACTTGAGAGGGAGCTTGAACAGGTAAAGGATGAACGCAGGTTTTTTAAACGTTTGAAAGGTTCAGGCCTTGAGTACAGAGATCTTACAGAGTCGAAGAGGCTTGCGGTCTGGACAGGAAAACTGGACACGGAAAAGTTCGGGGAGAAAGCTGGGACTGACAGATATGAGGTTTTTGAAGGTGTTTCTGCCTCTGCAGTTATCTACTCTCGGGATGAAGCGGAAGAGGTTGAAGCTGCTTTGCAGAAGTGTTCCAGTGAGCAGTACAGGGTTCCTGACAGCCAGGTAGACGGTTCGAAGACCATGGAGGAACTTTACCGTGAGATAGATGACAGGAAGGAAAGCCTGGAGTACGAGAAACGTCAGGTTGAAGAGGATAGGGAGGAACTTGCGGAAGAGTGGAGAGGGAGACTGCTTCACGTTGAGAGGTTCCTGACGGAGAGAGTTGAAAAAGCCGAAGCACCTCTGAACTTTGCCACGACCGAACATGCTTTCATTGCAGAAGGATGGATACCTGCGGAGAAGTACAGAGAAGTTGAAGAGGCACTGGCAGAGGTGGCAGAGGGAAGTATACATATTCAGGAAGAGGAGGCAGATAAGGAACCTCCTGTAAAGCATGAGAACAACAGGCTTGTTCAGCCTTTCGAGTCACTTACAGATCTGGTGGCGGTTCCAAGATACAATGAACTGGATCCTTCAGCAGTGCTTATGCTGACATTCCCACTTTTCTTCGGTTTCATGATAGGAGACATGGGGTATGGCCTGACGACCCTGGCTGTTTTCTACGCAGGTTCAAAGATGTTCCCTGAAGGCAGGGAGATCTTCAAGTCTCTTATGTACGCATCTGTCGCTACGGTCTTCTTCGGGCTTCTGTTCGGAGATGCATTCGGTTACGTGCTTTACGGCAAGCACTCAGTGCTTTCACATGAACTGGGTCTTCACGCTTTCAGCCAGATAAAGTACGGTATGATTGAACTGGGGCCTGTAGGCCTGCCTTTCCACAGAGCGCACGAACTCAGTCAGGTGTTCACGGTATCAGCGTTGATTGGTTTGATACACGTCAACCTTGGCTACGGCATCGGGTTCTACAACGAGTACATCAAACACGGTCTTAGAGAGGCATTTCTGGAGAAAGGAAGCTGGTATGTGCTACAGGCAGGAGCACTTCTCGCGTACTTTTACGGGCCGACAGCAGGCCTACCGGTTCTCGCACTCTCGATAGCACTGCTCTACCTTGGAGAAGGAGTAGAAGGACTGGTAGAAATCCCTTCACTGCTTGCAAACATCCTGTCCTACCTCCGAATCTTCGGAGTATCTGTTGCGGCAGTAGCACTAGCAGCCGTAGTAAATAGCATCGCAGAAACCGCATACGGTGCAGGAGGAATAACAGGAATCGTCCTCGGAACAGGTATCCTGATCTTCGGCCATGTATTCAACACGTTCATCAAAATCATGGAAGGCTTCCTTCAGGGCATCCGTCTTCACTACGTGGAGATGTTCGGAAAGTTCTTCGAAGGAGGCGGAAAAAAATACGCTCCATTCGGAGCTGAGGCTTCAAAATGAAGTCAAGGAACACAGATTCGGTAGAATCTGTTCCCAGAAGCACCGCAGGAGCTTCAATTTTCAAAAAATCTATATTTTGAGGTGACATTCACACTATGGCAATAGGAAGTTTCCCAGCTATCGGCGCAGCAGTCGCAATCGCTTTTTCAGCAATCGCGACAGCATACGCACAGGCTAAAATCGGATCAGCAGGAGTAGGCGCACTTGCAGAAGATGACAGCCTATTCGGTTTAGTCCTGATCCTGACAGCTATTCCGGAGACTATCGTAATCTTCGGACTCGTCGTATCGCTGGTCGTAGCCGGATTCATCTAAAAAAGAGAAGAAAGGGCTGGCAACAGCCCTTTTCCAGCCTTTTTAACCAAAAAACGTGATCAATCGAGTTAGAAGACGTGAAAAATATATTATGGCACTACAGGACGTAAAAAACGACATCCTCACGGAAGCAAGAGAAAAAGCAGATAAGATAGAGAGTGAAGCAGAAGAGGAGGTAGATGAGATAATAAACCGGGCGGAGGAAAAAGCTGAAGGTATCAAGGATGAGGCCCGGGAAGAGGTAGAAGAGGAGAAGAAATCCAGGAGAAAGAGAGTTCTCTCAAATGCAAGGATGTCTGCACGGCAGAAAAAACTTGAGGCAAAACAGGAAAAGATTCAGGAGGTCTTCGACAGTTTAAATGAACGTATCGTTGGCATGAATGCCGGTGAAAGAGAGAAACTGGTGCAGGAAGCGGTCGAAAGCGCAGAGTTTGACGTTGGAACGGTGAAAGGTTCTGAAGAGTTTGAAGACGCTGTAGATCAGCGAAAGATGGAGTTCATGGAAAGGGATATGGATGGTTTTATCCTTGTATCAGAGAACGGTGAGAGAAGCAAGGACTTCTCACTGGACAAAATCACGGAAAACATGAAGGACAGGTACAGGAAGGAAGTTGCGGACAGGTTGTTCGGTGACAGCTCATGATACAGAGAGACTATCCATACATGTACGCCCGTGTATCCGCGAAGAAGGCCAAGCTGTACGATGAGATGGATTACGACAGCATGCTGAAGATGGGTCCCAATGAGATCTCAAGAAAGATGGGAGAAGGTGTGTACAAAGAAGATATAGACGAACTGGGTTCGAACTATGATGGTGTAAAACTGGCAGAACTTGCACTTTCAAGAAACCTGTCCCGTGAACTCTCTGGACTTGTAGAAAAAGCTGATGGCAAACTCCAGGAAGTTCTCAGAACATATCTCAGTAGGTACGACATACTGACATTGAAAAGAGTGCTTAGAGCCAGGAAAGCTGATGAAGAGGCCATGGATTATCTTCACCCGGTAGGCGGTGTAGACCAGGAGGAGCTGGACAGGCTGTGCGAAATGAGTTTCGAAGAAGCTAGAGACTCCATAAGCTTTGAAAACTCTCCTGTAGACTACCAGAAGTACATAAACCAGGCTGAAACAGTTTCTCAGGTCGAAACCGGTCTTGACCAGGCATACTACGATGAATTATGGGAACTGGCAGAAAACAACGGTAGCAGTCAGTTCAGGGACTTTATAACAGATGAGATGCGGTATGAAAATATTAAGATGGTTCTCCGGCTTAAAAAATACGGTGTAGGCAGGGAAAAGATCAGAGAAAGACTTTTAACTGCCAGGAACGGCGGACTGGTGGAAGAACTACTGGGGAAAGAGTACGAAGATGGCCTTCAACACGTGATGAACGAGTTCGGACTGGAAGTCGGGGAGAGGCTTGAAGATGTCGAGAGAGCTATCGAAGTCCACAGACTGGAAAAAGCTTTGAAAAGACTTCACACCAGGCCTTTAGGCCTTTCATCAGTACTGGGCTATGTTGTCGCGAAGATAACAGAGGTCAAAAACCTCAGGATGCTACTGAGAGCGAAAGAAACAGGGATACAAAACCAGGAAACGATCAGAAAACAGCTTATACTTCCAAACTGAGGTTTTATCAATGAAACAGGAAAAGAAGAAACAGGTCGGAGTTATAGGAAGCGAAGAGTTCACACTGGGATTCGAACTTGCAGGTGTGAAGAAAACGTTCAATCCGGAAAACTACCAGGAAAAGATACAGGAACTGGTGGAAAGAGACGACATGGGTATACTTGTAGCAGAGGAAGAAGACCTGAAACAGCTTCCGAAGAGGATTCGTAGAGAAGTAGAAAGCTCGGTTGAACCTGTCATCGTCTCACTCAGCGAGACAGCTGAAAGTGAAAGACTGCAGGAAAAAATCAAGAAAGCTATCGGGGCAGACATAACATGAAACGAAAACTGACAGATTCGAAGATTCGGAAACGAATCTTCTCACGAAACACGTCGAGCCGAACTTCGAAAACACATACTATAGGTGAAACATAAAATGACACAAACTCTACGACTTGCAGAAGACTACCGAGGTGGTCTATAAATGACACAAACAGAACTTCAGGAAACAGAAACTGACGGAGAAATCTACAAAGTAGCAGGACCTGTCGTAATAGCGACAGGGCTTGAAGCACAGATGTACGACGTTGTATCTGTAGGAGAAGAAGGCCTGATGGGAGAAGTTATCCAGATAGAAGGAGATAAAGCCTACATCCAGGTCTACGAGGAGACAACAGGAGTAAAACCAGGTGAACCGGTTGAAAACACAGGGCAGCCCCTATCCGTGGAACTGGGGCCAGGCCTACTAGGAAGTATCTACGACGGTCTTCAAAGGCCGCTTCCACAGCTTGAAGAGCAGAGCGGAGACTTCATATCCCGTGGAGAAGAAGCACCTGGCATAGACCACGAAAAAGAGTACGAGTTCACTCCTCTGGTAGAAGAAGGGGAGAAAGTTGAACCCGGTCAGACACTGGGAAAAACCGAGGTAGAGTATGGAGAACACAAAGTACTTCTACCTCCTGACGCAGAGAAAGGAGAAGTAGAGGAAATCAGGGAAGGAAGCTTCACAGTAGAGGGGACCATTGCTGTAGTCAACGGCGAAGAAGTATCTATGAGACAGGAATGGCCGATCAGAGATGCAAGACCGTCAGAGGAAGAAAAACGCCCGGAAGTACCGCTTATCACAGGACAGAGAGTTCTCGACGGGATGTTCCCGATCGCAAAAGGAGGGACAGCAGCAATTCCAGGACCTTTCGGATCCGGAAAGACTGTTACACAACAAAGTCTCGCGAAGTTCTCCGACGCAGACATCATCGTCTACATCGGATGTGGGGAACGTGGAAACGAGATGACAGAAGTCCTGGAAGAGTTCCCGGAGCTTGAAGATCCACAGACAGGAGACAAAATCATTAATCGTACAGTTCTTATCGCGAACACGTCCAACATGCCTGTTGCTGCCCGTGAAGCATCGATCTACACAGGGGTAACGATCGCAGAGTACTTCAGGGACATGGGACTTGACGTTGCACTGATGGCAGACTCCACATCCAGATGGGCTGAGGCCATGCGTGAAGTTTCTGCCCGTCTGGAAGAGATGCCTGGTGAAAGAGGATACCCGGCTTATCTTTCCTCGAGACTTGCAGAGTTCTATGAGAGGGCAGGACGTGTAGATCCTCTAGCAGACGTTGACCCTGGTTCCGTATCTATCATCGGAGCAGTAAGTCCGCCCGGCGGAGACTTCTCGGAACCGGTAACCCAGAACACGCTCAGGGTTGTCAAGAACTTCTGGGCGCTGGACGCTGATCTCGCTGAGAAGAGGCATTTCCCATCGATCAACTGGGATGATTCCTACTCAGGTTACAGCGAGAAGCTTTCTGACTACTTTGAAGATGAAGTACATGAGGACTGGACCTCAAAGATCCAGAGAGTAAGAGACCTTCTTCAGAAAGACGGAGATCTTCAGGAAACAGTCCAGCTCGTAGGAAAGGACGCACTACCAGACCGTGAACGTTTGACCCTGGAGATCGCAACGATGATCAAGAAGTTCTTCCTGCAGCAGAACGCTTTCCACCCTGTAGACCAGTACTCAAGTCCCGAGAAGACATACCACATACTCGACCTGGTGCTGGAATGGGCTGATCAGGCCTACGAATCACTGGAGGAAGGCGCAGTAGTACAGGACATAATCGCCCTTGACTCCAAAAACCGGATATCAGAACTTCAGACCTCAGAAGACTACCTGGAAGTCAAACAGGACGTCCAGAAACAGATGAGGGATGAGTTCGAACAGGTAGTGGAGCAGTAGAGGTGGCCGAAAATGAAAATTTCAACACAATGTGATTCAGTTGAAGATCAGAGATCTTCGGCTTTGCAAAAAATCACCCGAGGTGTTTTCAACTAATGACTCAACAAGAATATCAGACGATCAACGAAGTTAAGGACCCGCTTGTATTCGTGGAGAAAACCGAAGATATTGCCTACGGAGATATCGTGGAGGTAGAGACAGCAGATGGAGAAGTGAAGAGAGGAGAAGTACTGGAAACCTCCAAGGATGTAGTGATTGTCCAGCTATACGAGGAAACTACGGGTGTCGGAAGGGACGCAAAGGTCAGGTTCCTGGATCAGAACGTCAAGATGCCTGTTACCGAGGATCTTCTTGGCAGGATACTTGACGGTACAGGAAACCCGATTGATGACGGCCCGGAGATTATCCCGGATGAGGAAAGAGACATCATCGGGGAAGCGATCAATCCTTACTCCCGGGAACTACCTGAGGACTTCATCCAGACAGGGATCTCATCAATTGACGTGATGAACACATTGGTCCGTGGACAGAAGCTACCGATCTTCTCTGGTTCGGGTCTGCCTCATAACGAGCTTTCGATGCAGATCGCCCGCCAGGCAGATATTCAGGGAGAAGACGAGGAGTTCGCGGTGGTGTTCGCGGGAATGGGTATCACGGAAGAGGAAAGTCAGGAGTTCATGGAAGAGTTCAGGGAGACAGGAGCACTGGAGCGCTCGGTCGTCTTTCTGAACAAGGCTTCTGATCCTGCACCGGAGAGAATTATCACGCCGAGAATGGCGTTGACAACTGCAGAGTACCTTGCATTTGAGAAAGGGTATGAAGTCCTTGTCATCATGACAGACATGACCAACTACTGCAACGCCTTGAGAGAGGTTTCCGCAGCTCGTGAAGAAGTACCGGGGCGAAGAGGATACCCGGGATACATGTACACGGACCTGGCACAGCTCTACGAAAGAGCAGGTATCATCCAGGGACGTGAAGGAAGCGTGACGCAGATCCCTATCCTGACAATGCCTAACGACGACAAGACACATCCAATCCCAGACCTTACAGGATACATTACAGAAGGCCAGATCGTGGTTGACAGAGACCTTGACAACCAGGGTAAAAAGCCTCCTGTAGACGTACTTCCAAGCCTTTCCAGACTGGAAGACAACGGGATTGGAGAAGGTTTTACACGTGAAGACCATCCTGATCTCTCCGACCAGATGTACGCCATGTATGCAGAAGGTGAAGACCTCAGAGACCTGGTGTCTATCGTTGGAGAAGACGCTTTAAGCGATCGTGATGAGAAAATCCTCAGTTTTGCACGGAAGTTTGAGTCCGAGTTCATAGATCAGGGATGGAGAGAGAACCGGGATATAGAGGAATCACTTGACCTGGCCTGGGAGCTGCTTGAAGTAGTACCGGAAGGAGAACTGACTAGGATCGACAACGAACTGCAGGAAAAGTACCTGAACACAGAGGAGTAGTGATCTACCTTGAAAATCAGAGATTTTCGGCCTCGCAAAAAATCTCAAGGTGATTTTTAGACGATGGCGCAGGATGTAAAACCGACGAGAAGTGAAGAACTCCGCTTGAAGGAGAGGATTGACCTGGCTGAGAACGGCCATGAAATCCTTGAGAAGAAACGCGACGGTTTGATCCATGAGTTCATGGAGGTTATAGATGATGCACAGGAAGTCAACCAGGAACTGGCCGATCTCTACTCCGAAGCCCAGCTCAAGATGATGCTCGCAAAGATTTACGACGGTGAAGACGCAGTCAAGGCCAATGCACTGGCTGAGGAACAGGATATAGAACTGGAGACAGAGGCACAGAACATCATGGGGGTAGTAGTACCCGAGATAGAATCCGGAGAAGTCCGGAGAAAAGTACTGAATAGGGAGTACGGAGTCAGCTCCACATCTTCCCGAGTGGACTCCACAGCCGACAAGTACGAGGAACTACTGGAAAAAATCGTGGATGCGGCCGAGACACAGACTAAAATCCTCAAACTGCTCAACGAGATAGAAAAAACCAAGAGAAGAGTAAACGCACTGGAACACAAAGTCATCCCCGAGATGACAGACTCCCTGAACCATGTATCACAGGTACTTATGGAACGCTCCAGAGAAGAAACCTTCCGCATGAAGAAGATTAAGGAGATGCAGGAAGAGTAGAGATTCGGACCTCCTAATTTCTTCT